>JBKQHM010000289.1:0-18769 GCA_052148775.1 Isosphaeraceae bacterium | reverse complement strand
CGGCGGTGTTCAGTGTGATGGTGGAGTCGGTGATCTTGACCGAGTTGCCGTTGTAAATGGCACCGCCCTCTCCGCCCTCGATCACATGTCCGGAGATGACGCCCACGGAGACGTTGTCGGACAGGGTGCTATTCTCGATCGTGAGATCCCCGGAGCTGTCGATGCCGCCGCCGCTGAGGCCGGCCGTGTTCCCTGTGATCTGCGAATTGTCGATCGTCAGGCTGAGGACGTCGCTGATGCCGCCGCCATTGCCGCTGGCGATATTGTCTGAGATCGTCATGTTGTCGAGCGACAGATTGGCATTCGCGTCGATGCCGCCGCCACTCACGGCACTGTTATCCGAGATCGTACCCCCGGCGATCGTCACCTTTCCATTCGAGACGTAGATCCCGCCGCCGGACTGGGCCGTATTGTTCGAGATCGTGGCGCCGGAGATCGAGATCTTGATGCCCTCCGTCCCGCCGCTCAGGTCGAGGCCGCCGCCAAGACCGAGGGGAACCGAGCTGCTGCTGCCGGTGGCCTTGACGGTGTTGTATTCGATCTGGCTGACGCCCGTGATCGTCAACGCACCCTGATAGCTGTAGATGCCACCACCCTCGACCTGCGCCGTGTTCGAGGAGACGTCCAGGTTGCTTCCGTACACCTGGCCGGGGAAAATGACAGCGCCGGCGCTGGTCACCGAGGCGGAGTTATAGATGCCGCCACCGGCACCCGAAATCGCGCTGTTGTTGATCACGCTGACGTTGGTCAGGTAGAGATAGCCGAGGTTATAGATACCACCGCCGGAGCGGGCGGCCGAGTTGACGGCCACCACGCCGCCATCGAGCTTGAGAGTACCGAGATTGAGGATGCCGCCGCCATAGGTGGCCTGATTGCCCGAGACCTCGACGTTGCTGCCACTGACGGAGCCGGACGTCGCATTGACGAGGCCTCCGCCTTCGTTCGCGATGTTTCGCGAGACAGTGAAATCCGATAGGGTCAGCGAACCGCCGCTCACGTAGATGCCACCGCCGTCGCTCTGTCCGGATGGGGCGTAAGCGTATGAGGATGTGAAGCCGAACAAGTACCACGCGAGATTTCCGCTGATGCCGCCCGACCCGCCCAGGGCCAGGTTCGTGGCGGCGGAGCCCCCGCTCAGTTTGACCGTCCCGCCCGAGACGTAGAGGCCGCCACCCGCGGCGTAACCCCCGCTGCCGCCGGCACCGGGATTGGTCAGGTAGATCAACAAGGAATGTGCGGTCGTCGGATTCTTCGTCAGGCCCTCGATCGCACCGTACCCACCGGCTCCTCCCTGTGCCCAACCGTCGTCGAAACTGGAAGAGCCGAGGTCAATACTCCCACTCTCGACGAAGACGCCGTCGCCGACGGCAAGACCACCATGGCCGCCGGCGCCGCCGATGCCGCCCCCGGCGCCCTTCGCTCCGGTACCGCCGGTGCCCCCCGAACCGCCGGTGCCCCCGATTGCTCCATTCGACGCGAAGAGATTACTGCTCCCAGAGAGGGTACCGCCGGCGACATAGCCAGCACCGCCGGACGCCGTCCCGCCCTTTCCGCCGGCACCGCCGGCACCGAACCCCGTCCCGCCCCTGCCTCCCGAACCGCCATGTCCGCCGAAGGCGAAGTTGTGGCTGATCTCGGTGTTGTTCAGGCTCAGTGTGCCGCCGGCGAGATAGAACGCGCCACCCTTGGCCGCATCGCCGGTCCCGCCGGTCCCCCCCACTCCGCCACCCTTCCTACCTTTTCCACCGGCCGCCCCGGCGGCGCCTTCGGCCACGTTGTCGACCATATCGACGTTCGTCAGCGAGACCGTGCCTCCGTCGACCAGCAGGCCGCCGCCCAGGGCCGCGTTCCCGCCTACGATGCCGCCGTTCCCCGCGTAGCCGCCAGCGATGGTGAGATCCTTGAGGTAGACCGTGACCGTCGCCCCGCTCTTGCTGACGACCTCGAAGACCCGGCTGTTGAAGCCGGAGTCGAGCTCCGGTTCGATGATCGTCGAGCCCGCACCCTGGCCGACGATCGTGAATGTCTTGCTGGGGATCCCGGTCGCCGTGTCCTCAATGAGCAACTGGCCCATCGTGGCGTTGGTGAGCGAATAAGTCCCAGCCTCGAGATAGATGGTATTGCTGGCGAAGTTGTTGCTGTCCGCCGACGTGATCGCGGCGCGGAGGCTCGCGTCGCTCGTCGCCGGGTAGATCGACCCGGATTGGGGGGTCGGATTCGAGACGACATTGAACTTGCTGGACGTCGCCGTGAAGCCGTCGCCGCTGACCTGGAATTGATATCCCTGGGCGACCTGGCTAAGGCTCAGTCCCGCGAAGACCGCCTGGCCGTTGACGAAGGCGGCAGTGACGGGGGTAAACGACGAGGAGCCGGGATTCGTCGGGAGGGTCAGTGTCGCCGTCTGGTTATAGCTCGTGTCGACGTTGCCGAATTGATCCTCGACCGACACGGTTAACCCGAAGCTGTCCCCCGCGACCACGCTGGCCGGGGGCTCGGTGCTCACCACGATCTTGTCGGCGATCCCATAGCCCGCCAGGGCGGGGACCAGCAAGTTGGCCTTTGGCGAACCCAGCCCGGTGATCTCGTCGTAACCCACCTTCGCCTTGTAACCGGGGTCGTTGATGCCGTAGAGGAAATCGTCGAAAAGCGGATTATCGTTGGAATTATCCCCAACGGTGATATCGTTGAAATCCGAATACGGGAGGCTGTAGAGTGCCGGCAAGGTTTGATCGTACCCGGTGAGTGGCGCCTCGCCCGCGAGGGCCCGACCCTGGTCGGCGATCCCGACGTAGGCGGCCCAGGTGGGACAAGCCTCGCTCGTCCCGCCGACCTGGAACCACCCTCCGTTGAAGATGTCGTAAATGGCCACGCCCGTCGCGGGGTTGGCGTTGGAGGAGACGTCGGGGATGGTCCGCTTCCCAGTGTCCTGGACACCATCCTGAAACTGCGGTTCCGGCTCAACCTGGCTGGTCCCGCCACCGCCGGCGCCGCTGATCTCTCCTCCCAGTACGGATAGCGTTGACCAGCCGTTCTCGTAGGACACGGCGTCGCTCGTGTTGGTGTACAGGCTCGTGCCGCCGACGGCCACCACATCCGGCGAATAGGCGGGGTATCCCCCCGGCGTCCCGCTATCGCCCGTGGAGTAGAGGAACGTCACGTTCGGGGTGATGAACGTCGAATCGTTGATCTGCTCGCCGCTGTATTCGCCGCCGCCCCAGCTATTCGAGACCACCGACACGCCCCTGATCGTGGCGGCGTAGGCATCGGCCGTGAACAGGTCGGTGGACGCCTCGACCAGCACGATCGCGGCCCCGGGCGCGATCGAGTGGACCGACTCGACGTCGAGCGCCTCCTCCGCCTCCCAGCCCCCGGTCGGATCGGTCGCCGTCGGCGGTGCTCCGCCCGTCTGGCCCACCTTGGTGAAGCTGAAAGAGGGCAGATTCGGGATGTTGAACTCCGTGTCGAAGACGCCGAGGTCGCTGGTGGCGAAATTGGCCGCCGTGCTGTTGACCAGGTCCGGGTTGTCGTAGGCATCCACGATCGCGATCGTCTGTCCCGCCCCGTCGCCGACGATGCCGTTGAAACTGATATCGTTGACCCCGTACGCGGCCCGGATCGTCGCGGGGCCGTAACCCGACTGGGCCGCGGTCGCATTCCCGTTGTCGTAAGGCAAGATGCCATACTGGTTGGGAATATCGCCCGAGGGGACCGTACCCGGGGCGTGATAGACCTCGACCTGGGGCGTGAAGCCGCCCAGGCTGTCCACGGCGGTCCGGTTGGCCGATCCCTGGGTGATCGTCGTGCCGCTACTGGAAAGCAACGGCTCGGGGCCGACGAATCCCGGCGGATAATCGCCCGTCGTCACCGTCGAGCCGACGGAGATCGGCACTTGCGAGAGCACCAGCCGGGTTTCCAGGTCTTCCAGGATCGGGCGGATCGAGCGCTTCAGCGGTAATCGGGACCTGCGCATGGACCGATGGCGTGGGGACATGAAAAATCTCCGTGTTTTATGACTCTGATGATCGAACCTGGATCAGACTTGGATCCGAAAGTCCCGATGCGAATCGTATGGAATCGGCTCTCTGCACCGAAACCGATCGGGAGTGCGTCGATGCCGCAGCCCGCTCGGCGAGGTCCCGATTGTCGTTCGTCCCATCCGCGCCGGCCCAGCGATGGGCCGGCCCGCAGATCGATTGGCTCAGTCCGGCTAAGTGGTGTAAACGATGAACATGCTTACAGAAACACGGTCAGTCCTGAACGAAGGTCACACGCTGATGCGATGCGCTCGATGCTCCATTATGACCGCCAATCGACGAATCGGCGGCCCGTTCTCGAATTCGGCCTCTCGTCCCGGTGGCGCGTATCCGCGCACCGGCCGGCATCATGACGCGAGAGGCTCGTGGCTGTCGCGCCTTCCTCCTTCGGAAGGAAGATCCAGATGAAAGACGCTCTGACCTTCGATGGAACACGACCCTCGGAGTTACACCAGATTAGGAAGGATGAACAAGATTTTCAGTTTGCCGCTGAGCCTGAGGGATTGCAATGAAATTTCCCCTCATACTTCATAAGAAAAAATCGGACCTCCTGTCTAGCCTGCCCAAAAATTCCTCTTGATACTACTAATAAATTCGGATCCTTCGCCAGATCCGTAGAAACCCACATATCCGGCCCTCGGCGGGAGATGCGGCCGTTCGTCAAGTGGCCCGGAAAATGACGAGTCGCGACATGCCGAGCGTCGCCGAATCGCGCGGCGGGCGAACCGGCCCATCGACCATCCCTCATGTTAGGGAAGGTCTCTTGGGGGCTTTCGTATCGTGGTGAACCCGTCCTTAAGCGGCCGATGCCGCTCAATCGAGACGGGGCGGAGGAGGCCTTGTTCGGCCAACTGAGAGACGTCGCCGGACGATCGCCGGACCGAAGCTATCGTGTCACGGCGGAGCCGCGCTCGACGTTGGACAAGTTTCGCGTCCAGGGAACGATATCCGCGAGCGGATGCATCAGCGCGCCTCGGACGTTCGATCCATTCGATTCCGTGCCGAAACCAATTGATCGAATGGACATCAACGTCCTCGCGATCCACCGTGGCCTAATGCCTCGTCAATCATGATTGGAGAAGTTGGAGTCCCGGCTTCAGCCGGTCCTCTCCGCCTCAAGGCGGTACTCCAACCGATCCATCGACGGTTGACAGCCCACTACGCGGGGATGCTGGGATCGCCGATCCGGCACTGAGGGCCGGTGACCGAAGGGCAACAATGCCTGTCGCCGCCCGTGGTCTCACCGGCCTCGAATCGATTCATTTCGCTTCCGGTGCACGCGGGAGCGGATCCGGGACGGGGGCCATGGGGTCGTCCCAGACCAGTTCTCGGGCGCGGAGCAGATTGCCCACGTACTGGAAGGTCGGGTCGCCCTGCGTGTAATAACCGATCGCGTCCCGGCTCTTCTTCTTATCCTCGAGGATCCGACCCAGGTTGGCACTGGCACCCCAGCGGAACATGTTGTAGTAAGGCTGGTTCGGGCCCGGCTCGGGGAGCATGTCCAGGGTCATGCGGAACATCAATTCGGCCTGGTCGAGGTTCTTTCGTTCGAGCTGGGCCAGCGCCAGGTAATAGGTCGCGTAGACATCCAGGGCCTGCTGGGTGCTCTTCGCGATCACCTTCTTCTTATCGATCACCTCGGGGTGATTCTCGGAGAACCGAAACTTGACGTAGTCCTGGACGGCTTCATCCAGCTCGCCGCGAAGGTGCTTGATCCGAGCATAAAGGAGCGGATACTCGGGCCGGAAGAAGTAGAGGGAGTTCTGGATGGATTGGACGAACTGGGGATCGTTGAAGAGTCGTATCTGGACCTCCAGAGGGATGTTCCAGAGCTTGACCTCCCCGTTATGAGGGGCGAGCACGCGGGCGAAGTGCTCGCGCTGCTGGGCCGGGTCGCGGTAGAGGATCGTCCGGTCCTTGCCCGAGAGGTCGCGCTGGAGTAGCCTCATCTTCGGCAAGGCATAGCCCGTGCTGGAATCGATCAGGACGCCGATCTTGGTCGGGCTGGCAAGCAAGGAGGCCCGGCTGGTGAAGTAGGGGGCCTGACCGGGGATACTCATCCGTTCCAGGATGGACGAGTCGGAGATGGCGTCCGCGAGCGTCGCCACTCCACGACCGCCGGGACCGGGGATCTCCAGCCCGAGCCGGGCGTCGAACAGGTAGGCACGATCGTCGATCAGGACGGCACAGATCCAGATGACGGGCGATTTCGGCTGCTTGCGAAGGGCCCGGAGGACCGCGTCGCGATCGACAATCGCCCCGCTCTTGGAGATCACGGGCTCGACCGAATTACCCTTCGTGTAAGTGAGCAATCCCGAGTCGATACCCAGTTGGCGGCACAACGCCATGAAGAGCCAGGCACGCTCCGCCCAGACCCCTTCGGACTCGGTCGCCATCCCGCGAAGAAGCACGTCATAGGGCCTGGCGATGGCCTGCCCCAACTGGCCCGCCCCCAGCGTCCCGGCCGGCACCAGCTCGACTTGCCTCACGACCCAGTCGAACACACGACGGACCCGGTCCAGATTCTCACCAGTCCCCGCGACCCGGGTCGCGATCCCGTAATACATCATGCAGTCTTCGATATGGCGCGTATCGGTGAGGGCGTCCCAGACCGGACTCTCAAATTTCTTGAGCATCGCTGGCGGCAGGTTCTGGCTCGCGAGATATTCGCGGGTTGTCGATTCCAACCGATATTCGGCCGGATCCGTCCCCTCGAAATACTGGTTCAGCTTCTGCACGGCCAGCCGGAAGTTGTCGCCGCCCGGTTGGAGGGCCGCCCTCTGGATAAGTGTGATGGAACTGTCCAGGATCGCCTTGCGCTGCTCCGCCTCCCGGGGCGTGACTCGAGCCACCTTGGCGGCTGATGAATTGGCACCGGAGGTGTTTCCATTCCGGTTCGGCAGGGACGGGGCGGTATATCGGCCTCCCGTACCATCGACGGAAATCTCGGGTGAGTAATCACAACCTGGGCCGGCCAGAAGCGCCAGGCCAAGGCCGAGGACCGATAGTCCAATCCAAAGACCAGTACGACGATTCAAGGCCGGGAAACTCCTGTATTGAATGATCCGTCAACCGCGGCTGTGAGGACGATCCGAGGGGCTCCCGCCGAAATGAGGCTCGGCGGCCCGTTATGCGGGATCGTCCCGGCGAAGACGGCGGTTTGCGTTGTGGTTCTATCGATGTCGATCCGGATTGGAATTCCCCGGCCATCCCGGTCTGAACCGGCCAGAGGGCCTCGTTGCGATGAGGCTCGAACCGGCCGGGGCTCGCGCGAACTCCTCGATCGATGGTTTCTATTCTCTGACATCCCTCCGCGCGCGGCGAGATCATCATTGTGGGCTCGATCGATTTCTCACCATACGACCGAACCATCGGGAAGGTTCGGCCGGGACAGGATCCGCCTCGCCGTGTCGGGAGCGGCGAGACCGGGTGCCTGCCGCGTCGCGATCACGCCGTAATCGCCGTCCGGATCCGGAGGCAAGTGGCGAGCAGGGCCGGCAAGTCGTCCAGCCGCAAGGAGTTCGGACCATCGGACAGGGCCTTTTCGGGCTCAGGATGGACTTCCAGGAACAGGGCGTCGCAGCCCGCGGCGACGGCCGCACGGACCAGGGTCGGGATCATCTCCCGCTGGCCGGAGGAGGCCGTGCCCCCGGGCGCGCCGCCGGGAAGCTGAACCGAATGCGTCGCGTCGAAGACAACCGGCGCGCCGGTCGATTGCATCTGAGGGATCGCCCGGAAGTCATTGACCAGCCGTCCGTAGCCGAACGTCGTCCCACGTTCGGTCAGGAGCACGCCATGGGCCCCCGACTTGTTGAGCTTGATGACGACCTGGTTCATGTCCCAGGGGGCCATGAACTGACCCTTCTTGACGTTCACCGGCCGACCGGTCTCCGCCGCCGCCTCCAGCAGGTCGGTCTGTCGCGCCAGGAACGCAGGGATCTGGAGCAAGTCGACTACCTCGGCGATCGGCCCGGCCTGGATCGTCTCGTGGACGTCGGTCGTCACCGGCAAGCCGGTCTCCGCCTTGATCTGCTCGAAGATCTTCATCCCCTCCGCAAGACCCGGGCCGCGAAAGCTCGACCCGGATGTCCGGTTGGCCTTGTCGAACGACGCCTTGAAGACCAGGGGAATCCCCATCGAGCCGCAGAGTTCGGCCAGATGCCTGGCAATCCGGAGCGACATGCCGTCCGGTTCCATCACGCAAGGACCGGCGATCAATGCCAGGGGACAATCCTTGCCGATCCACACCGGCCCGATCCGCACGGGGTTGTTTGTTTGGTCATTGTTCATTGTCTGGTCATCGATCATTGGTCATTGGTCATGAATGACCCGTCCCGGATTCCTTCTTGACTCGTCGGACATGGAAGGCATGAGGCATGATACCGATTGGAGACGAGTCAAAACAGTTCAGCCTGATCGGTCACGGTCCAGTTCCTGTCGTCTCTCCGCGTCGTTACAAGTCCCACGACCTCCGAGCGAGGACCAGTGGCCAGTGACCAGTGACTAATGACTGACGTGTGTGAGGATCTTGAGAGCAGACGGTAGGATCTCGATGTTCCACTCGGTCGGATGAACCTGATCAGGCGGGCCCACGAGAGGCGACGGCCTGCCGGAGCCATTCCGGCGGCGATGGTCTGGATGGTCCGAGCCGCTCGGCAGCAAATATCCCCCGGGATCTCCGTCGATCTGGACGGGAATCGGTTCATCGGCCGTCACGGCGACTCTCCGGACCCGCCGATGGAATACGCCCGGATCGTTGAGGTGAATCCCGCAGACGACCTTGCATAGATAGTAAAAAGCCTGGAAGGGTCCCGGGTTGCGGAAGACGATCAGATCGAGCCAACCGTCATCCTCGCGGGTGATCGGCACGAACGGCAGCCCGAGCGCGTACCGAGGGAGGTTGAAGACGAAGACGGTCGTCCCGCGCAAAACCTCTTCGGCCCCGGGATCATCGATGCGGACCGAGATCGCCGGGAACCGGTAAGTGAAGCTGGACCGCAAGATCGGCTCGACGTAGGCGATCCGATGAGTGGGCCGGACACTGCCGGAGTGGGAGACGCGCGACCGATGATGTCGGGATACGACCTCGGCATCGAAGCCGAACCCGGTCATCAGCAGGAATCGCCGGCCTGCCGCCTGGCCGACATCGACCGGTACCGACCGGCCGGAGGCGATGGTCCCGGCCAGGCGACGGGGGTCACCTCGCAGGCCGAAGTGCCGGGCCACGAGGTTTTCCGTCCCGGCCGGCAACACGGTGACCGGCCGGAGCGGTCGTTCGTTCAAGAGTGCCGAGACGGTACCGTCCCCGCCGACGGCCACCAGGCAACGACACGAACCATCGCCGGACGCCGCCCGGTTCACCAGCGACGATCGCTCTTCGGGCGTCCAGGCGACTTCCGCACGCAGGCCCCGATGTCGCAATTGGGCAACAAGCTCCTCGACGAGCTTACGGCCCCGGCCCATCCCCGAGCTCTGGTTGGCCACGATGCCGATCCAGCCCGAGGGAGCGGGACCGGGATCGTCTGCTTTCCACGGAGCCGAATCATCCTCTACGCCGGGGCCGGGGAGATCCCCCACCTCGGACGCCGGCCTGATCACCACGCTGTCGCCTTCCTGAGATCCGGGCAACTATCTCTTGTTGAGCATCTCAAGGTTGTTGTGATAAGTCTTCTGGAACTCGTCCCGGAGTGACTTCAGGCGGTTCATCAGCTCCCCGTTGTCGGCGATGAGTTCCTGGACTTCCGTCCTCAGGCCGGCCATGACCTTCTCTTCTTCCTGGTGCTCCGCGATCCGGCTCGCGAGGGTGGCCCGGCCGTTCTTGATGGTGTCTTCCACCGTGGCGAGTTGATACTTCAACGATTCCAGCGTATCCAGGATCTGCGACTTGGCCTTCTCCAGATCGGCCTGCTTCGACTCGAGGACGATGACGTCGCGATCGATCTTCTCCTGGACCAGGGTCGTCTGGGCGCGGAGGTCGAGCACCTCATGCTTGGCCGTCTCGAGGCCCGCCTGGACCTTCTCGAGGTCGTTGCTCAACTTCTCAAGCGCCTGGTTTCCGTTCCGATTGAGCTGGGCGACACCGCCGAGCAGGATCATCCAGACCAGGGCGAACAGCATCACGAAAACAACGAGAACTTTACCCGCGGTGGACATCAGACCTCTCCCGCCCGTGGTCGGAGACCTCGCCATCGGCGCCGCAGGGACTTCGGCGCGAGCCTCTACGATCCACTCGTCGAGCTGGTTATAGACGAGGGGGAATAGACCGGGAACCTGGCGGGGTCGTCCCTTCATGCGCGGGCCGATCCCGTCACCTTAATATACCCGTCGCCGCCGCCCGCTGCCAAGCGGATCGGCCGAGTTGACGACCGCGTGCATCAGGTTTGACGGTCTTGTGGACCGGCCCGTACAATCGGAACTCCCCTTCGCGGTAACGACTGGACTCATCATGAGATCCGAATCGAACCGAACCGCGACCGGGTCGAACCCGCCGCAACCATGAATGCAATGAAGACATGGCCTCTCCATCTTCACTGCCTGACGCACACTGCCCATTGCAAAGGAGACCCGGCCTGTCATGCGTCCGACCTACCCCGTCACCGAACTCCTGGGCGATGGCATCGGCCCGGAACTGTCGCGAGCGATCCACCGCCTGGCCGAGGCGCTGCCGATCCGGCTCGAGTTCATCCCGGTGGACATCAGTCTCGAGAATCGCAGGGCGCGCGGCAAGAAGCTCTATGACGAGGCCGTCGAGTCGACCGTTTCCACCCGGGTGGCGCTGAAGCATCCCACCACCACGGCCGAGGAGAGTCCCAACGCGATCCTACGCCGACGGCTGGACCTCTCGGTCATCCATCGCCCGGTCTATACGATCCCCGGAGTACCGACCAACTTCCGGCGCGAGCTCGACCTGGACATCGTACGGATCGCCACGGGTGGCACCTACGACGACCCCGGCCGGATGATCGGCGAGGACGGGGCGGTCAGCCTGCGGATCGTCGAGCGCCGGCCGGTCAGCGAGGCGGCCCGATATGCGTTCAACCTGGCCCGCAAGACGGGCAAGCGGGTCACCAGCTCGTCGAAGTACACGATTCAGAAGGCGACCGACGGCCTGTTCGAGCGGGTCGCCAAGGAGGTCGCCGAGCAATTCCACGAGGTCCCCCACTCAGTCGAGCTCTTCGACGCCCTTCTGGGCAAGGTCATCATGGCCCCGGAAAAGTTCCAGATCGTGCTGGTCCTGAACGAGTACGGAGACTTCCTCTCCGACATGGCCTGCGGCCTGGCCGGGTCGCTGGGCATCGGGGCCAGCGCCAACCTGGGGTTCGATCCGGCGGCGGTCGTCCGCGTCGCGCTCTTCGACGCCGCGCACGGCACGGCGCCCGACATCGCCGGCAAGAACCTGGCCAACCCTACCGCGATCTTCCTGGCCCTGTCGTTGTTGCTCTACCAGCTCGGCGAGATCAGCGCCGGCCAGGCGGTCAAGAACGCGACGCTCGACCTGCTGCGCCAGGGGATCCGGACCCGCGACCTGGGTGGTTCGGAGTCGACCGAGAGTTTCACCGAAGCGGTCGCCGCCGAGGTTGCGCGCCGGCTCGGGCACTCAATGCGGAACCAGCCGTGATCGCGGCCAGGTCTGGATGGGGCTGGGCGCCTGTCCTCGTTCTCCGGACCAGGGCTCGCATCTTTCGCTGGCTGATCGAGCAACAGCGGCCTCTCGGGAAGGGCGTCCGCTGCGCGCAAATTCAAATTTTTTTCGATTTTCGTATCTACCGTTCTGGTCACGAGTTCGGGATGCCAGCGGCACAAATCCGCGATAGGTGCATTAATGAAATTGCAAAGTCGCGGCATTCTATAAGTATGAGGTGCGACACCGCTCTCCACAGGAGCAGGAACCCGTGAAAGGCCACGCGTCGGGAAACCCATCCTCGGGCCGGATTCCGCGACGGCCACGGTCCGCGACGACCATCGCCGTACCGCCTCCGGCCCATCCCGTGCCACCCGTTCACGGGCTCGCCGGCAACTCCCTACCCATCCAGGAGATCGGGAAGGGCGACTCGCCGAATTGTTGCAACGGAGTGCAAACCAGCGCAATGGAGACCGGCCGTCCCGAAGACGGCGGGGCACGGAGACGGGCGTCATCGGGGAGTCGGGAAGTGGTTCCCGACCGATTCTTCCGTGTCGGGGATGGGACGAACGTTCGGGAGGCGCATAGGCGCACGTTGTGAACTGAAGCGAGCTTGACACCAACTGCCGGCTCGCTAGAGTTCTACCGGACCTGGAAACGCCTCGCTGACCCTCGAATCGGCAAATCTCAACGATGACACTCCGGATACCTCTCAGTTCGTCCGCCATCCGAACCAGCCCCCCTTCGATCAGCCACCTGATGCAGACGGCCTTGGAGAATCCCGGGCTCGTTTCGTTGGCCGCCGGGTTCGTGGATCAACGGTCGCTTCCGGTCGAGATCGTAAGCCGAGCCGTGTCGGAGCTCCTGGGAGACCCGATCGGCGGGCGACGGGCTCTCCAGTACGGAACCACCATCGGCGACCTGAGCTTGCGTTCGCGGTTGATCGAGGAACTGGAAAGGGGCGAGGGCCGGCCAAAGGGGGCTTTTCAGGATGTGATTCCGAGGACCGTGGTCACGACCGGCTCGGCCCAGTTGATCTATCTGATCTGCGAGGCCCTGCTCGATCCCGGCGATATCGTCCTGGTCGAATCGCCGACCTATTTCGTCTTCCTGGGCCCGGTCGAGACGCTCGGCGCGCGGGCCATTCGAGTCCCGATCGATGAGCACGGCCTCTGCCTCGATGCCCTGGAGTCGACGCTCGAGGGCCTGGAGGCCCAGGGCGAGCTCGGACGGGTCAAGCTGATTTATACCATCCCCGAGCATGCCAATCCCACCGGGATCAGCCTGGCCGCCGAACGACGGGGGCCGCTGGTCGAGCTGGCAAGGCGATGGTCGAAGTCGCAGCGGATCTTCGTGTTGGAGGATGCGGCCTACCGCGGTTTGTCGTTCGGCGCAGCGGAGCCGCCGAGCATCTGGAGCCAAGATCGCGAGGCCGAGATCGTCATCCTGGCCCGCACCTTCAGCAAAACCTTGAGTCCGGGCTTGAAGCTCGGGTACGGAGTCTTACCCGAAGGGCTTATTGATCCGATCCTTTATCTGAAGGCCAATCATGATTTCGGTTCGGCGAACTTCAATCAACGTTTGCTGGAGCACGTCCTGGCAGACGGGAGTTATCAGAGGCATCTCGCCCGGCTGAACGGGCTCTACAGCCGGAAGTGTGAGATCTTCCTGTCGGCCCTGGGGGAGCATGTCGGTGCGCTGGATTCCGAGGTGCGTTGGACCCGCCCTGAGGGCGGCTTGTTCGTCTGGATGACAGTGCCCGAAGGGTTGGACACCGGCTTCGATGGCCCCCTGTTCCCACGTTGCGTACGCGAGGGGGTGATCTATGTACCTGGCGAATTCGCCTTCGCGGCCGAGCCGGCGCCGCGGCCGAAGAATCACCTCCGCCTCACGTTCGGTGTACCGAGCGAGGCCGAGCTGGTCGAAGGAGCACGCCGGCTGGCGGCGGCTTTGAGTGCATGCCTGGTTCCGGTCGCCTGACGCCCGCTCCTCGGAGCCGGCGTCAGGCTCACGGCGGGGCCGATCGGATCGAACGTGACAGATCAAGCGATTGACCGGGGGCAAGGATGCAGACACGGGGGCCGTCGCTTTGAAAATCCTCCAACGGTACGTGATCTTCGAGGTTACCCGCGCCTTCTCGCTGGCGCTGTTGACCATGTCCGCGATCTTCGTCCTGTTCATGGTGGCGGCGCAGGCCAGGGATGTCGGCCTCTCACCCCAGGACATCGTCGAACTGGTCCCCTACGTCCTGCCCAGTACGCTCCCCTACACGATCCCCGTGTCGCTCCTCTTCGCGGTCACGGTCGTCTACGGGCGTCTGGCCGGCGATAACGAGATCATCGCCGTCAAGACGGCCGGCCTGAGCGTCATGAAGATCCTCTGGCCGACGTTCGGCCTGGCCATCGGCCTGAGCCTCCTGTTGCTCCATCTCAGCGGCAATTGGATCCCCCAGTGTACCCACCTCGCCAAGATGGTCTTGTTCAAAGACATGGAAGACATGTTTTACAAGATGCTCAGTCGCGATCGCGAGTTCAACGGACCGGGATGGCCGTTCCTGATCAAGGTGCGCGACGTGCGCGGCAAGGACATGATCGACCCGACGTTCAAGCACAAGGTCAGTACCCGCGGACCGGGCTCGGACGACTTCGACCTCGTGATCCAGGCCAAGCGTGCCGTGCTCCATTTCGACCTGGCTGCGAAGGTCGTGCGCGTCTACTTCGATCAGGCCGAGATCCAGCATTATCGCCACGACGCCGACGTCGTACTGATCAATAACCGGGTGCTCGAGATCCCCATCCCTCCCGATAGCAAGTTCAACCCCGAGAAGAAGATCCAGGAATTCACCAATAAAGACCTCATGGACGAGCTTCGGACCACTCGCCGATCGCTCGAGACCGAGCGGCGACGCCAGGCGATCAGGAGCGCGTTCGCGTTCGCCTCGGGCCGTACCGATCAGCTCGATTGGGGTCAGGTCAAGGAAGCGTTCATCAACCACGGATACAACGTCCGACGATGCGACGAGCTCGATACCGAGTGGTGGCTCCGCATCTCGATGGCGTGCGGCAGCCTCCTGTTCGTCGTGCTGGGCGCGCCGGTCGGGATCATGTTCGCCAGGCGTGACTTCTTGAGCGCGTTCATCACCTGCTTCCTGCCGATCATCACGTGCTACTACCCGCTCATGCTCCTGGGCGTGAACATGAGCAAGGAAGGGATCCTCTTGCCCTATTATTCGCTCTGGATCGGCAATGGCATTCTGGCCATACTGGCCGGGCTCGTCTTGCCGCCGGTCATCCGGCATTGAGGCCCTCGTCGCCCCGCGAAGCATCGCGATGCCGGGAGGAGGCGCCGCGGGCCTGCGGCGATCGAGAGACCGTTGGAGGCGGATCGTGAAAATACTCGATAAACAGCGATATTGGTCGTTCATAAAAGCTTATGTCATCTGCTACGTGTCCTTGGTCGGCCTCTACGTCGTCATCGACGCCTTTTCGAACATGGACGAGTTCTCGAAGCGAGCCGACAGCGCCGCCGAGTTGCTCCAGATCATGAGCCGGTATTACCTCGTCCACCAGAGCCAGTTCTTCGACCAGCTCTGCGGCGTCATCGGCATGATGGCGGCGATCTTCACCGTCACCTGGATGCAGAGGAATAACGAACAGCTCGCCATGCTGGCGGCCGGGATCAGCACGCATCGGGCCATCGTCCCGGTCCTGGTCTCTTCGGTCATCGTGAGTATCCTGTCGGTCTACAACCAGGAGGCCATCATTCCCTATTTCGGGGAGGAGCTGGCGAGGCGACACGACGACGACGGCCAGCAGAGGGTCAACTCGGTCCCCATCCGTTACGACTCGCGCGGTAACATGATCCACGCCAAGCAGGCGGATCGGGCCACTCGGACGATCATCCCGTTCTTCTGCACGATCGCCAAGGAGAATTTCGGAGGGATCCTCGAGCTGGACGGCCAGCAGGCAACCTTCATCCCGCCCGACCATCCCACGGCTCCCCTCAAGGGGGGCTGGCTGGTGCGCGAGGCCACGATCAATCCCCCGCTCGACGACGAGGCCCTCCGTGAGGAAGGCTCGATCCTGACCCGCGTCGACGATACCAAGGACTTCCCGCCGCCGGTGGTCGTGACGAACAAGTCCGACCCGTCCGACCCGTCGCAACCCGAAGCTCCCGCATCCGTGCCGCCCGCGCTGCTCACGCCCCATTCGGAGATCTCCTACCTGGCCTCGATCCCCCCCCTGCCCCTCTGCCTCAACTTCGAGACCTGGAGGATGCACACCCTGCTGGATCGTCGGACCGACTTCGGCCGGAGCACCTATTTCCTGAAATCGAGCCTGACCTTCCAGGCCATGACGCGGAAAGCGAACTGGCAGAACTTCGCGACGACGCACGACTTGCTCGAAAGCCTCTCGGATCCCGCGACGGCCGAAGGTTCGGAGGCGATCGAAGTGGCGATCTTCCTCCATACGCGGCTCCTCCGGCCCTTCCTGAGCCTGTCCCTACTCTTCATGAGCCTACCGCTCGTCCTCGGCGGCTATGGCCGCAACATGTTCATCAACCTGGGCTTCGCACTCGGCAACTCGGCCGTCTTCTACGGCACGCTGCTCTTCACCCAGTATCTCGGGACTTTCCTCATCATCTCGCCGGCGATGACCGTCTGGGCGCCGCTGATGGTCTTCGGGGTCATCGCGTCCTGGCGATGGGGGCAGATCCGGACTTAGTCATTGGTCATTGATGTGTCTCCCCTTGCGCCTTGGCCAGAATGTCAGGCGAATGCTAGCGCAGCCAAGGGAGCCTCCGAACTAATGACTAATGACCAGCAGATATATTCCAGAATAGCCAAACGCAGAGGATCGCACCGGAGACGAATCCCGCGTAGGCCAGAGGGGCCGGGCCGGATCCCAGGACCAGTGCCGAGGCGATGAACAGGCCTGAGATGACGAGGCTGACAGCGAGGGTGTTACTGGCTCGAGTCAACTGGCGGACCAGGCGTCCGAAACCTTGCAGGTCGAAATGGACACGCATCTCCCCGCGCTTGATCGATTCCAGCGATTGGCTGAGCAGGTCGGGCAAGAGGGTGGCGATGCGCTGGAGGTCTTCGGTGGTGCGTATGGTCTGTCGCATGAGCCGGTAGGGATGGAACCGCCGGGCGGCCAGCGTGCGGAGATAGGGCTCGAGCTGGCGGGCGATATCGAAATGGGGATCGAGGCGTCGGCCGACCCCTTCGATCGTGACCAGCGCCCGGACCAGGAGCACCAGCGCGGGCGGGATGTGGAGGTGGTACATGCGGACGAATCCGATCAGGTCGCGGAGCAGCGGTCCCAGCTCGATGGTATCGAGGGTCAGCTCGGAATAAGAGGCGACGAGCTCCCCGAGGTCGCGTCGGTATTCCTTGGGGGCAAGCGATTCGCCCCGGACATCGAGTGCCTCGAGTGCGTGGAGGACTCGGTCCGTATCCTGCGAGAGCAGGCCGATGAGAAGGTCGGCGATCCGCTCCCGGGTCTTGCCGTCGAGCCTGCCGAACATCCCGTAATCGAGCGGGGCGATCACTCCGCCGGGCAGCACGCGGAGGTTCCCCGGGTGGGGATCGGCATGGAAGAAGCCCAGGTCGAAGATCTGCTTCAGCAAGATGCGCGCGCCCGTCACGGCGACCGCGGCGGGTTCCGCGCCGAGGGCGTGAATCCCCTCCAGGTCGTCGATCGCCACGCCATCGATGAACTCCATGGCGATGACCCGCGACGTCGAGAATTCCTCGAATACCAAAGGGATATGGGCCGTCGGGTCGTCGGCGAACTGAATCCGGCAGCGCTGCATGTTGCGGCGTTCGGCGGAGAAGTCTAGCTCTCGTTTGAGGGTGCGCTCGAATTCGCGTGCCAGGGAGATCGGCCGATAGGGGGCCACCATCGGCAGCCGGCGTTCCATCAGATGGGCCAGGTTCTTGATGATGTCCATGTCGGCCTGGACGACCTTCACGATGTCGGGCCTACGGACCTTCAGGGCCACCGTCCTGCCATCCCACAGGACGGCCCGATGGACCTGCGAGATCGACGCCGATGCGACGGGCACCGGGTCGACCGAGGCGAAGACCTCCGATGATGGCCGGCCGAATTCCTCCTTCATGATCTGTTCGACCTGATCGAACGAGAACGGGCGAACATCGTCGCGGAGCCCGGCCAGCTCGTTGATATAGGACTCCGGGAGCAAGTCGGGCCGTGTGCTCAGCAGTTGCCCCAGCTTCACGAACGTCGGCCCCAGATCCTCGAAGACCAGTCGGAGGCGCTGTGCCCGGTCATGGGGCGGGACGCCGTCACCCAGCGCGACCCGCTCGATCGGCCGCACCAATCCCTCGAGGTGGAGCGCCGAGACGACGTCCTGATAGCCGTATCGCACCAGCGTGGTCAAAATCTGCCGATAACGCGGCAGGTCGCGGAGATGTCCGACCGTTTCTCGAATCACACAGCACGCCCTTCTCGGACGATCGGAGCCCCGCAGACTCTCCAGCACGCCCGATCATGCCGGAAACACCGTTCATCGATTGCGACACCGAACGCATCCCGTGCCCCGGCGACTTCCGCGGTCTTCGTCTTGCACGCCGGCCAGGATTTGGTTAAATTATCTTTTATGCTTGAGATGTAGAAGGTGGATTGATTCGGGAGACCCTTATGCTGACGCAAGAGGTTCCAGGGGTCCGAATGCTCGAGAATTCCGACGAATTCTCCGAGTCACGATTGGAAGCCATCGGATTCATTTTCCACGGAACCATCGCCGATTCCAACGGCAAAAAGAACTCGTCCCGCTCCCCGGTGAACCTTCTCCACTTCGCCCGATGCTCCAAATTGGAGAAGGTTGGCGAGATGGAGACGAAAATCTGGTTCCGCTCGATCCGGGTGGCGGTGAAATATCTGGAGGAACTCGTTGGGAGACGTCAGTGGAAGTGGTGCAAGGTTTGTGAGCGCGAGATCACCCAGCGAATCCTGGACGAGAACTGAGAGGCTGTGAAACAATCCAAAGATTCACCGCATAACCACTGGACGGCAACCAACTCATGATCGCCGAAGTGCTATTCATATAATGAGTTGCGTCACCAGCCCAGAACGCACCTTGTGGACAA
>JBKQHM010000288.1:0-3623 GCA_052148775.1 Isosphaeraceae bacterium | reverse complement strand
CCAATTGGGGGTGGTCGGCCGGTTTTTCCGGCCGACCTCGACGTCTTCTGAAGCAATCACAAAAGACCCATCACCCCGACCCTCGCCCCGCCGTGCTGGGAGAGGGTGGCCGAAGGCGAGGTGAGGGGCGGCGCCGGCCTACAGGTCCATTTTGTCAGTGACTCTCAGGGATTAGGCCAACCGTGGCATTCGGGCAGCAGACGGTCGGCTTCGGCCGGCCCCCAGGTCCCCGGTTCGTAGAAGGAGAGGGGTGTCCTGTTCCCCAGGACCGGCTCGACGATCCGCCACTGGGCCTCGATCGTGTCCTCCCGCGAGAAATTGCTCGGATCCCCCTCCATGGCCGCCTGGAGCAACCGGGCGTAGGGAGGGACCTCATCGGCGGATTGCCGGCTCACCATCAGCTCGACCGGCTTCAATCCGTCGTGCTCGCCCTCCTCTCGGACCGCGGCGCCGATCGCGATGATCTCCTCGGGATTGAACCGGATGCGCACGTAATTGTTCGAACAATCGAGCGTGTGTTTGGCGAACGAACGCGCCGGAGGCGCATGGAACCGCACCATGACCTCGGTCGCGCTCTTGGCCAGACTCTTGCCGGCTCGGATCAGGATCGGCACGCCGGCCCATCGCCAAGAATCGATGTTCAGCCTCAGCGCGGCGAATGTCTCGACTTGCGAATCGGCGGCGACGCCTTTCTCACGCCGGTAGCCTTGATACTGGCCGCGCACGATGTCGTCTGGCCCGAGCGGCCGGATCGCACGCAACACCTTGATCTTCTCGTCGCGGATCCCATCCGGCGCATTGCTGCCGGGCGGCTCCATCGTCAACATCGACACCACCTGGAGCATGTGGTTCTGGACCACGTCGCGGATGGCGCCGACCTCCTCGTAGAAAGCCCCGCGGCCCTGGACGTCGAACTCCTCCGCCATCGTGATCTGGATGTCCCGGACGCAATCGCGGTTCCAGATCGGCTCGAGGAACCGGTTGGCGAACCGAAAGCTGAGGATATTCAGCACCGGCTCCTTGCCGACGTAGTGATCGATCCGGAAGACCTGAGACTCGTCGAACGTATTGTGGAGGATCTTGTTCAGCTTCTGGGCGGAAGGCAGGTCGCGGCCGAATGGTTTCTCGACGACGACCCTGGCGCCCTTCGCGCAGCTGGACTTCTCAAGGTGGTGCATCACGACGCCGAACAGGCTCGGGGGGATCGCCAGGTAGTGCAGTGGTCGCCTCGCCTGGCCCAGGGCCTCGCGCAATTGATCGAACGTCGCGGAGTCGCTGTAGTCGCCGTCGATATAACGAAGCCGCTCGGCCAGCTTGGCGAAAGCCGCTTCGTCGACGCCGCCGTGCTTCTCCAGGCTGTCGCGCGCGCGGGCCCGGAGCTGCTCGACCGTCCAGCCGGCCTTGGCCACCCCGATGATCGGTACATCGAGATGCCCGTGCTGGATCATGTACTGGAGGGCGGGGAAGATCTTCTTGTAGGCCAGGTCGCCCGTCGCCCCGAAGAAGGCCAGCGCGTCGGAATCATGGTCGGGCTTCGGCATTCACGTCACTCCTGGGCTTCACGCCTTTTTCTCGAGGTGGCCGCCGAACGCGAACCGCATGGCCGAGAGGACCCGGTCGGCGTAGTCATCCGTACGTCGCGAGGAGAATCTCTCGAAGAGCGCGGTGCTCAACACGCCCGCTGGTACGCCCTCATCGATGGCGGCCTGGATCGTCCATCGGCCCTCGCCCGAGTCGGAAACCCGGCCGGAGAAGTCGGCGAGGTCCGGGCTCTTCAGCATGGCCTGGGCCGTCAGGTCGAGCAGCCAGGACGCGATCACGCTGCCCCGACGCCAGACCTCGGCGATGTCGGCGAGATTCAGGTCGTACTGGTAGAGCTCGGGGCGTCGCAGCGGCGTGGTCTCGGCGTCGACCTCCTGAGTATGCTTGCCCGCGTCCGCATGCCTGAGGATATTGAAGCCCTCGGCATACGCAGCCATGATGCCGTATTCGATGCCATTGTGCACCATCTTGACGAAATGCCCAGCACCGTTCGGCCCGCAGTGGAGATATCCGTGCTCGGCCGAGCCGCCGGCCTTCTCGCGTCCCGGCGTCCGCTCGGCGGTCCCGACCCCGGGCGCCAGCGCGGCGAAGATCGGGTCGAGATGCTTCACGACCTCGGCTTCGCCTCCGATCATCAGGCAGTAGCCGCGCTCCCTCCCCCAGACGCCGCCGCTGGTGCCCGCGTCGACGAAGTGGATCCCCTTTGGCTTGAGTGCCTCGGCGCGCCGGATGTCGTCGTGGTAGTAGGAGTTGCCCCCGTCGATCAGGATGTCGTCCTTCTCGAGCCGGCCCGAGAGCTGCTCGATCGTCGAATCGACAACCGCCGCGGGGACCATCATCCAGATGGCCCTCGGCGGTTTGAGCTTGCCGATCAACTCGTCGACGTCCTTCGCGGCGATTGCCCCTTCCTTGACCAGGGGGGCCGCCGATTCCGCGTGGACGTCATAGACGACGCATTCCTGCTGATGGGCCAGCAGTCGTCGGACCATGTTCGCGCCCATCCGCCCCAGACCGATCATCCCCACTTGCATCGGGAAATCTCCTCGGTTTCTCCGGCCAGACGTTCGATGGGAAAGGCCCACCCAACCTGGCAACCAGAATGACCGTTACGGCGATACTCAAAATAGGAGGATCTGGACGGCCATCGCCAGGCCGACCAGTGCCAGGATGGCCGCAACGGTCAACGAACTATTGAGGTTCAAAGGCGGATTCGCTACGCCACTTTTCAGGGCGCGCACGTACTCGCGGTGGCGGATCGCAGCCGTCACGCAGACGTAAACACCTACAACTACCATGCCAAACCCGAGCCAGGGCGAGACAGCCGGATGCGTAACGATGCTCGTGGCGCCGCCTTCGACGGCGGCATACTCGCGGATCCAGAAGGCAAACCGCGCGATCAGGAAGCCGAATCCCATCAAGGCGATCGAGGTGCGAACCCACGCCAGGAAGGTTCGCTCGGCCGCCAGAAAGATGCGTGGGTCGTCGATCGGCTTGGAGCCCGGCATCGAAGGCCGGTCGCCCGCCGATCCTGGTCCGCCGGTCTCATCTGGCTGCATGAATCGCTCGACGCTCCATTTCAGGGCCTCTTCCCGCATCGTCCCCACCGGGAATCTTGGGCGTTCGGCGGCGGGAGTGTCAAGGCCGCGGAGTTCGCTCGGCCCTATTCATCGGAAGGGGATTCGGCTAAAACGATTCGATGGAGATGGTCCGGGAACTCTCGAGGGTCACACTCATGCAACGTTTCGAGACCGTTCGTCGCGCGGGCCGCCTGGGTCTGGCGATCTTCCTACTCCTTGGGGTTGCTGCGGGGGCGACGACGGCCGGTGAGCCCCGGCTCAACCAGATCCAGGTCATTGGCTCTCACAACTCCTACCACATCGCGCCGACCGAGGCGATCCTTCAATTGATCGCATCCACCGGAAAGAGCCGGGCGCAAGGACTCGACTACACTCACCGCCCCCTCGGCGAGCAATTCGGGCAACTGGGTATCCGCCAGATCGAGCTCGACGTGTTCGCGGACCCGAAGGGGGGCCTGTTCGCCGAGCCGCATTTACGAAAGCTGGTCAAGAACCGCGGCAAAG
>JBKQHM010000287.1:0-16586 GCA_052148775.1 Isosphaeraceae bacterium | reverse complement strand
GGCTCGACCCCGGGGAGACGGGGTTCCGCGGTTGTCGAAGCTCATCACGATGTAGCCCTTCTGGGCGAGCATCCGATGAAAAAGGTTGTTGCCTCCGCCCCAGGCGTCCAGGACCGTCTGGCCGGCTGGCTCGCCATAGACATGCACGAGGAGCGGGTACTTCGCGGTCGGATCGAGGTCGGCCGGGCGGATGCACCAGGCATCGAGGGAGATCCCGTTTCCGATCTCCGCGCGGAAGAACTCGGTCTTCACTTTCTTGAGCGAATCCAGCTTCTTCTTCAGCGCAGCGTTGTCGGCGAGTAATCGCACGCGCTCGTGGCCGGGCAGGCGGATCAACTCGGACGTGGGCGGCGTGTCGAAGTTCGAGTAGCGATGGACAGCCCAGGCGGCTCCCGGGCTGATCTGATAATCGTGCGTTCCCGGCTGATCCTTCGGTGTCACGCGCTCGAGTCCGGCCCCGTCGAGTCGGACGCGGTAGAGGTACTTCTGCGTGGGATTGTCGGGCGAGGCGATGAAGTAGACATGTCCCGTTTTCTGGTCGATTTCGAGCATCTGGATCACGTCGAAGTCGCCGCGCGTCACCAGCACGGGCGCCTTGCCGGTCCGATCGACCCGGTAGATATGGCGCCAGCCGTCGCGTTCACTGAGCCAGAAGAATTGCCGATCGTCACGGGTCCAGGGCAACTCATCCTGGAGATCGAGCCAGGCGTCGTCGTGCTCGGTCAGGATCTGGCGAGTCGGCAGGAGATCGGAAGGGCCGGCGGCCGGAGATGTGTCTTCCGGCGGGCGCGATGAAGAGAAGGGTACGGGCGTCGGTTCCGGCTCGTTCATAGAGACGAGCAGGACCCTCGCCGTATTCTGGAGCCGATTCAATCGCTGGATGATGATTTCCCGCGGGTTGCCTGCCCATTCCATGTAGGCGAGGTAGGTGTTGTCGTCGAGGTTGGTGATCCATTTCGTCCCGCCGCCCTCGGCTGAGACCACTCCGATCCGGCACATCGCATTCGTCTCGCCGACCTTGGGATATTTCACCG
Source organism: Isosphaeraceae bacterium (assembly GCA_052148775.1). GTDB lineage: Bacteria > Planctomycetota > Planctomycetia > Isosphaerales > Isosphaeraceae > CAVZRC01. The sequence goes on along the minus strand of JBKQHM010000287.1, from coordinate 15,552 downwards.
GGGTAATCCGCGGATAGAGCGAGTCGGTATTGTTGACGAGCGGATACTCGCGGACGAACCGCGTATTGAGTTGCCAGTAGGCGATCGATTTCCCGTCCGGGCTCCATCGGTAGCCGTCGCGGAGGCCGAACTCCTCCTCATAAACCCAGTCGAACGTTCCGTTGATCTCGTCGGGAGACTGAGAGTCGGTCAAGTTGATGATCCGGCCGTCGTGGAGATCCTCGACGTAAAGGTCTTTGTCGCGCACATACGCGGCCTTGGAACCTGCCGGGGCCAGCTTGGCGACCATCAATGAAGAAGCCGGTGCATCGCCGCCCAGCTTGCGCAACTCGCGGCTCGCCCGGTCGAGGACCCAGTAGTCTCCCCGCGTGTTCTGGCGCCAGACACGCTTGGAATTCGTGAAAACGAGGAGGGTCGCCCGATCCTTGGAAAGCGAATAACCGTGGATCGCCAGAGGTGCCGACTCGCGGGGCGGGACCAGGTGGGCCGCCGGGACCAGGATCTCTCGCTTGCCGGTCGCTGAATCGTACTGGACGATGTCCTGCCCGCCCGAAGGGTCCTTCGAGCCTTCCAGCATCGTGTAACCGGAACCGTCCGGGAGCCATCGCACGCCCGGCGATTCGGCTTCGAACTCGTGGCGCCCGAAGATCCGCTCGACGGTCAGCAAAGAGTCGTCGGGCTTCTCCTGGGCGATCGATCGGGTCGCGGCGGAGGAGGATAAGATCAGGGCGACGATCAGTAACCGGCCGTTCATCGGCGAATGCTCCTCATGACGACGTTTCATCGATCAAGCAAGGCCCGGATCAGCCGACCACGACGGCGGGATCGCCGAGCACGTCCATCCGCGGCCGAATGCCGAGGCCCGCGGTGAGCGGGGCCGCCATCCGGCCATCGACGCGCCCGGGGGCTCCTTCGGCCGTACTCACGGTCACATAGCTGTTGAAGTCGGTCGATGTGAACAGGAGTTCGGTCGGAGTGCTGTGCGCCAGGTGGGCGATCGCGGCGGTCGTGATGTCGCCGCCCCAGCTATCCTCGATCGTCATCGCGATCCCAAGCGAGACGCAGAGGTCGCGGGCCTGTCGGGCGCGGGTGAGACCGCCGAACTTGCTAATCTTGATGTTCACGACGTCCATGGCCCGATCGGCGTGCCCGCGCAACAGGGGGTCGAGCGAGTCGATCACCTCGTCGAGCACGAAGGGATGGTCGCAGTGCCGGCGGACCGTGAGGCATTCCTCGTAGCTGCGACAGGGCTGCTCGATGTACACGTCCACCTCGCGCACGGCCCGGACGACGCGGAGGGCGTCGTGCATCAGCCACCCGGTGTTGGCATCGGCGACGAGTCGATCGCCCGAGTGTAGCTCCGCGGCGACGGCCTTGATGCGTTCGATGTCGACCAGCGGGTCGCCGCCGACCTTCAACTGGAACCGTCGATAGCCCTCGGCCCGATAACCGGCCACGCGCCGGGCCATGGCCTCGGGCGACTCCTGGGAGATCGCACGATAGAGGACGAAGTCCTCGCCGTAACGCCCGCCCAGCAGCGTGCAGACGGGCTGACCCGTCGCCTTGCCGAGGATGTCCCAGCATGCGATGTCGATGGCCGATTTGACGTAGGGATGCCCCTGGAGGGCGGCATCCATCAGGCGGTTCAACTTGCCGAGCTGCCTGGGGTCCTCGCCGATCAGGTGCGGACCCAGCTCGGAGATACCCGTCCGCGCCCCTTCGGCATAGGCCGGCAGGTAGAACGGTCCCAGCGGACAGACCTCGCCGTATCCGGTGAGACCCTCATCGGTCTCGACGGCGACGATCGTGGAATCGAATACGGAGACCGACTTGCCGCCGGACCATTTGTAAGTCCCTTCATGGAGAGGCAAGTCAACACGGTAGGCGAGGATTCGGGTGATCTTCATCGCGTGGCGGTCCTGGTCGATTCGGCAAAGCCTTCAGGCTGAGGTTGTTGCTTGGTCAGCACCCTCGCCGCGGGCGAGGCAAGTTCGGTCCTTCAAACCATGCGTTCAGAATCGACCGACCCGGTAAGGCGCCGGGTCGATATGGGGCAGGAAGCCGTTGACCATCTCGGCGACGAGCTTGCCCGTCGCGGGGGCCATCGACAGACCGAGCATGTTGTGGCCGGCGGCGATGAAGACGTTTTCGAACTTCGGGCTGCGATCGATGATGGGGAGGCTGTCGTAGGTCATGGGCCGCCAGCCGAACCACTTTTCCTCGACGGGGTCGCAGTAGGGTTCCCGGAGATAGGGGGCGGCGCCGTCCTTGAGGAGCTGGAGCCGCTCGGGCCGGATCGATTCGTCGTAGCCGGCGAATTCCATGGTTGAGCCCAGGCGATAGCCGGACTGGAACGGCGTGACGGCAACGCGGGTCTCGGGGAAGATCAAGGGAATCTCGGGGCAGATCGCGGGCCGGTGCATCGTGAGGCTGTATCCCTTCCCCGGCTGGATCGGTATCCGGCAGCCGAGCTGGTCGTTCAGCAGGGGCGTCCAGGCCCCTGTGGCGATGATGTAGAGATCGGCGGGCAGCTCCCCCTGCTCGGTCAGTGCGGCCGAGGCCACGCCGTTGGTCGCGGCGAAGCCCTGGAATCCGCAGTTCGCCCGAGTGACGACCCCGCCGGCCTCGAGCACATTCTGCCAGGCTTTCATCAGCTTGTCCGGGCGGAGATGGGCGTCGTCGTGATAGTACCAGCCGCCGGCCAGCCCGGGTTTGAGGGCCGGCTCGAGGGCGATGACGTCGTCGCCATCAAGGCGGCGGGCCGCGCAGCGGAAGGTCTCGCTCATCAGCCGGTCGGTGGCGGCATAAGACTCCAATTCCTCCTTCGATCGGTAGGCGAACAGGAGACCGCGCTCGGCGAATTCGCAGTCGAGCGATTCGCAATCGACGAGCTCTTTATACAGCTCCAGTGACGACAGCAGCAGCGGCTGGATGCCGCGGCCGGCTTCGATCATGTCCCGTTCGTTGCAACGCCTGGCGAAGTGGAGGAGCCAGGACCAGAGAGTCGGGTCGAGCTTGGGCTTGATGGCGAACGGCGAGTTGCGCTGGAAAAGGCTCTTGATGGCCTTGCCGACCATCCCCGGTTCGGCCAGGGGGAGGACATGGCTGGGGCAGACGAATCCGCAATTGGCGTGGGAGCTGCCTCCGGCGAGGGCGCCTCGATCGATGAGGGAGACGTTCCAGCCGGACTTCATCAGATAGTAAGCGCAGGCCGTGCCGATCACGCCGCTGCCGATGACGATGGCGGAACGATTGGCCGGGGGAATGGTCATGCTCATGGCCGGATGCCCATCGCGAAGGGGTCGGCCGGGTCGACGATCAAGGTGGACTCCGCATTCACGTAGGCCGAGCCCCGGATACGCGGCCGGACCCGGCCCTCGACGATCCGCGCCGAGCCTTCGAACAGGCTGCCGATGATGCTCTCTTGCCGCCAGAGTTTCCCCTCGCCGAGCTTGCCGTCGGCGACCAGGCAGGCGACCTTGGCGCTGGTGCCGGTCCCGCAGGGAGACCGATCGTAGGCTCGTCCGGGGCAGAGGACGAAGTTCTTGCTGTCCGCGTCGGGTCGGGTGGGTGGACCGAACAGCTCGATATGATCGATCTCCCCGCCATCGCTCCCGGCGATTCCGTTCGCGTCGAGCGCCTGCCGGATGGCCCAGGTCACGTCCGTCAGCCGTTCGACGTTCGCCACGCTCAAGGTCTCGCCGTGGTCCTGGACCAGGAAGAACCAGTTGCCCCCCCAGGCCACGTCGCCGACATAAGTCCGCAGGCCCGGCACCTCGACCGCGACGTCCCTGGCGGACCGGTAGCTCTCGACGTTATCGATCGCGACGGTATTGGGCCCGTCGAGCGTGACGGCGACCGGGCCGACCGGGGTCTCGAGCCGGTGCGTGCCGGGGCCGAGCCGTCCCAGGTGCGCCAGGGCGACCGCGACCCCGATCGTCCCGTGGCCGCACATGCCGAGATACCCGACGTTATTGAAAAAGATCACCCCGGCGGCCGAGGCCGGATCGGCCGGCTCGAGGATCAAGGCGCCGACCATGACGTCCGAGCCGCGCGGCTCGTTGACCACGGCGGAGCGGAACGAGTCGTGCCGGTCGCGGAAGACGGCGAGGCGTTCGGCCATCGAGCCGTTACCGAGGTCGGGTCCGCCCGAGATCACCACGCGAGTCGGCTCTCCGCCCGTATGGGTGTCGATCACGCCGATGCGATGCACTTTGTCCCCCGTTTCGACCGCGGGCTGAACGAGAACGTCTCAGGATGAGTCCGGTACGCTTCAGCGCTTCGGTCGCGTGGCGATGGCCTGCCGGATGACGGCCAGGACCCGCTCGCGTTCCTCGCCGACGAGCGGGAGTCTCGGCGCCCGGACCGTCTCGGTCCCGAGCCCGCATTCCTGCTCGGCCAGCTTGATGTACTGGACGAGTTTCACGTGAGTATCCAGGTGCAGGACTGGCGTATACCACCGATACACGTCCCGAGCCTCTTCCCATCGCCCGGCGGCGGCGAGGTCCCAGAGCAGACGGTTCTCGGCCGGGAAGGCATTGACTAGGCCGGAGACCCAGCCCGTCGCTCCGAGCAAGAGGCTCTCGAGTACGAGGTCGTCGACCCCGCAGAACAGGATGTAACGGTCGCCGCACACATTCTTCAGGTCGGTGATCCGACGCACATTTTCGGACGATTCCTTGATCGCGACCAGCCGGGGCTCATCGCCGAGGTCGGCGAACATCTCTGGCGTGATGTCGACTTGGTAAGACACCGGGTTGTTGTAGACCATGATCGGCAGGTCGGTCGCGCGGGCGACCGTCCGAAAGTGCGCGACCGTCTCGCGGGGATCCGACCTGTAGACCATGGCCGGCAGGACCATGAGGCCCACGACACCGATCCGTTGGGCGTCGGCCGCGAACTTGCAGGCGCGAGCCGTGGTGCACTCGGCGACGCCCGTCAGCACGGGGACCTTCCCGGCCACATGATCGACCGTGGCCCGGAGGACTTCCAGCTTCTCCGAATACTCCAGCGAGCAATTCTCGCCGACGGTGCCGAGCATGATCAGCCCGTGAATCCCCGCCTCGATCATCCGATCGAGGTGGGCCATCGTCGCCGGGAGGTCCAGGGACTGGTCGGTTTGGAACTGGGTCGTGGATGCCGGAAAGACCCCTTGCCATGCGACGCTCATGATGCTCGCGCTCCCGGAACCCCGATTCTGATTGTGCTCAACGATGACTCTCGCGATGTCAAAAAGGATAATCGGTTCTCACGGCGAAGGGAAGCCGTGGTATGCGAGTCACCGGCCTTGTCCCTTGATGACATTCCAGATCATATCAATCACCACTTCGTAGGCGTTGCTCCAGCTATTCTCGCGGAAGAACTGGACTGGAGCGTGCGGGTCGCCGATGAACGGGCGGAGCACCCACCCCATCTGGATGCCCACGAACACGTAGATGATGATCCACGTCCGGAGCATCCAGCGATGTTTCGGGTCCTTGCGGATCAAGGGGACGTAATCGCGGCGGAGCATCCACTGGGCGCTGAGACTGGCGATGGCGAACATGCCGCCGTTGAAGAGGATCGCCGGTTGGTGACCGCTGCTCGAGGCGTACCAGAGCGCGGTGAATGGCGCGAGCGAGGCGAGGATCACGGTCAGACCGGCCTGGGTGGCCATCACGGCTCGGACAACCTGCCCGAAGTCGTTGCGGAGCCCCAGGAGTGTGTTGATCACCAGGAAGCTGGGCAGGCTGAGTCCGAACGTGGCGATGAGCAGGAATGGCACTTTGGCGGCTGAATACACCACTTGCCAGATCCGCTGGCCGCCGATACCCCCATAGGTCCCCATCACCCCGCCGTAGAACGTGCCGAAACACACGATCAGCAAGACCAGGACGCCGACGAACGGCAGCCGGGTCGCTTGCCTGAAGCGGGCGGCAGACGATCTTCCCCGAATCACGTCGTCGGCGAGCCGGAACAAGCCGGCCAGGGCGTTCATGGCGCCGGCCTCGGGTTTCGCATCAGGAGAACAAACTCGACAACGTCTGGAGGACCGCTTGGAAGAAATTCGACTCCCGGCCGCGGAACCAGGAGAAGGGCAAGTTCGGGTTGCCGATGAAAGGGCGCAAGACCCAACCCATCTGGGCCCCGACCAGCCCGAAGACGATGACCAGAGCTGGAAGACCGTCTTGACGTGCCCGCTCAAGACCCGATTCTGCAAGGGATCGAGCGGCCCCTCTGGCAACTGAGGTCTTTCGCCTCCGTTCGGTTCCGGAGCCTCCTCCGACTCCCAGCTCTCCGAAACGGTCGCTTGCGGCCGACGAGTATCGGCGATGCTCAGCCGGTGGAGTGTCTGGAGCAGGAACGTGAGCCCCAGGATTCCCGAGACCGCGAAGACCACCACGTTGAACAGGACCATGAACGGGTAGCTCGTGGTGCTGACCGAGAAGAACGCCACGATCGGGCCGAGCGAGGCCAGCACGGTCACGATCACGCCCACGCTCGCCACCAGCAGCCGGATCACCGTCGACAGCGTCATGCGCGACCCGACGAGCGCGTTGAACACGTACAACGACGGCAAGGTGACCAGCAGAGTCAGATAGAACAGGAGCGGGACCTTGATCATGCACGCCACAACCTGGCGCACGCCCGGGCCTTTGACGTGGAAGAGGGCGAAGGTGCCCATGCAGGCCCCATAAACCATCGCCAGGATGAGGATGCACGCCGCAAGGCGCCATGCCGAGATCTCGATGCCCCCCGCGCGGAGGGTCGACACACCGGTCAACTCGCCACGCAGCAGACGATCCAGCTCCTTGAACCACGAGAGCGGTCCGCTTCGGCCCCTGTCCCCATCGTCTTTGTCAGCAACCATCGCTCGCGGCCTCCTCCATCGGACCGGTATCACTCACGAGAAGGTTACTTTGCCCGACAAAGCGAATGCTGTCAATAGATGCGAACGAAATTGTTCATGCGGACAGACTCCGGCTGGAGTTCCACCCCGCAGGGTCAACGGTCCTGGTGAGGGTCTTCACCGGGGATCGGGTTGGTTTCGACGACGAGTTCGGCGGCGCTCATGATGGGCCGGCCTTCGACCTCGGAGAGTCCGCGAAGCTCGACATAGCGCGCGGTCGGCGAGGGGAGTGCGACGTGCTTGAAGGTGGCGTCGTTCTCCCATCGGCCGCGAGCGATGGGCATGCCCCAGGTCTTGCCGTCCTGGGAGACGCGGACCTCGAAGTCTCGTACGCGGCCGTTCGGGGAATCCTGGCGAGGGACGTAGAGGATTCCCTCGATCGAACGGGCCGAGCCGAGGTCGACGACCAACTCGTGGGGGTAGCCCGGTGTGGCCCCGACGAATTCCGTGTGCCAGATTGTTTCGACGTCTCCGTCGCCGGCCTGGGACGGCTCATAACGCGGTGAGAAGCTATCGGCCGAGAGCCGTTCGTTGGTCGATCGGGAGGTGTTGTTCGAGGCTTCGCGGATCCAGGCCAGGATGGCGCGATAGGCCGGATGCTCGGTGTCGTTCCATCTCGGCCCGCCCACATGGGTCAAGCCGGTCGGGCTCGCGGGATCAGGCCCCCCCTGCCCTTGCGGACTCCTCGGCTTGCGCAGGATCAGGCTGGATTCGGGCTCGCCCAGATTCACGACCTTCAGCGCCGAGTTGTAATTGACGACCAGTGGGTCTTCGCCCGAGGTCTTGGCATCGGACTCGGCGATCCGGAGGATGGTGTGATTGGCGTGGCATCGGGCGCACGATTGCCCGTCCTCCCCAGCCTGGTAGAACAGCGGATTGACCTTCTTCCGGAAGGTGGAGAGGCTCAGAAGTCGAGGGTGGCCGAGCCGCGCATCCGCTTCGATCGAGTCGGCGTCGATTCCCTTGAGAACGAGGGCTTGCCGGGCGCGTTCCGCGAGGAGAGGGTCGGACTCCAGGACCTTGACCCGGCGGGCCAGGGCCGGTTCAACCCGGATCAGATCGAAACGTTCGACCGTCGTAAGGGCCGCCTTGCGGACCTCGGGGTCGGGATCGATCAAGAGTCGTTTGAGGTATTCTCGGGCATCGGGCCGTGTCCAGAAGCCGGTCTTCGTGGATGCGAGTTTCAGCCCGAGTCGCCGCAAGGCTGGCGTGTCGTCGGCCAGGGCGGCGAGCAGGAGCGATGTCGGACCTTTGCTCCGCCAGAGTTCCCGCAGCGACTGGAGACCGATCAGGGTGCGTTCCCGGACGGCAGGGGACGGGTCCGTCACCCCGCGACGGAGGATCTGCATGACCTGCTCGCGCGGGTTGGCCACATCCACCAGATCGGGACGCGCCAGGAGTGCCTCGATCGCGACCAATCGCTGCGCCTGGGAGAACCTCGGCCAGGAATGGAGGACGATCGAGACTACTTCCGGGTCGCTGATGACCGGCCATCGCAAGATCGGGAGCAGGCTCGGAGCGACATCGTCGCGATGCTTGAGCCGCCGGATCGCGGCGATCAGGTCCGGCCGAGCGGACAACCGCTCGGACCGCCCGATCAGTCTCAGGATGGACTCGACCCCCGCGGGGCCGCCTTCCATCGCCGCGATGATTCGCTGTGTCAGTTCCGCATCAAGATCAGCGCGAGCGAGGTCCAGCTCATCGGCGACAACCTTTCGCGCCGCGCCGGCCACGCGCTCATCCGGATCGGCCAGGCGACGCAGGATTGCCTTCTGGATGACCAGCGATTGGGACAGGCTGGGCAATCGAAAGAAGCTGGCAAGTTGGATCGCCTGCATCCGCGATTCCGGGGGCAAGTCTGCGGACAGGAGCGGCATGAACGTCTGTTCGAGTTCCGAGAGCGCGGGCTCGTAGAGGAATCCGAACTCGCGGTCATTGCCGACGTCGATCATGCCGGTCGGTTGACGCGCGAAGGAGCGGCCCTTGAAGAACGACCCGTCGAACGCTTCCAGTACCGCGACTTGCTGGAGGCTGGTCCCTTGCCTTAATGCGGAGAGTACGGGGGTCAGGAGCACGTCGCGTTCGAAGGCTTTCCGAGCGTCCAGGATTCCGGCTCGCATCCCCTCGGGCAGCTCGCTGATATTCTTCTGGAGGCTGACACCGCCCCCGAGGTTCTCGTCGAGCATGATGTAAAGTCCCTCGCTGAGATTCTTGCGCATGACCGGTAAATCCTCGACTGCCATGCGGGCGAGGTAGGTTTCGACGATCCGACGCGCGAAGGCCGTGTCGTTGTTGCGGTAGAACCATTGGCGGAGGGTGCGGATCGCCTGGAGACGCGTCCAGAGGTCGGGGTCCCGGGTGAGCGAGAAGAACGGCTCCGCGAGGTCGTATCGGTCATCCATCCCGTAGAACTGGTAGGCAAAGATTCGCGCGGCGCCTCGGCGTGTCGCCGGGTCCGGACTCTTGAGCGCAGCGCGGATCGCATCCCGGCCGATCCCTTGATTGCCCAGGCGTCGCAACGACCACGCTGCGGCCCGCCAGACGATCTTGGACGGATCGCGGAGTCGGGCCACCAGGGGCTCGACGGATCCTGATTCTCCCAGTCGGCCGAGGCAGGCCGCCGAGGTCGCTCGCACCACCGGCTCGGGGTGCTCGAGCAAGGGGACGATCGCCCTCTCGAATGCGGCCGTGTCCGATTTCGGGACATCCCAGAGGTTTTCGAGGTCGTCGAGGAGATGGACCAGGGTATCGGTCCGGGGTAGACGGGCCGGGGCATTGTCGCGGTTTCCCCAACCCTGGCCCGGAGCACCAGGACGCGGGAATGCCTCGACCAGGGCCATCACGGCGTATCGCGTCTCACGCATCGGGGTGCGGAAGTTCTCGTCGGTCGTGGTCTGCATCCAGCCGCCGTATTCCTGCTGCTGGCTGAGTAGGTAGTGCAGGGCCCTGGAGATCGAGGGATGGTCGCGCGGCAGGCCGATGCGCAGCAGCGTCCAGACGAGCTGGCCCGTCGTATAGACGGCGCTCGGACCCGGGCCGCCGTCGCTATGGTGCCAGCCGCCGTCGGCATTCTGGAGCGCGAGCAACGCCCCGGTTTCTCGCTTGATCTTGTTCGCAAACTTGTCCTTGTCGATCAACGACCAGGCGTAGAGGCGGTGGATGCGGTCCTGGAGCGTCTCGATCCGCCGGTCCGCCGCGCGTTCGCCGAGGATCTCCGCGATCCGTGCCGCGGCCCTCGCATGATCGGGCTTTCCCGAGCGTTCTCCGAGCTCCTCCAAGACCCGCATATCGCGCCAGGCGAACCCGAACTTGCTATCGAGCGGGGTCACGCCGTTGAGCTCGTCCGCGGGCAGGTCACTCCGTGTTTCCCAGGCGCGTTTGAGGAACGGACCGAATCGCTCGACCGTCCTCGTCTCGCGATGGGAAACCTGGCGTTCGAAATCGAGGAGGATGCCCCCTTGCTTCCCCTGCGCCTGGAGCGGGATCGCGATGAATCGTTGCCAGTAGAGACCATCATTGCCATAGAGTGGCGTGATCGAGTTGTAAAGCCGATCGATCACATACTGGAAATTGGATTTGGATCGGATCGGATAGCCGTTGCGGTGGGCGACGAGATTGGCCTCGGTCGAGAAGCTCGACGGGTGGCAGGCCGTGCATCGCGTCGCGGTGTCGTGCAGGTTGTTCGCCCGGACGTAGATGTTCCCCTCGCGCGGGATCTGCGCGAACCAGGCATCGCCGACGTTGATGATGTAGTGCATCCCGGCCTCGACCGCCTGTGCCGGGTCGTTGTACGGAGGCACGGGTAGTACCCGTGTGCGGAGGATGTAATCCGGATGGTTGGCGTTGACCTCGAGGTAATACGTCCCGCGCAAGAAGGTCCGGCTAATGTGCTTGGAGTAGCGTTCACGCTCGCGGTCGTGGACGATCTCCATCGGGTCCTTGCCCTGAAGATAGGGCTCCGGCCGTCCGGTCCTCGAATTGACGGAATAGACCCGGAGATTGGCCGAGACGTCGCGGTCGAGCAGGTCGAGCTGGAAATAGACCAGGATCGGTTTCTCATCCACGACCTCGAACCGGAACCAGTCGAGGCCGGACTTGCCTTCCTCCTTGTTTTCGAGGTAGTCCACGTCGTCGGCCGAGCCGTAAACATCGCGGCCGAGCCGCAGCTCGTTGGCCTGTTTCCACGAGTCATTCGGCTCGGCCTCGATCGCGAGACGGTCGGAATGTCCAAGAGGGAGTTGACGCCATTCGATCCGGGCCGACAAGGGAGTCGGGCCGCCGCCGGGAGCCCTCGACAGGGCGAGGCTCGCCTGTCCGTCGCGCGAGGGTCGATAGGGCAAGTACAGATCCGGATCGCCCGCGTGGAGCGCCTTGGCGATCCGGTCCTGGCCGGCGCCGGTCAGCTCGACGTTGATCTGGTCCCCGGATGCCAGTGGCCCTCCATCAAGGACGACCAGTAGCCGGTAGGTCTCGCCATTGCTCAGGTTGCCGAGCGAGAGGGTCTCGCGTCGGCCGCTCTCAAGGGTCAGGATTCGACCCGGAGCGGCAGTCGCGGCCTTCGAATCGCCGTCGAGACGGGGACCGGCATAGCCTATCGTGACAAGGACGAACAGTCCGGGCATCGTGACGACGAATAACCGCGTTGCTCGCGGTTTGCTCCCGGCGTTGGTTCTCGTGTCCATGGGATCAGGAGCGACGGCTTCGGATTGAAGACCGGGCTCGGTTCGAGACTCCATCGTACGGTGGAACATCGGTGGAACTCCTCGCAGATCCCCTCCCGCAAGTTTCGGGGCCCTCGCGATTTGATCATGGTATCCGCTCGCTCGGGAATCTTCCGCGATTACCCATTCTATCCGGAAGTGCTCCCATCTGGCGAAGGCCAAGGAGCCGGCCGGATCGCGGATCGAGGTCAAGCTGGAGACTACTCCGGGAGCTCGCGTCCTCGGGTCTCGGGGGCGAAGATGAGGATGACCAGGCCAATCCAGAACAGGCTCGAGATGGCCACGACGGCCCATCGCATCCCGAGGATCTCTCCGAGACTCCCGCGGATGATCAAAATGACGGCGCCCAGGACTCTGCCCAGGTTGAAGCAAACGCTCGAGCCGGTGGCCCGCAGGCGAGTGGGGAAGAGCTCGGGGAAGTAGATCGCGTAACCAGCGTGCATCCCGAGGACGAAGAAGGCCATCACGGGCAGGAGCCAGAGCGCCTGGGGATAGGAGCGGACGCCGAGGAATGTCAAGGGCGCGAAGATCGCGGCCCCCACATGATAGACGGCGAAGGCGAATCGCCGGCCCCGCCAGGAGGCCATCGGCGCGAAAGAAAGCAAACCCAGGAGCCCGCCGGTGAAGTTCATCAACAAGTAGGCGAGACTTGAAGCCGACTGGCGAGCCTCCGCGGTGCTCCCCTCGGCGAGCACCGAGCCGGCGAGTTCCGGCCCCCAGGCGAAGATTCCCCAGTAGGTGCCCAGCCCCACAGTGGCCAATCCCAGGCCCAGGAAGGCGCGGGATCGCCATGGGCCTGGTCCGAGTAGCTCGGAAAGTCCGCCGGATCTCGGCGTGATGCCCGCGAAATCCGGCCGGGGATCTTCGGCGGACTCGGACGTCTGGACATTCGTCGGCGACGATCGCGCGGGTTCCCGAAGGCTGATCCGGATCCAGAGAACCAGTAAAGCGGGAGCCAACCCCAGGAGGAATCCCCATCGCCATGAGTCGGGCGTGACGAAAAACATCCCGGTCAGCGAGGCGAGTGCGACACCCACGACGCTCGACGCGTGGAAGATTCCGGAAGCCGTGGCCCGCGACCGCGTGGGAAACGTCTCGGCCACGAGGGCTGCGGCGATGGCCCACTCACCCCCCGTGCCCAACGCGACCAGGAATCTCAACACGTGGACTTGCCACAGCGAATTGACGAACGCCGTGAGTGCCGAGAAACCCGAGTACACCAGGATCGTCGCCGCCATGATCCGGATGCGCCCATAATGATCCCCGAGCAGGCCGAAGAACAGCCCTCCCGCGGCGCCTCCCAGGAGGAAGGCGGCGAAACCAACGTTCGCGTGGAAGTCGATCGAGCTGGTCCCGCCGGTCAGCTCTTTCAGCATCGGCGTCTTGAAGATCGTGAAGAGCTGCCCTTCATAGACGTCGAAGACCCATCCGGCGGAGGCCACCGCCAGGATGATCCAGGGCCCTGCGCCCAGGCCCCCATACCAGGGTGGCGTCCGATCCGTTGTGGGCATGTCAGGTTCTCTTGCGAGAGTCGTTGTCAGGGTATCGCGGTCGTCTCGGCGGTGCGGGAGCGCAGCTCGGAATGACGTCGTGAGTAGCCGAAATAGATCACCAGCCCGATCACCAGCCAGACCAGCAGCCGGAGCCAGTTCTCGGGGCCGAGGAAGAACATCATCCCGCCATTGACCAGGATCCCCAGCGTCGAGACGACGGGGACCAAAGGCGCGCGGAAAGGTCGCGGAATGGCCGGGTCGGTGACTCTCAGGATCCAGACCGCCGCGGAGACGACCACGAAGGCGAAGAGCGTACCGATGCTGACCAAGTCGGCCAGGAAACCGAGGGGCGCGAGGGCCGCCGCGAAGGCGACGACGACGCCGACCAAGATGGTCGATTTCCAGGGCGTCTTGAACCGGGGATGGATCGCCGCGAAGATCCCGGGGGGTAGCAGGCCGTCCCGCGCCATGGCGAGGAGGATTCTCGGCTGGCTGAGGTTGCCGACCAGCAGCGAGCTGGTCATCCCCGCGAGGATCCCCATCGTGATCAATCCCCCCGCGAAGGTCAGCCCCTTGGCGTGCAGGGCCGCGGTGAGGGGCGCGCGGATGTCGATATCCTGATAAGGGATCATCCCCGTCAAGACGGCCGCCACTGCGACGTACAGGATCGTGCAGATGGTCAGGGCGCCCATGATGCCGATGGCGAGGTCGCGCTGCGGGCGACGGGCCTCCTCGGCATGGGTCGAGATCGAGTCGAATCCGACGTAGGCGAAGAAGATCCGGCCCGCCCCCGCCGCGACACCGTGCCAGCCCTCCTTCTCGTGCAAGAACGGATGCCAGTTCTTCGGATTCACGTAGGCGGAGCCGATGCCGACTACCGTCAGGATCACCCCAATGTTGAGCAGGACCATCGCCGCGTTCAGGCCCGCGCTTTCCCGGATCCCGATCACCAGGACGACCGTCACCAGGGCCGTGATGAAGACCGCCGGGAGGTTGAACCACGCCTGGACCATCTGCCCATCACCCACGTCCACTTTCTGGAGGAAGAAAAAACCGTGCTCGATGTTGTAATCCCAGGGTGCCGACGTCAGCCGCGCATCGATGGCGATATGGAAGACGTCGCGCAGGAACGCCACGAGGTAGTTCGACCAGCCGGCCGCGACGACGCTCGATCCGATGGCATACTCGAGGATGAGATCCCAGCCGATGACCCACGCGAGGAGCTCGCCGAGCGTTGCATAAGCATACGTATAGGCACTGCCTGCCACCGGGGCCATGCTCGCCAGCTCGGAGTAGCACAGCGCGGCGAAGCCGCAGCCGACGGCCGCGAAGACGAACGAGAGGATCAGCGAGGGTCCGGCGAACTCCTTGGCAACGAAGCCGGTCTGGACGTAGAGGCCCGTCCCGATCGTCGCCCCGATGCCGAGTCCCATGAGCGCGACCGGACCGAGCCGGCGATGGAGTCGCTCCCCTTCCTGCATCTCGCCGATCAACTGATCGATGTCCTTGCGGCGGAACAAGCTCGACGAAAACCATCCCATCCGGATTTCCCTGTCGTGAGCGAAGTCGGGGTGCGCGGAATCCAACAGGCCGGGACCGGACGGGAGAGGCCGGAACCGCGATCGCCGGTCTCGACGGCCCGACTTCTCGGCGGGCGATCGAACCGAATGAGTCAACAGCGTACGACAGATGCTCCGGGCCGTAAAGGGATTGGGCCAGGCGCGATCGGGACGTAAGGCGGAGGGACTGGGACCTTCGTCGACCGGTTTCTTTCGTCGAGTTGCGCGATCGCTTAGAATCGGGCGATCGCATCGCGTTGACCGATCGCGTCGGTGTGACGACCAGGATGAATCCCGAGGGTTGAAATCATGCTACCCGATCTCGACGTCAAGTCGGCGCGCCTTCGTTCGCTCGACGCCTACCGAGGTTTCGTCATGCTGGCGATGGCCTCGGGAGGAGCCGGGGCCCTCTCGGGGTTCGTCGACCAGGGCGACGGCTTCTCTTCCCAGGTCCTCGCGTGGCTGCGCCATCAGCTCGATCACGTCCCGTGGCGCGGTGGTGTCTTCTGGGACATGATCCAGCCGTCATTCATGTTCATGGTGGGCGTGGCGATGCCCTTCTCGTTCGCGAGCCGGACGGCCCGCGGCGAGACCTGGACGCGGATGTTCGGCCATGCCCTGATCCGATCCTTGGTCCTGATCGCGCTCGCGGTCTTCCTGGCGTCGAACGGTAGTCGGTACACCAATTACAGCTTCGTCAACGTACTCGGGCAGATCGGACTGGGTTACGCGTTCGTCTTCTTGCTCCTGGGTCGAAGGCCGGCCGTCCAGCTCACCGCTGCCCTGGCGATCCTGGTCGCGGACTGGCTGCTCTTCGCCCTCTATCCGCAAGCCCGGTCGGAGTTCCCCTATGCGAGCTACGGGGTCAAGGACCCATCGATCATCATGAC
>JBKQHM010000286.1:0-14239 GCA_052148775.1 Isosphaeraceae bacterium | reverse complement strand
CACGGCCCACCAGTCGCAATCCCGGTGGGCCGTGCCCACCCTACGAAAAGCCCACTGGGAAAGGCTCTTAGCCCCTCTCCACGGGGCTGACAACCGCCCTCGGCGGTACCGGCCGGGATCGGCGCGTCCATTGCAGGTCATATCCATCTTTGGGGTCTTCCCGCATGCTCGAATTACCGATGGATCCCGGCGTGGCCATCGTCTCGGTGTGCCGGGTTCAAGGCTGCGAATCCGCCCTCCGGCGCGATGAGCTGGCCGTGGAAGAGCCGCTCGAGATCCGCCTGGGCTACGAGCGGGACGGTCGTCGGGTGCAACGCAACGTCTCGATCACGATGCGCACTCCCGGCCACGACCGCGAGCTGGCCGCGGGTTTCCTGTTCACCGAGGGGATCATCAACGCCCCGGAGCAGTTGATGGGCATTCGCGCCTGCGGCGGTTCCAACGCGGTCCGCGCGGACCTCCGATCGGGAGTCGGCGTGGACCTGGACCGGTTGGAGCGACACTTCTACACGTCCTCGAGCTGCGGCGTCTGCGGCAAGACCTCGATGGCCGCGGTGCGCGTCTCGTGCCCGGACCGGTTTGCCGAGGACCGGCCCGTCGTCGAGGCGTCGATGATCCATCGGCTGCCGTCGGCACTCCGGGCCGCCCAGCCGGCTTTCGAGCGGACGGGGGGGCTACACGCCTCGGCATTGTTCGATGCGGACGGTAACCTGCTGGCCCTGCGCGAGGACGTGGGCCGGCACAACGCCCTGGACAAGCTCATCGGCGCCCGGTTCCTCGAGGGCCGCACGCCCCTGTCGACTTGCGTGCTGCTGGTCAGCGGCCGCGCGAGCTTCGAGCTGGTGCAGAAGGCGGCGGTCGCCGGCATCCCGATCCTCGCGGCCGTCGGCGCCCCGTCGAGCCTGGCCGTCGACCTGGCCCGCGAGCTCGGCATGACCCTGCTCGGCTTCGTCCGAGACGACCGCTTCAACATCTACACCGAACCCGGCCGTATCCAACTAGCGAGCGAATCACACTGACGACTTACTGAGCGTTGCAGAGAAACTTCAACCCTGACGGGGACTCGGAGTCAGGCCGGAAAGCCTGACCTACAAAGATGAATGTCCTGGGTTTCCTCGACCGCGAACGGACGATCGGCCGCGCGGGCTTCAACCGATGGCTGATCCCTCCCGCCGCGCTGGCGGTCCACCTGTGTATCGGCGAGGTCTATGGATTCAGCGTCTTCAACGAGCCGATGACGCGCGCCCTGGGGATGACCCGGCCGATCGAGCGCCAGGACTGGACGATCCCCGAGGTCGGCTGGATCTACTCGATCGCCCTGATCATGCTGGGGCTCTCGGCGGCGCTCTTCGGCCGATGGGTCGAGCGCGTGGGGCCGCGGAAGACGATCTTCTTCAGCGCCTGCTGCTTTTGCGGCGGGCTGGCACTGTCCAGCCTGGGGGTGGCGCTCCATAACATCTGGGTCGTCTATTTGGGCTACGGCGTGCTCGGCGGGATCGGTCTGGGGCTCGGCTACATCGCGCCGGTCTCGACGCTGGTCAAGTGGTTCCCGGACCGGCCGGGCATGGCCACCGGTCTGGCCATCATGGGCTTCGGCGGCGGCGCCCTCATCGGCGCCCCGCTCGGCGTCGAGTTGATGGGCCGGTTCAAGTCGTCCACATCAGTCGGTGTCAAGGAAGCCTTCCTGGTGATGGCCTGTGCCTACTTCGTCTACATGATGTTCGGCGCGTTCCTCGTCCGGGTCCCGGAACCGGGCTGGCGGCCCGAGGGTTACACCCCTCCCGCGAGGCCCAAGAAGCTTGTCACCGACGCCAACGTCGCCGTGGACACCGCCTGGAAGACGCCGCAGTTCTGGCTCCTCTGGATGCTGCTCTGCCTGAATGTCACCGCCGGGATCGGCATTCTCGGCCAGGCGTCGCTGATGTGCCAGGACATGTTCGGGACCACCGCGGCCGTCGGTGGCGGATTCGCCGGCCTGCTCAGCCTCTTCAACATGGGCGGGCGCTTCTTCTGGTCCTCGCTGTCCGACCTCACCGGCCGGAAGGTCATCTACGCGGTCTACTTCCTGCTCGGGTCGGCCCTGTACGTGCTCGTCCCGTTCGCCCAGAAGTGGCAGAACGTGACCTTGTTCGTCCTGGTCACCGCGACCATCATTTCCATGTATGGCGGGGGCTTCGCGACGGTCCCCGCCTACCTGCGGGACCTGTTCGGCAACCTGCACCTGGGCGCGATCCACGGGCGTCTGATCACGGCATGGTCGATGGCGGCGGTCGTGGGCCCGCAGTTGGTCAACTATGTTTCGACCTACCGGATCCAGCACGGCGTTCCCCGGTCGGAGGCCTATAATTCGACGATGTACCTGATGGCCGGTCTCCTGCTGGCCGGACTGGTCTGCAACCTGTTGGTCGGGCCGGTCCACGAACGGCACCATCATTCCTCCTGAGCCAGGAACCTGGAGCGAAAGCCAGCATGAAGAACCCCGAGACCAAATCATCGACTCTCCTGGTCGCCCTGGCCTGGACCGTGGTGTCGATCCCCATGGGATGGGGTGTCTATCAGAGTGTGGTCAAGTCGCTGCCGCTCTTCGGGGCGTCCTCGACGCCGACGCCGCACGCGGATGCGAACCTCAAGAAATAAGGTGCTCCTGCCATCGAGGAACGGGCCAGGAATCACTCTCTGATCTCCGGCGGACGGTTCGGCGCGGGTCTCCAGACCCTGCTGTCCGACCGAGGACGGTTCGGCGCGGGTCTCCAGACCCCGCTGTCCGACCGACCGAAGGTCTCCCGCCGAGCTCGGAGTGGGAGACCTTCGGTCGCCCGAGTGGCAAGGTCGGGAGACCTTGCCACAACTTCGTTCCATCGGCGTACGTTGCGGATCGGTCTGCTGGTGGCCTGGATTCTCGTGGGGGGCGGGGTCTACGGCCAGGAGTCGGATGAGCTGAGCGTCCGGGTGAAGGCGGCGGCCGGGACGCACCTCGTCGGCCAGGGATTCGAGCTGCAAGTGGGGGTGGTTGGGGCCGACCGGCGACCCGAGGTGGATCGGCCATCGATCAAGGATGCCGACGTCTGGCTGATCGAGAACGACCTGAAGCCGATCAGCGCCAGCGGGATCGGCGGGATGGTCGCGGGATCGAACCTGTTCCTCTTCCGGTACCGGGTCGTGGCCCGGCGTCCGGGGGCGCTCGAAATCCCGGCGATCCGGGCGCGGCTCGGAGACCGGTCGGGGCGGAGTCGGCCCGTGCGGGCGTCGATCCGGCCGGTGCCGGCGGAGGGTCGGCCGGCCGAGTTCCTGGGTGGCGTCGGGCCATTTTCCCTCAAGGCCGAGGTGACGCCCTCGGTGGTCCGCGTCGGCCAGGAGCTGGAGTTCCGCATCACGGTCACGGGCAGGGCGGCGTGGGGGATGACCGACCGGCCGGAGTTGAAGCGATTCGACCGGCTTCCGATCGCCTTGCGGATCGCGCCCAGGGCCGCCGACCTGATCGCCGAGCCGCCGTCGCGGACGTTCGTCTACCGGCTCCGGCCGACTCGCCCGGGTGAAAACATGCTGCCGCCGGTCGCGATCGCGGCGTTCGATCCGTCGTCATCGCGCTATGTCACCCAGGTCACTCCGGGGGTCCCGGTCCGCGTCGTCGCGGTCCCCGCTTTCGACACGACGTCGATCGATCTCGAAGAGTCGGCCGGGAGCTCGCACGCATCGACGAGGCTGGCGTGGGCGGCTGCGATCGCATCATCGGCTCTGCTGCTGGCGGCGACCGTCGGACTCGTCTGGGTCCGTCGCAGGACCCTCGGCCATCGGCTCCTTGGACCCGCGGCAGCCCGACGTTACGCCGCACGCGTGGCGCGCGGACTCGGCTCCGCCTCGTCGGTCGGCGATGGCGACGGCGATCAGGATCGGTCCCGCGAAGAACTCGGCCTGGAAATCATCGAGGCTCTGATCCAGTACCTGCAGATTGGCATCGGGCGTCCCGCCGGTGCCCTGACGCCCGACGAGGCGCGACAGGGCGTCTCGGAATGTTCGGGCTCCGACGAGCTCGGTGATCGGGCCGCTCGGATCGCGGCCCGATGCGATGGGGTGCTCTATCGCGATGCGCCCGCGCCGGCGGAGGATGATCCTGGCCGATTGCGGGATGATGCCCGGGGCCTGTTCGCGGACCTCGGGCGGGTCCGGACGTTGCGTCGCCCGACTCTCAGGTTACCCGGCCCGGAAGAGCCGCAGTCCGATCAGGAGTAGCGGATTCCAGATTCCAGATTCCAGATCCGAATGTCGCCCGGATCATTTCCGGTGCTTACATGTGGAATTTGGAATCTGCAATCAGGAATCTGTCTATCGGAGGCCGATATGTCCACCGTTGCAGGCCGGCGCTCAGCGCATCGCCAGGGCCGGCGCCCGCGTCGCGGCGGTGTTGAAGAGCTCGCGAGCCGTCGGCTGATTCCTCGGCCGGGCCGTCTCGAAGCCATCGACTTGCAAGGGCGGGATCATCTTGTTGGTCAAGTTCTCGATCGCCGTGAGCGGCTCCCCCTGGTCGGGGCAGACGAACAGGTAGGCGACGCCGTCCTTGCCCATGCGGCCGGTCCGGCCGATCCGGTGGACGTAATTCTCGGCATCGTCGGGCATGTCGTAGTTGATCACGTGGCTGAGCCCCTCGACGTCGATGCCCCGGCCGACGACATCGGTCGCGATCAGCAGGCTGATCTGACCGGCACGGAACCCGCGCATCACGCGATCCCGGGTGCTCTGCGGCAGATCGCCGTGGATGGCGGCGACCCCGGAAATCGATCGGCGGAGGCGCTCGGCGAGCCGGTCCGCCCCGCGCTTGGTGCGGGTGAAGACGATGCACTGCCGGGGCTTGTCGCGCTTGAGGAGCTGCACCAGCAGCTCGAACTTCCGATCCGCGTTCACCGAGACGTAGTATTGCTTGATCGTCTCGACCGAGGGCTCGTCGCGCGAGAGGTTGATCTCGAGCGGATCGTACATGTAGCGCTGGGCCAGCTTGAGCACGTCGGGACTGATGGTCGCCGACAGGAGCAAGGTCTGGCGGGGGGTGGGGAGATTGCGGAGGATCCGCTCGATGTCGGGCCGGAACCCGATGTCGAGCATCCGATCGGCCTCGTCGAGGACGACGTGGACGATTTCTCCCAAGTAGATCGTCCGCCGCTGGATGTGGTCGAGGACGCGGCCGGGCGTGCCGACGACCATGTCGACGCCATTCTGGAGGGCCCGGATCTGCCGTTCGATCGGCTCGCCGCCGAACGTCCCGCAGATATTGATCGGCCGGCCCGTTGCGAGCTTCTGGAGCTCGCCGACGATCTGCTGGGTCAGCTCGCGGGTCGGCGCCAGGATGATAGCCTGAGGCCCTCGGCCTCGGGGCTCGAGCATTTCGAGGATGGGGATCCCGAATGCGGCGGTCTTGCCCGTACCCGTCTTGGCCTGGCCGATGACATCGAGGCCATCGAGTGCTTTGGGGATGAGGGCGGCTTGAATGGGGGTAGGGGTCAGGTAGCGTGCCTGCTTGAGGGCCCGGAGCGTGGCCGGGCTCAGGTCCATGGACGGGAACCCGGTCGCGGGTTCCTCTTCAACTCGACGAATCAATCAACCCTCCGCGGATTTGTCTAAGAATCTGGCTGACAGAGTGATGTGCCTGGGCCAGGCCGCAAGCTCGATGGGGTAGGGGCCGGATGTCATCCCGCCCGTCCGGGTGGAACCAATCGGGCTCCTGGGGAGAACCGCATGAGTGCGATTCGATCCTCCAAAACCGGGATCATCGAGGGGCCGGGGCTCCAGGTAGCACCTGTATCGAGCCAGTCTAGTCGCGACGGCCCATCCTGACTTGGCAGCAACGTAGTGACTGGACCTATCATATCCTTTGAACCCGGGCACGTCAAAGCGAATACGGCCGGTTCTCGGGGTTGGCCGGCTTTTCGGTCCTCGAATCGCCCGGATGGTCGTCAAAAGGTTGGAGTCGCGATCGGGCCTTCTGACGGGAAAATAGGCCCGGACTCTTGCTTGGAGGCGGGGCGGCGCGCTAGTGTCTAGATGGAGGATTCGTCCGGTGAAAATGGCCGGTGGCCTGGAGCGTCGGCATCCCCGCTCCGCCGGGTTTTCCGCGTCGCGGGCGAGGGTCAATCCGGTGCCGAATTCCTCCCCGAGTGGACCCGTTCCCTGGACCTGACGGAGTGAGGAGCCAAGCCCGTGGCCGATCAACCAGCCGCCGCAGACCTGCAAGCTAAGTACCGGCAGTTTCTCGACTTGCTCCCGCTGACCATCTCCCTGGCCGGGCTGCCCCCCAGCGAGGGCCGGCTCTTCGGCGAGGAGCAGATCGAGGCGAGGGGGATCACGATGAAGGCCGCCTATCGCGTCGCCCGCACGATCGCGAAGGAATGCCTGGGGTGATCGTAAGACCGTTACCGGTCGCTGGCCTGGCGGGCGAATGATTCTCGCGATCGGTGCTGTTCGAGGGCCGGGGAGAAACCGATAAGACAATCGCGTGGCGAGCCGGTCGCAGCCGGTGGTCCGGGTCCGGCGCCGGCTCGCTCGCCAGTCGATTCCGGCACCATCCCTAGAGAAAGGCCCACCGCGCGATGACGCTGATGCAGCAATCCAGCCCTCGGCCGCGCCGACTCCGAGCCGCCTTGATCGGTTTTGGGTTCGACAATGCCGACGACCAGAACCGTTTGACTCGCGGAGACCAGAGCCTGATCTTCGGCGGATCCGCTGAGACCCACGCCGAGATGCAGGAGACCGCCTCGCGGATGGAGCAGCAGCTCGATCAGTTGGGGCGGCAACTGGGTGATCTCGACCCGGCCGAGCTCGTCGAGTTGGCCACGATCATCAACTCGCCCGAGCTCCGCGAGATCGCCTTGCGGCTCCAGGCCGGCCTGGAGCAACAAGGACGCGCCTTCGAGGACATGACCGCCGAGGAGCTGACCGCGCTGTCAGCCCCCGGCGAGATCGAGCCGTCGCTGTAACCCAGCCTCGCCTCGCTCCTCTATGTGCGGGGCTTCCGACCCCGCCCGATCACGCCGACGGTCGCGGCAGCATCTCTCATCCGATTACCGGAGGGGATGTCGCCCGTCCCGTCGGCGTCGCTGATTGAGCTGACTCAGGGCCCGCGGCTCCTCCTTCAAGAGCTTGATCAACTGCGACGCCGAACAGCCGAGCGACTCCGCCGCTCCTTTCGGATCGTCATCGTGGGCGTGCAAGGCGTCCAGCGCCTCGGCCAGCAGCGCCGGGAAGTCCTCGTGCTCGGGATTCACAATGATCCGCCCGCCCCGACACCGCGATTGCCAGAGCGGGCTGGGGCGGAATCCCTCGTCCGCGACGGGTCGCCGGATGGCCAGGGCCAGTTCGATCCGCAGCCGCGTCATGGCCGCGCGCCGGTTCTCGCCCTGGGTCCTGCGTTCGGACGCCTCGGCGATGATCCCCGTCGGGCGATGGGTCAGGATGACCGCCGTCTCGACCTTGTTGCGGTTCTGACCGCCGGGGCCCGAACGACGGGTCGCGCGGAACTCGCACTCCGAGGCCAGGATGTCGGGGGCCATCGCGGCCGGGTGGCTGGATGGACCTGGGGTTGAATCCGTCATTGGGCCGTATTTTGAGGGTAAGGGATCGACTGGTCTCTCTCGTCATCCGGCAATTCGGCGGGCAGACTCTTGAGGTAAGGCCCGACGAGTGCCTCGGGGTTCGGCGGGTCGGTCCCATGGTCGCGTCGGTACCGTTGCGTTCCCAGGAGGATCAAGAGCAGCCGGTGGTTCGCCCACTCATCGACCCGGATCCGGCCCATTTCGAGCTGTCGGAGCAAGAACTGGGCGTCGTAGGTCGAATCCAGCCAACGACTCAGGGCCTCGGGCGACAGTACGCGAGCCTTTGCCGGCGCCTCGGGCCCGAACGCGTAGATGTCGAAGGATGACTCGATGCTGAGGTCCGCCTTGGGGCGATCCGTGGGAGGCCGCTCGTAATACGCCAGCCAGTTGGCGATGACGAGTCGGAGCACGCGCCGGCTTCGCTCCGGTTCGCGGCGCCAGACGCGCCATGCATCGAAGAGCGACCCCATCTGGTTCGGGCTCACGAAGGCCCCGAGACCGGATAGGACGGGGCGGGCGGATGGCCGAGATGCCAGCGACATGAACCACGCGGGGGGCATGCGTTGAACGCGCCCCGTCGGGTCGTCGAGGCTCCGCTCCATATCCGCATACTCGAACTTGAGGGTATCGGTCTCCGAGGGCGGTAGCGACTCGCACGCGACCACATCCGCCAGGGCCTGGCGGAGCATCTCGGGGGTCGTTCTCGCGTCGGCGGCCCAGGTGGTCACACGATCGATCAACTGGTTATTCCATAATTGGGCAACCATCCGGCGGGAGGCCGGACCGTGCATGCCGAGGTGATGGAGGCTGCGCAGCATCGTGCGGTACCAGCCCCAGGCCCCGGCCATGTCGCCCTGCTCCTCGAGGCGCGAGGCCCCGAGCAAGAGCAGCAGGCGAAAGGACCAGAAGGCGGAGAAGGTGGGGTGGCCCCGGCGTTTCGAGCCAATCTCCGTATCGAGTGCGTCTGGCCTCTCGGCCGCCTGGCGATACCGGTCGAGGGCCGATCCGTTCTCCTCGACGAACCGGCGCAACTCCGGACTGGCCTTGGACCAGCGAGCGAGGAGATTCACCTGGCTGCTCGTACGCTTCTCGAAGGCGGAGAGCGGCTTCAGAATCGCCGCGGCCTGTCGGTAGAGCACGAAGGCGTTGCGCTCGTCGGGAACCGTAAACGTCTGGAATGCCTGGACGTCGAACGGCTCGCCGATGTCGGGCAACCCCAGCAATTGCGTCGACCACCAGATCGGAGGGACGGCGATGATCGCCAGCAGCACCATCGCCGCAGTCCAGAGCCGGCGACGACTCCGCCCGAGCCATCGGAATGGCGCGACGATCAATCGGAAGGTCGGAAAGTTGCGTCGCAAGGTCGCAAGGCGCGTCATGACCCTGGCTCCCTGTCGGACAACGCCGACTTTGGCGGATTCCGCCGGTCGTCACTTCGCCAGCTTACCGACCTTCGGGATCGACTCGTCCTTCTCGATGTCCGGGAACTCGGGGGGCAGGCCCTTGAGGTAGGGGCCGACGAGCGCCTCGGGGTTGGGCGGATCGGCCCCGTGGTCGCGTCGGTAGAGCTCGGTGCCCAGCAGGATCAGCAGGTCCCGATGGTCGAGCCGCGCTTGCCTTCGGCCGCGATTCCATCCCCAGAAGCCCATCAAGGCGTTGGCGTCGCAGGTCGACTCGAGCCATCGGTCGAGCGACCCGGGCGATAACATCCGGGCGTTGGCCGGTCCGCCGGGCCCGATCGGATAGAAGTCGTAGGCCGAGCTCGTGGTCAGGTCGGGCTTCGGGCGATCGTCGGGAGGCGTGTCGTAGTAGGCGAGCCAGTTGGCGATCATCAGCCGGATCACCCGCCGGCTCCGCTCGGGCTCGCGGCGCCAGGATCGCCACGCATCCCAGATCGACTGCAACTGTTCCGGGGTGATCGCGTAATTCGGGTCCCACTGGAGCCGGCGAAACGCCATGTAGGGCGGCTCGCGGCCCGGGCCTTGGGGGTTTGCCAGCATCGCGTCCAGATAAAGGTATTCGGCCTTGAGCGCGTACGATTCCGAGGGGGGGAGCGCTTCGCAGGCGTTCACATCGTCGATCGCCTCGCGGAGCATCTCCGGCGTGGTCTTCGGGTCGGCCGCCCACGAGGTCAACCGATCCCGGAGCGTCTTCTGCCACCGCTGGGCCGTCATCCATCGGAAGAGCGAGCCGTGCATCTGGAGGTGGCGCGCCGCGCGGAGGCCCGCGCGATACCAGCCCCAGGCCCCGGCCATGTCGCCTTGTGCTTCCAGGCGCGATGCCTCGAGCAGGGCCAGCCAGTGGAAATACTGGAGCGAGTGAGGTGTCTTCCAGGATTCGTAGACGGGAGTCGGGGTGAGGTCGAGTGCGTCGGGCCGCTCGGTTCCCTGTCGGAACAGGGCCAACGCCTCGCGGTTTTCCGTCGCCCACTGGCGAAAGGAGGGGTGGGCCTTCGGCCATGGAGCGGCCATATCGACCCTCGCGTGGCCCCGGAACCTGGCGTCCCGTTCCCATGGCTTGAGCCGGGCATCGGCCTGTCGGTAGATCTCGAAGGCGTTCCGCTCCTCGGGGATGCTCATGGCCTGGAAGGCCGCGACGTCGAACGGGGCTCCGATGTCGGGCAATCCCCAGAGTTGCGTCGCCCACCACAGAGGAGGGCTCGCGAGGATCGCCAGCATCACCAGGATCGTCGTCCCGATCCGCCGCCGGCTCTTGCCGATCCATCGGATCGGGGCCGTCATCAGGCGGAATGTCGGAAAGCTGCGTTTCAGGCTCGCGAGGCGCGTCATGGCCGTGATTCCCCCTCAGCCCGGATTCCGATCGATGCCTTCAGCGTAATGGCCGGCCCCATGGAGGTCAACGACGTTTGTCCAAGAAGTCGCGACGGCGGCAGGGCGGACGTGCCGGCGATGAGCTCCTCTCTTGCTCCCCCCAACCCGGGGCGTTACCTTGGGACGCATCCCGCTGAGATGATGAAGGTTAGCGAACGTTCCCGCCCGATTGCCGCGAGGCCGGACCGGAGATTGCCGCATGGCTCGGCCGCGCTGGAAACGACTGACGATCGGAGCCGTGAAGGCGGTCGTGGCGGTCGTGGTGCTGTGGGCGGTCGGGCGCCACGTGATGCGGACGTGGAACGACCTGGGCGATCGTCGGATCGCCCTGCGGTTCGAGCCGATCTGGCTGGTGGTTTCGGGCCTGCTGTACCTGGCCGGGATATCGGCATGCGGCCGGTTCTTCGAGCGAATCCTGCACGCCGGCCCGACGCCGGTCGGCCTACTGCCCGCGTTGCGGGCCTACCTGGTCAGTCACCTGGGGAAGTATGTCCCGGGCAAGGCGATGGTCGTGGTGATCCGGGCGGGCATGGTGGTGCCGTTCGGGGCGCGGGCGTCGACGGCGGCGATTGCGACCTTTTATGAGACCCTGGTGATGATGGCGTCGGGCGGACTGGTCGCGGCGGCCGGCTTCGCGACGGCGGCCGGTACCGACCGGCTGGAGCTCGACCTGCCCGTGCTCGGGCCCCGATCTTTGCCCGTCTACGGGCTGGCGGCGCTGTCGGGCCTGGGATTGGGCATGGCCTTCCTGGTTGTGGTCCTGCCGCCGGTCTTCCGACGGCTCGTCGGGCTGGTGAGTTCGCCCATACCGGGCGTGGGCCCAGAGGCGTTGCCTCGGCTCACGGGGCGGCTGTTGGTCCAGGGGCTGCTCTGGTCGACGGCCGGCTGGGTGCTGCTGGGCCTGAGCCAGCTCGCGGTGGTCCGCGCGTTCGATCCGGAGGGCGCGAAGACGCTGATCGCGCTGGGACTGGTCCCCGTGGTCGTCGCCAGCGTGTCGCTGGCCACGATCGCCGGTTTCGTGGTGGCCGTGCTCCCGGGCGGGCTGGGCGTGCGCGAGGGGGTGCTGATGTCGGCCCTGGCCCCCGCGCTGGGCTCGGATCGCGCGGTGGTCGCGGCGCTGGCGCTGCGTCTGGTCTGGGTGGCGGCCGAGCTGGCCGCCGCCGTCGTGCTGGTGCCTCTGTTCCGGCGTCAGGGGAATCCCGTGAAAACCTCGATGGAAGCAGGTCCGAGTCCGTCATGATCAGCGTTGTTGTACCGGTCCATAACGAGGAGGAGAGCCTGGCCGAGCTCCACGTCGAGCTGTCGGCGGTGTTCGCGGATGATGCGCGCGGCCCGGCCGAGTTCATCTTCGTGGACGACGGCAGTCGGGACGGCTCCTGGCGTGTCCTGACCGAGCTGACCGAGAAGGACCCGAGGGTCGGCGCGATCCGGTTCCGACGCAACTTCGGCAAGGCCGCCGCCCTGATGGCCGGGTTCCAGGCCGCCCGCGGCGAGGTGATCTTCACGATGGACGGGGACCTCCAGGACGACCCGGCCGAGATCCCGCGCTTCCTGGCCGAGCTCGAACGGGGCTTCGACGTCGTCAGCGGCTGGAAGAAGACGCGGCACGACCCATGGCACAAGGTCTATCCCAGCCGGGTGTTCAACTGGATGGTCAGCCGCCTGACCGGCTGCCACCTCCACGACCATAACTGCGGATTCAAGCTCTACCGCAAGGCCGTGCTGGACGAGATCGGCATCTACGGCGAGCTGCACCGGTTCATCCCGGTGCTGGCGCACGCCCGGGGCTTCCGGGTCAGCGAGGTGGTGGTCAATCACCGGCCCCGGCAGCATGGGACGTCGAAATACGGCGTGTCGCGGCTGGTCAAGGGGTTCCTCGACCTGCTCACCGTCCGGTTCCTGACCCGGTTCAGCCAGCGCCCGCTCCATGTCCTCGGCGGCTTCGGCCTGACGCTCCTGGCCCTGGGCGGCCTGGGGATGCTCTCCCTGGCGATCCTCTGGCTCGACCCGAGCAACCGGCCGATCGGTAATCGCCCGCTGCTGTTTTACTCGGGCGCCCTGGTCAGCATCGGCATCCAGCTCCTGAGCCTGGGCATCCTCGCCGAGCTGGTCACGGCGTACAACATCCGCCCGGAGGATACCTATAGCGTCGTCGAGAAGATCCCGACCCGTGAGGGCGAGGCCCCGTCCGGGGCGGGACAGTCCAGGGCGTTGATTCCGGATCGCGGCCCGGACGGAGCCTCGCCCTCCCCGAGAATCCGCGAGGATCAGGCATGAAGGACCAGGACGAGCTGATGCCCCGGCGCGTCGACGCCCGGCAATACGTGGCGATGGTCGTCATCGCGGTGGCGACCGCGATCGCGGCCGGCCATACGCTGCGGCAGCCGGCGTTCATGACGGCCAACGACATCTCGCGATGGTGCACCGTCTGGAGCCTGCTCGAACGCGGCACCTACGTCATCGACGAATGCCCATGGCAGGTCGACACCCAGGACAAGGTCGAGCGCGAGGTGAAGGATGCCGGCGCGGCCGGAGGGCAGGGGACCGTCAAGCACTTCTATTCGAGCAAGCCCGCGCTGATCTCGACGATGATCGCGGGGATCCTCTACCCGGCTCGAAAGCTCAGCGGCGTGCCGCTCGACAAGGTCGTCCTCCAGGAACGCGCCGAGCGATGGACCCAGAAGCCCGACCCGGACCATCCGGGCAAGCTCAAGGGCGTGCTAGAGACGCCCAAGGACCCGGCGAAATGGCCGGCCTACATCTTCTACTTCAAGCCGGCCCTGATCGTCTTGAATGTGATCCCGTATGCCATCTTCCTGATCCTGTTCGCGCGGGTGCTCGACCGATACGCGGGCAACGACTGGGCCTGGATCTTTTGCCTGGTCGCCGCGGCCTTCGGCACGTATCTCCTGCCGTACACCCAGACGCTGAACAATCACACGATCGGCGCCTTCAGTGCCTTCTTCGCGCTCTACCAATTCCTGCGCATCTGGGACGAGGGGGAGCTCGCCGGCTGGCGGTTCGCGACGGCCGGATTCTTCGCCGGATTCACGGCGTCGACCGAGCTGCCCGCCCTGGCGTTCCCCGCGCTGCTCGGCCCGCTGCTGCTGTTCCGCTTCCCGACCAGGACGATCCTGTACTTCCTGCCTGGCGCGATCGTCCCGCTCGCGGCCTTCGTGGCCGCCCAGTATGTGGAATTCGGCACGTTTTACCTGCCCTACGAGTCGTTCGGGTCCCAGGAGTACAGCTACGAAGGCAGCATCTGGCAGACGCCGCTGGAGCTGGACGCGTTCAACCTGCACCCCGAGCCGTATTTGGTCTACCTGTTCCACATGACGTTCGGACACCACGGGGTCTTCTCGCTGACGCCCTTGTTCTTGCTCTCAGCGTGGGGTGCGCTGAGGCTGCTCCGGGGCGGGGGACGATTCCTGTCGGCATGGACCTGGCTGACACTGTTGACTGTCGCCGGCCTGGCGGGATACTACCTCTACGACCCGGCCCCGTGGAAGGCCGGCGGGGCAATGCATCCCTATGTCTGGATCTTCCTGGCCATCCCCGGCTTGCTGGCCCTGCTGGCCTTGTTGAGTGCCATCATCCTGTTGCGGCGCGGGGGCGAGCCGATGGCGACGGTCGCCTGGATGACGGCCGTGCTCACCTTGGTGCTCCTGGCCTTCTATACCTGGAACCCCAAGGCGAGGAACTATGGCGGATCGGCCCAGGGGCTGCGCTGGCTGTTCTGGCTGATCCCGTTCTGGCTGCTGATGTTGCCGATGGCCGTCGAAGGGGGCCAGGTCCGCGTCTTCGTCCGCTGGATTGCGATGGTCGCCC
>JBKQHM010000285.1:0-3379 GCA_052148775.1 Isosphaeraceae bacterium | reverse complement strand
CGGGGCCAAGGCGAGGAATTTCTCTCGAACCCGTTCCGTCGTGGTTGCGTCTCGCATGCGCCCACAATGCGAAATGAACCCTCGCTTGGCAACCGGAATTTGCTCAAATTATTTTTTCGCGGTTCCTTATCTGGCGAGGCGGCGGACGCCTGCGACGAATGCCGAGCTGGTGCCGTTGCTCGGCTTGTCCCGCCCGGAGAGCGTGCCGAACCTGACGCGACGGTTCGAGGCGGGGTTGAATACCGATGTCGAAGTTCGCGAGCAGTTGAGCCGCCTGGAGGAAGAGCTCGAGAGGCCCAGCCCGAGTTCAGGAAAGTGAAGGCGGGGGGCATACGGCATCCGATCGCCACCCCACCGCCTTCCCAGCTTATTCCGTCTTCGATCGCTTTCCGGTCATCCGGTCAGCTCGCTCGCTTTCGTGATCTTGGCGCGCTTGCCGATCGCCAGGAAACCCGCGACGGCCTTCTTCAGGAATGCGTCGAAGGCGGGGGTCTCGAAATCGGCGGCGGCGTGGCCGACGATCGCAATCTCCTGGAAGGGCCCCATCTCGTTGATTCGCAGACGGGGCAGGTCACTGAGCACGGGCGGCTCGACCTGGTGGAAAGGGACTAACTTGAGCTGCTTCTCGAGCTGGTCGCTGCGGAACGTCTTCTTCGGGACGAAGAACCGGACGATGATGACCCACTCCGATGAGGTGTTGGCGTGGAAGAAGGGGAAGCCGGTCTGGGTCTTGTCGGCACCGTTGATCCGCACGACGCCCCGCTGGGACCACTCGGTCGATGTGAAACCCTCGTCGCCCAGGTCCTCGATTCGGTCCACCAGGGACTCGAGGATCCGGCCATCCCAGCGAGCCGGACGTCCGTTGGAGGCCACGCGGTCCCGGGTATGCCACTTACGGCCGTCGACCTCCCAGGGGGCCTTGGCTTCGGATTGCGTGGCGTGGATCTCGCCGTTGCCGCTTTCGGCCGGCTTGCCCTGGCCCTTCCCGGATTGAGGGGCGGGCGCCGAAGGGGCCTTTTCCTTGCGAGCGGCGCGGGCGGCGGCCTTGGGGTCGAACCGGGGCCGCTCGGCCAGCGGGCCCGCGTCGAGCACCGGCTTGAGGAACCGGGCGGTGTGGCCGCGCGCGTGCTCGACGATCGCCTCGGGCGTCCCCGCGGCGACCAGGTCGCCGCCGCCGAGTCCCGCCTCCGGGCCCAGATCGATGACCCAGTCGGCCGTCTTGATCACGTCGAGGTTGTGCTCGATCACGACCACCGTATTGCCCAGGTCGGCCAGGCGATGGAGCACGTCGAGGAGCTTGCGGACGTCGTCGAAGTGGAGCCCGGTCGTCGGCTCGTCGAGGATGTACATGGTCTGGCCCGTGTCCGGCCGGGCGAGCTCGGCGGCCAGCTTGACGCGCTGGGCCTCGCCGCCGGAGAACGTCGGCGCCGGCTGGCCGAGCGAGAGGTAGCCCAGCCCAACGTCGTGGAGCGTCTGGAGGATCTTGCGGATCCGGGGTACGTTGGCGAATAATTCGAGTGCGCCGTCGACCGACATATTGAGCACGTCGGAAATCGACTTGCTGTGGAATCGGACGGCCAGGGTCTCGGGGGTATACCGGGTGCCGCCGCAGGCGTCGCAGGTGATCCAGACGTCGGGGAGGAAGTGCATCTCGATGCGTTTCTGCCCGGCCCCTTCGCACGCCTCGCAACGGCCGCCCGCCTGGTTGAAGCTGAATCGCCGCGAGGTATAGCCCCGGACCTTCGCCTCGGGGAGCTTGGCGAAGAGCTCGCGGATCAGGTCGAAAGCCCCCGCGTAGGTCGCCGGAGTCGAGTTTGGCGTGCTCCCCAGCGGCGACTGGTCGACGCTGATAACCTTGTTAATATGTTCAATTCCTTCGATCGCCTCGTGGGCGCCGGGGGTGAGCTGCGCGCGGTGAAGGGCCCTCGCGGAGGCCTTCCAGAGGATGTCTTCCACCAGCGAGCTCTTCCCCGAGCCCGAGACGCCCGTCACGGCCGTGACGACGCCGAGCGGGAATCGGACGTCCAGGTTCCGGAGGTTGTGCTGGTGCGCGCCCTTGATGACGATCGCCGGGACGCCTTGGTCCTCCGCGGCCGGACGGCGGTTGGTCGGTACGGGGATCGCAGCCTTGCCGCTGAGATAGGCGCCGGTCAGCGAATCGGCCGACGTCCGGACCTTGGCGGGGGTACCGGAGGCGGTGATCCGCCCACCCCCCTCCCCCGAGCCGGGACCGAAGTCGACGAGGTAATCGGCCGCCTCGATGACCTCGCGGTCGTGCTCGACCAGGACGAGGGTGTTGCCCAGGTCGCGGAGATGACGCAAGGCACCGAGGAGGCGGTTGTTGTCCCGGGGGTGCAGCCCGATCGTCGGCTCGTCGAGCACATAGACGACGCCCGTCAATCCGCTGCCGATCTGGCTGGCCAGGCGGATGCGCTGGCTCTCTCCGCCGGAGAGCGTCGGCGTGCCGCGGGCCAGGCTCAGGTAATCGAGGCCGACGTCGACCAGGAACGTCAGGCGGTCGCGGACCTCGCGCACCAGGTCGCTGGCGATGTGGCGTTCGTCCTCGTCCAGGTCGAGATCCTTGAAGAAAGCCAAGGTCCGACTCAGCGGCCATCGGCTGATCTGTTCGAGCGTGAATTCCTGGAATCGTGCGGCCGCGGCGTCGTCCCGGAGTCGCGCCCCCATGCAGGCCGCGCAGGGGACGTCGTCGACCATCCCCTGGAGTTTGAACCGATAGACGAACGAGACCCGGCCGGCCTCCTCGATCGCCGGGAATAGTCCCTTGTACTGGAAGGAATATCCCACGTCCGCCGCGATGGTGTACCAGGTCTCCCCCGCGCCGTGGAGGATGATGCGGCGGGCGCGGCCGTCGAGGTCGTCGAACGGGGTATCCAGGTCGAACCCCTCGGCCTGGGCGATGGCCTCGATCATGCGGGCGAACTCGGGCGCAGCGTCGAAGTCGGGCCAGACGGCGACGGCCCCCTCGCGGAGGCTCAGGCGGCCGTCGGGGACGAGCATCGCCGGGTTGGCCCCGTGCTGGACCCCTAGCCCCTGGCAGACCGGGCACCAGCCCAGCGGGCTGTTGAAGGAGAAGTGGTGAGGCTCCAGCTCGTCGAAGCTCCGGCCGCAACGGTCGCAGACGCGGTGCTGGCTGTATCGGTCGACC
The DNA here is from genome assembly GCA_052148775.1 of Isosphaeraceae bacterium. Taxonomy (GTDB): domain Bacteria; phylum Planctomycetota; class Planctomycetia; order Isosphaerales; family Isosphaeraceae; genus CAVZRC01. The sequence goes on along the minus strand of JBKQHM010000285.1, from coordinate 213 downwards.
GGCCAGCTCGACTCCTTGGATTCATCGCCGACCCGCGCGATGTGCACGACCCCCTTGCCGAGGTCGAGCGCCGATTCGATCGAGTCGGCGAGTCGGGACCGGGTCGCGCGGCGGACGACCGCCCGGTCGATCACCACCTCGATCTTATGCTTGCGACGGTGGCTCAGCTTCGGCGGTTTGTCCAGGCTCACGGACTCCCCGTCGACCCGCACC
>JBKQHM010000284.1:0-16281 GCA_052148775.1 Isosphaeraceae bacterium | reverse complement strand
GAATGAACCCGGGAACGCCGGTCTCTACAACGGCATTAAACCTGACCCGCGACTTGATTCCTTCACTAATCTCCCGCACGGCCTCTTCAGGAAGGGTGGAGACTTCAAAGTTCTCCTTGATCCGGCTGGGGGTCTTCGAGGTGGTCAGGAGGGCCGTCCCGCGCTGGATGGCCCAGGCGAGCAAGACCTGCGCCGGGGTCTTGTTGACTCGCTTGGCGATCGCGGTGATGACAGGATCTTACAGCAACTTGGGCTCGCTACTATGCCCCAGCGCCGCGAATGCTTGCAACACGATGCCATTCTTTCTGCAATAGTCCAGAAGGTCCCATTGCGGGAGATACGGATGGGATTCGACGTGAACAACCGTAGGCTTGATCCTCGCCGCTTCAAAGATCTCTTCCACCTGGGCCAGGCTGACGTCGGACAATCCGATGGCTTTGCACTTGCCCTCGTCCACGAGACTCTCCAACGCCCTCCATGTATCCAGTAACGTCACCTCTTTGTCATAAATTACATTGCCATTCGCATCCCTCGGGTCTTGCTCGTCTCCGGGTTGGAAGGCAAAGGGGGTGTGGATGAGATAGAGATCGACGTCGTCGAGTTGGAGTTTCCTGAGACTGGCCTCGAAGGCGGGTTTGACGCGTTCAGGACGGTGATTGTTATTCCAGAGTTTCGTGGCGATGAACACGTCCTCCCGCTTGATCTTCCCTGACTTGAACACCTCCTGCATCGCTTCGCCGACCTCCTGTTCATTTCGGTAGCGTTCCGCAGCGTCGAGCTGGCGAAATCCTGCCTCCAGCGCCGCCTTGGTCGCGGTTCTGGTTGCCACGGGGTCGGGAATCAGTGTGCCAAAGCCGAGGGCGGGGATCGCACCGGATCCATTGTTGAGGGCTATCCTCGTAAAGCGAAGGTTGTCGCTATCTACCATGGTTTCACCCCTCCGATTTGAATCCGCCGCCGTCGGGCAAGCTTGCATTGCCGAGATCCGTTCGGCCGTGGTGAGGACCGCGTGGGTGGACGTCAGTCCATTCAGTTTGGCGCGGCGAGCGTTATCTCCTTCGAGAAGGCCGCCGTCGCGTTGGTGATCGGGGTCACGTGAGGCCGCCGGCCTCATTACGGAAGCGGGGACGGCGGTCGGTCGGTTCAGCGGTTCACCGCGCTCATGTCCTCGTAGCGCTCCCCGCTAGCCGCGCCTTTCGGTGCTGCCTCGTCGATCCGTTGCAGGTCCTCGCGCGTCAGGTTGATCCCGAGCGCGGCCACGTTCTCCTCCAGGTTCTTGCGGCGCTTGGTGCCAGGGATGGGAACGAGGCCCTCCCCCTGGGCCAGGAGCCACGCGAGGGCCAACTGGGCCGGCGTCACCTGCTTCGTGGCGGCGATCTCCTTCACCCGGTCCACGAGTTCCAGGTTCTTCTGGAAGTTCTCTCCCTGGAACCGCGGCCTGTGGCGACGCCAGTCGTCTTGTGGCAGGTCCTCGAAGCGTCGCAACTGGCCGGTAAGGAAGCCGCGGCCGAGCGGGCTGTACGCGACGAAGCCGATGCCCAATTCCCGGACAGTTGGGAGCAGCTCGTCCTCAGGGTCGCGACTCCACAGCGAATACTCGGTCTGCAGTGCGGTTATCGGGTGTACCGCGTGCGCCCGGCGGATGGTCGCGGGCGCCGCCTCGCACAAGCCGAGGTAACGCACTTTCCCCTGCCGCACCAGCTCCGCCATCGCGCCGACGGTCTCCTCGATGGGGACCTTTGGATCGACGCGATGCTGGTAGTAGAGGTCGATGTAATCGACGCCCAACCTCCGGAGCGAGCCGTCGCAGGCCTCGCGCACGTGCTCCGGCCGGCCGTCGATGCCCTGCCAGCTCTTGTCCGAGTCGCGCACGAAGCCGAACTTCGTGGCCACCCTCACTGCGTCACGCCGGTCGCGGATCGCCTTGCCGATCAGCTCCTCGTTGGTGAACGGGCCGTAGGCGTCCGACGTGTCGAGAAGATTAATCCCCAGTTCCAGGGCCCGGTGGATGGTTGCGATGGACTCGGCCTCGTCGGCCGGCCCATAAGCATCGCTCATACCCATGCAGCCGAGTCCCATCGCGGAGACGGTCAAACCCTGCTTACCGAGTCGTTTCTGCTCCATGGGCTTTCTCCTCATGCACTCTCTGGGGGGATTTCCCGGAGGAAGGTCACCCTGGACGGGGCTGTCTGTCCGGATTTTCCCCTGGATCAGTTGTCGAGGAACACCACGTTCTTCTCGATGGCCTCGCGGCCGATGTGCAGCTTATTGGCGGGGAAGTCCGGGTCGGCGTAGCCGACCGCCAGGCCGCACAGGATCGACAGTTCCGCCGGGATCGCCAACTGGGCGCGGACGATCTCGGGATACCCGGCGATCGAGACCTCGACGCAAGTCCCGAGGCCTCGTGCGGTCAAGGCCAGCAGCAACGTCTGGAGGTACATCCCCACACCCAGGGTGTCCACCGGGCCGAGGTCCCGGTGCATGCAGACAATGCCGGCCAGCGGCGCGCGGAAGAATTCCCAGTTGCGCAAGACGGCGGCATCATGGCCCGCCTTGTCCTCGCGGGTGATACCCATCGCCCCGTAGACCTGGGCGCCCAGCTCGCTGCGATAGTGCCGGAAGGCCTCGGGCAGGGGCGGGATGTTGGGTGGCCGACGCTGGGCCTCCTCGAGAAGCGCCTTGACGAGCCGGTCGCGAGGCGGCCCGGATGCGAGCACCATGTGCCACGGCTGGATGTCGGAGTTCGACGGCGCGTGCTGGGCCAGGGCGAGGGCCTCCTCGACCAATGCCCGCGGCACCGGCCGGGGCAAAAACAGCCGCGTCGAATGGCGCTCTCGGATCACCTGCTCAAGGTCGAACATGGTGACTCCTCCTGCCGAGAGAATGCATGTAAGCCATGCGCTTCCCTCAAAGCGGGTATCCTCGAGGCGTGACAACTCCCTGACAACCACCTCCCATGAGCGATGGCCACGATTCTCGGGTTTGGCCCTCGACACGGTCAAGAGCCTAGGCTCTGTCTGAGATACGAGGGTGGTCCCGAATCCGCCCCTCATCCGCCCTTCGGGCACCTTCTCCCGGCGGGAGAAGGAGAGGAGGAGACCGGTCGGCGGCGGTATGCACCCCTTCCCCCGCGGGGGAAAGGTGGCTCGGAGGGCCGGATGAGGGGCCGGGTCGGAACGAGACAACCGATTGCCAGACAGGGCCTAGGACAAAAACCTAGTGGCTCTTGTAGCAGCACCGATCGCCGAACAGTCGCAACGTGGCGGCACGCTTCGTTTTGTCGTGACAATGTCCGGCAGGCATGCTATCCTGAATTCGACTCAAAGGAGACACTGCCATGTCGGGACGATCGACACGCACTGCCAAGCTCGACCTACGGCTTACGCCGGAGGCCAAGCAGAAACTGCAAACCGCCGCTGAGTCGGCAGGCCGGACGGTCAGCGAATTCGTGCTGGAGAGCGCGCTGGTGCGGGCCGACGAAACTCTGGCCGACCGGACTCGGTTCGGTCTGGATGCCGATCGTTGGAAGGTATTCATGGAGGCGCTCGACGCGCCACCCCGTGAATTGCCCCGCCTTGGTCGCCTGCTTCAGGAACCGAGCGTCTTTGAGCGTGGCGACTGACGATGCCAGATCCACTCCGGATCGAAAAACTCCGGCCTGAGCACTCCGTTGCTGGTTTTCACTGCGGCCAGGAAGAGCTGAATCGCTTCCTCACGCGCTTCGCCCTGGTAAACCAGCTTGCGGGCGCTGCCCAGACGTATCTCGCGCTTTCTGGTGAGACAGTGGTCGGCTACTACTCGCTCGCCGTGGGCGAAGTGGCCTATGACGACGCGCCTGGCCGACTGAGCAAAGGCCTGGCCCGTCATCCCGTGCCGGTCATGTTGCTTGTCCGACTTGCCGTAAGCAGCGATGCACAGGGCCGCGGCATTGGGGCCGGGCTTCTGAAAGACGCCATGCTACGGACGCTCCAGGCGGCCTATATCGCGGGTATCCGGGCCCTCGCCGTTCACGCCAAGGATGAAAACGCCCGTCGGTTCTACGAGCATTTCGGGTTCATCCCCTCACCTACTGATGCTTTGCACCTCTACCTCCTGGTCAAAGACATCCGACGGCTGGCTTACCATTAGGGCTGGCGGCCGTCCCGCAACTCGCATGCCCGACTGAATTTGCGAACGGCCCACACGGGCGTTACCGCCCAGAGGATCTTAAGGGCTCGCGCGGGAGCTCGGGATCGATTCCTGACCTGGAGTCGATCTGACTTCGAGTTGCCTCTGAATCATACCAACGGACAGGCCAGGAATAACTTGCGGATTCCGAGCCGGGTTGTTCGGCGCGGTTCTTCATACTGCTGCGGTGAATATCATGGTTTGGATTGGTCCTTTCGATCATCTGCATCGATAAAGCAAAAAGTGGTAGAATAGAGGATGTAGCGAGACGGGACCAATGGCGCGGCACCGGCGAGACTTGCACTGATGAATCCGCTCGACATTTCGGTATCGTTCCCGTCCGCGGGCGTGATCCGCCTGCGGAGCCGCACCTTGTTCGCCGACGCCGGGAGCCCGGCGTGCAGGCGGTTCCTGGAGTGGGTTTTCCAGGTCGAGGCGATCTCGGGCGTCACGATCAAAGAGGGGGATTCGGCCCAGGCCGATCTCCGTTACCGGGCCGGGTGCGGGACACTGCGCGAGGTCGCCGCACGGGTGGTTGCCGCGCTCGGGCAAGACTCGTCGAGCGATCATGGTTCGAGGGCATCGGTTGTGCAGGTCGCGCCGGCGGTCGTCGCGCGGGATGATCGGGGGACGACCCGTTATCATCGCTACGACTCGCTCGCAACCGGCTGGGAGATCAAGTCGGACGTACCAGGCCGGCTCCGGATGAAGAACCCGGTCCTCTTCCGCAAAAGCTTGCTCTGTCAGGCGATCGAGCGCGAACTGATGGGCGTGCTGGGGGTGGATCGGTTCTCGACGAATTCGATCACGTGCACCGTCCTCGTGAATTACGACACGAAGCAGTTGAGCCGGGCCCAGGTGATCGAGATCCTCGACGCCTCCCTGGCGGGCGCCCAGCAACCGTCGGAGCGCGACAAGCTGGATATCCATCTCCCAGTTTGTACGGCCTCGATCCCGATTGCGGTCTACTCCCAGTTCGTGGTCCCGACGTTGTTGCCGGCCGCCGCGGTGCTGTATGCGTACACGTCGATCCCGACGTTGAAAGAGGCGCGGAGGGTGTACGTCGAGGAGAAGCGGATCGGCGTCGATGCGCTCGATGCCGTGGTGATGGTCGGCTGCCTGGGGACCATGTCCATCTTCCCCGGCGCGGTGTGCTGCTGGTGTCTCAGCTTCGGCCGGACCCTGGTGAAGCGGTCGCGCGACCGATCGCAGAAACTGCTGCTGAACGCGTTCGGGAAGCAGCCGAGGTATGCCTGGCTTTGCCGGGACGGGACCGAGGTCCAGGTGCCGGCCGAGAAGCTCGAGAAGGGGGACGTCATCGCGGTCTACACCGGCGAGGTCGTGCCGGTGGACGGGCACGTGGTCGACGGCATGGCGGTGATCGACCAGCATGCCCTGACCGGCGAGTCCACGCCGGCCGAGAAGGGCGCCGGCGACCGGGTGTTTGCCTCGACGTTGCTGGTGGCGGGCGAGATCCGCGTCACGGTCGAGATGTCGGGCAGCGAGACGGCTTCGGCCAAGATTGCCCAGATCCTCAGCGATACGGCGGGGTACAAGATGACCTCGCAGCACAAGGGGGAACGCCTGGCCGACAAGGCCGTGTTGCCCACGCTGGGCGTCGGGGCGCTCGGGATGGCCACGATGGGACCGATGGGCGCGGTGGCGATCCTCAACAGCGACCTCGGGACGGGCATCCGCATGGCCGCCCCGCTGGCGATGCTCAGCTCGCTGACCTTGTGCGCCAGCAAGGGCATCCTGGTCAAGGACGGGCGCGCGCTGGAGATGATGAACCAGGTCGATACGGTCCTCTTCGACAAGACCGGCACCCTGACGCGCGAGCGTCCCGAGGTCGGGCGCGTCATCGCGGCGGACGGCTGGGACCCCGACCGGATCCTCGGGTTCGCCGCGGCCGCCGAGCGGAAGTTTCATCACCCGATCGCCCTGGCGATCCTCCACAAGGCCCAGGAGCTGGGGCTCGCCCTGCCGACGTCCGACGACACCCAGTACAAGGTCGGCTACGGCATCTCGGTCAACATCGAGGGGCACACGGTCCGCGTCGGCAGCCAGCGGTTCCTGGAGCAGGAGGGGATTCCGCTGCCTTCGACGATCCGCCAGGCGCTGGGCGAGGCGCATCTGGAGGGGCATACGATGGTCATGGTGGCCGTTGACGATCGCCTCGGCGGTGCGATCGAGCTCCGGGCGGCGATCCGGCCCGAAGTCGGCGCGATCATTCGGGGGCTCCGCGACCGCGGGATCAAGCATATCGCGATCATCTCGGGCGACCACGACGCCCCGACGCGGAAGCTCGCCGAGTCACTGGGCATGGACCGATACTTCGCCCAGGTGCTGCCCGCCGACAAGGCCGATTACGTGGCGAGGCTCCAGGCGGAAGGGTGCAAGGTGTGCTTCGTGGGCGACGGGATCAACGACTCGATCGCCTTGAAGAAAGCCGACGTCTCGATCTCGCTCCGAGGCGCATCGTCGATCGCGACGGATACGGCCCACATTGTCTTCCTCGAAGGGGGCCTGTCGAAGCTCTGCGAGCTGAGAGATATCGCCCGCGACCTCGACCGGAACGTGAGCCGGAGCTGGTCGATGATCCTGGCGCCGAATCTGATGAACGTGTTCGGCGTGTTCACGATGGGCTTCGGGATCATGACGTCGGTGATCACCAACAACGTCTCCGCGCTGGCCGCGCTGGCCAACGGGTTGCTGCCGCTCCGCAAGATCGGGAGGGCCGGCTTCGAGCGGGCCGATCGCGAGACGATGTCGGACGGGCCGATGACGAGGGTCCTCGTCCCGCTGCCGATGTCTCGCGTGCCGGCCGTCCACCGACCCCAGCCGGTTCTCGACCCGCAGCGGGTGCTGGCGGAATCGGCCTGAAGGGTGTTTCGCCGGATCAAGGTAATCCCAGGCGCTTGCGCGCGACCCACTCGACGGTCAGGATGCCGAAGAACACGAACAGAGCGAGAGGTTGGTCCCAGAGTGGCGTTTCCTCGGTGCGGCTGAGGGACTTGGTCCGGGCGCGGAGCAGGGGGGCGATCTGGCCAGCTTCGTAGTCGGCCAGGACACGGCCGCCGGTCGCACCGGCGAGGCGGTCGAGCGGATCGCGCGCGGCGGCCAGCTCGACATCCTCGGAGGTCTGGCGCGCGATCACGTCGAGCCGGGCCTCGGGGACCGGGCCGTGGGCCGGGTCGAGGTGGAGGACTTCGGCGAGTTGCGGCACGTCGAGCCGGACCGCATAGGCGCCGGCCGGTAGGGAAGGGGCGGTCCCCTCGAAGGTGCGCGGCTGGCCGGCGACGGCGGACAGGGAAACGATCGCGACTTCGTCGGCCGTCGTGGCACGCGTTGCGGGATCGACCTTGAACAGGCGTGCGGCGATCAGGAGGTCCGGGCCAAGCCCGGGGACGCCGTCGCCGATCCGCGCCTGGATCCGGACGTCGCCGCCCTCCTCGATTCGCGGCCGGATCGGCCCGAACCGGACGAAGGCATTGCCCGAGGCCAGCTTGCTCGACGTCGCCCAGCGCACCACCTGTCCCCAGAAGCGATGATGGTAGGCGTCGCCGACGCGGTGCCGCCATCGCCACGTGCCGTCAGTACCGATCCACAGGACCTTGCCGAGCCCATACGGTTGCGCCGCGATGGCGGCGGAGGCGTCGTCGCCGCCCGCCGTGGCTAGCAGGGTGGCTCCGGGTTTCGGCCGGCCCGATAGGACCCAGGGCATCCGCGGGAGTCCGGCCCAGATCGATCGGTTCCGAGCGGGGTCGGAGTCGAGCTGGAGCATCGGCCAGGCGGCCGTTTCGAGGCCCGCGGCCGCCGGGAGCATCGCGACGCCGGGAGGCATCGCCGGGTGGGCCGGGTCGATCGCGGATGAGTCGACGGGGGCGAGGTGAGGGTCCTGGACCGGCAAGAGCTTGCGCGTCGTCTCCTGACTCAGGAGCGCGGCCCAGGACTTCGGGCCGGGGTTCAACACCAGCGTCCCGCCTCGCTCGGCGACGTAGGATTCCAGACGGGTCCAGGTCTCCGTCGTCAGGTCGGCCGGATCGACGTCGCCGACTATCACCAGGTCGAAGGTCCCGAGCGGGTCGGGCTGCTTCTCCGAGGGATCGCGGAGGGCCGGGAACGCCGTTTCGTAGGACGGCTTCGTCGCGCCGGCGGAACCCGGCTGATGGAAGACGACCGCCGTGGTCTTCGCGTGCGGGTCGCGGGCCAGGGCATTGCGGAGGTAGCGGAACTCCCAGCGCGCTTCGCCGTCGACGAGCAGGACGTTCGCCTTGTCGTCCACCACCTGGATCATCACGTTACGCCGGTCGTTATCGGGGCGGATGTCCCCTTCGAGTGGTCCGATGGCGATGGATAATGCGGCCGTGCCGACCTGTTCGAGTGGGACCGAAAAAGTGACGGCCGGCCGGTCGATGCGGCCGTCGGCCGGTGCCCGGACAGTCTGCCGCATGGGCGAACCGCCGGGCCGGTCGAGCGTCACAATGACCTCCTGGCCGGGGTAGCCGTCGATCTTAAGGGTGGCTTCGATCCGAGCGACGTCGCCGCGGTAGACCGTCTCGGGTGCCTTGACCGTCGCGATCGCCGCGTCGCGCGGCGGGACCGTCGAGCCGACGAGGATCGGGAAGACTGGCATGCCGCGCGACGCGAGCCGATCGATGATCGGCATCGGGTCGCCCGGCGCGTTCTGACGGCCGTCGGTCACGAGGACGACGCCGAGGACCGGCGCCCCGGACTCGCCCGAGCGAAGCGCCTCGGCCAGCGCGGGCTGCCAGTCGGTCATTCGTCGGGAAGGGTCGTCGGCCTTGGTGGGATTCTTCAGCGACTCGGCCAGGGCGTCGAGGGTCGCCGGTGCGGTCGTCCGGGCGAACGCGAAGGCATCGACCGCGTGGTCGTCGGTCAGTCGCGCGATCGGGGCGTTTTTCCGGTCGATCAGCCGGCGCGCGACCTCGCGGCGCGAGATCTTTTCGACCGGTTCCCCGGGGCTGAGCTCGAGGGCCTGGGCGAGTTCCCGGCGCGCGTCGGCGGGTCGACCGGGGTCCGCCGTCTCCATGCTCTGCGAGACGTCGACCGCGACGATCACGCGACCTCGCACCGACTCATCGAAGACCCGGGCCGCGATCGGCTCGAACAGGGCCAGCACGAGCGCGACGGTGGCCGCCAGTCGCAGCGCGAGCAAGAAGAGCCCGGCGCGGCGTGAGACCAGGTGCCGCTCGGTGCGATAGAGGAACCAGAGCACGACGATCGCGACGAGCCCCGCGGCGATCCAGACGCCGCCCAGGCGATAACCCGCGAGCACCAGCCGCCGCCCGCCGAACAGGTCTAACGTCATGGTTCGTGGGCTCCTACAACTGTCCCTGGCCGCGTACGATCTTCCGGGTGAGGTAGAGCTCGACGCACAGGAAGCCGAGCGCGGCGAGGACCAGCAGCCGCCAGACTTCGTGCCGGCCGCCGGGCTCGGCGTCCGAGAGTCGCGCGGCGAGGCGATCGGGGTTGGTCTCGAATGCGAGGGGCCAGCCTTCCGCGAGCTTCGCGGCCTCTGCCGGTTCGAGGGGGCTCATGTCCGACTCCCGGGCATCGCCGGCGACCGAGCCATACATGATACCGCCGGGCGGATCCGGGAGCTTGAGGCGATAAGCGCCGGCGTCGCCCGTGTCGTCGAATCGCGCCTCGGCCGACTCGCCGATGCGAATGACCCTGGCTTGCGCGAGGGTGCCATCGGGGGTTTCGAGCGGCATCGCGGTGATTCCCGGCGCCGGGGGCGGATCGATCGGGAAGATCAGCGGTTCGCCGGGCCGGACGATCGACGACCGTCCGGAGCCGCCGGCCAGGTGGAAGACCCACTCATGGGTCAAAGGGACGAAGTCGGGGTTGGCCGGCAAGGTCCCCGCCTCGGCGTCGATCGCGTTGGCGAGCACGAGGGCGCGGCCGCGACCCCACGCGCGCTCGACGAGCCAGGGATCGCCGGTGTCGAGCCGGGCCGATACCGAAGCGTTGGGCGCCGGGATAAGGATGCGGTACGCGAAGAAATCCGCCTCGACGAGCGGCGGAACCTCGCCCTGGCCGAACGGGGACATGAGCGGGCCGGAAAACGTCCGGGGCGCGGGATGGGCGATCGTCTGGCGGGCGGTCGCATCGCCCTTGCGGTCGCCAAGCCGGGCCGGCATCCAGCCGATCGAGGCGAGCGACGGGGCATCCGTGCGGTCGCCGGGCGCGATGAGGACGCCGCCTCCAGAGTCGATGAACGCGCCGAGCGCGGCCGTCTGCTCGGGGGTCAGCCGGTCGACATTGGCCAGTACCACGACCTTTTGACCCTTGAGGGATGCCGAAGTCAGCTCTTTCGGGGCGATGACCCGGGCACGGACCTGCGGGACGTCGTCGCCGGTCGGGGCCAGCGCCGCGCGGAGGAAGTCGGTCTCGTTGCTGAAGGGCTCCGGGCTCGGCTCGCCGTCGATCAGGAGCACGGGGATGGCCGCCGACACCTCGATCGGGATGTCGGACTCGTCGTCGCCGGGGAGGGCGTCGACGCCGTCGAGCCGGACGGTCAGCAGGTGGGAGCCGAGGGAGTTGAGTGAGGTCCTGAAGGACAACGGCGCTCGACTGCCCGCCGGGATCGGGCCGACGGCCTGGGCCGAGCCGGCGAGGGGGCGGCCGTCGACCATCAGTTCGGCCGTGCGGGAGAGCGGGCCGGGACCGGCGTTCTCGACCGTCGTCGTGAGGACGATCGGCAAGCCCGGCGTGACCATCGTCCGGTTGACGGCGAGCGGACCGACCGATCCGTTGGGCATCGCGGACGGCTCGCCGGTGCCGAAGGCGATCGACCAGATCGCGGGCGGGAACGGGAGCCGTCGGTGCAGGTCGCGGACGAGCGTCCATCGCCCCGATTCGCCGGCGCGCCAGGCCTGGCGTTGACCGTCGGTCAGGACGATGACGGTGCGGCCCGGATTCCTGGTCCGACCCAGGATGCGGAATGCCTCGACGAGCGCGGCCGGGATGTCGCTCGAGCCCCGCGCGGGCTTGATACCGGCGAGGGTTTCGTCCACCCGGGTGAGGTCGAAACTCGGCGGGTCGATCAGGGGCCGGGTGCGTTCACCGGCGACCAGGACCGCGATCGAATCCCCCGGGCGCGACCGGCGCACGAACCGACGGGCCCACTCGATGGCTCGGGTACGCGGGGTCGTGGCATCGAGCCGACGATCCATGCTCGACGACCCGTCGATCACGAGCACCACGTCGCGCGGCGGGGCATCGCGACCGAGTCCCGATCCGGCCATCGCTTCGGATGGTTCGGCCGATCCCGCCGAGGCGCGGGGCGCCCAGAACGGCCGGGCCATCGCGAGTGCCACCAGCGCGAGCAGGCCCATCCGCGCCAGCATCAGGAGCAGCTCCGCCAGGCGAATCCGCTTTCGCGCCCGTTTCCCGAGGTCGAGGAACTGCATCGCGCCCCAGTCGATCACCGTATCGCGACGGCGATTGAGCAGATGGATGATCACCGGCAGCGCGGCACCGCCGAGGCCGAGCAACATCGCGGTATTGAGGATCCCCCAGCTCACGCCGTCAGCCTCCCCGCCGCGACCGCGACGACAGGTAGTCGAGGAGGGTCTTCTCGATCGCCTCGGCGGTCGAGGCCCGTTGATAGTCGGCGTTCATGGCGTGGATCCGTTCTTCCAGCGTCCGGCAGAACGCGCGGAATCGCTCCAGGTAGGTCGCGCGGAGGACCGCGGGGTCGATGCGCATCTCGTGGCCGGGCTGCTCCAGGCTGCGGAACCGCGCCGGGCTGCGGAAGGGGAACTCTTCCTCTTCGGGCGCGATCGTGTGGAAGAACAGGACCTCGTGGCGACGGTGCCTCAGATGCCTCAGCGCCGAGGTCAGGTCGTCGAGGTCGTCGAACCCGTCGGAGAGGATGACGATGAGTCCTCGCCGGTGGATGCGTTCGGCCAGGGCATGGAGGATTCCGCTCAGCCGGGTCTCGCCGCCGGTCCGGGTCTTTTCCAGGGTGTTGCACACGACCGAAAAGTGGCCCGGAGCCGACCGGGGCGGGATCATCGATCGCAGGGCCGCGTCGAACGTCACCAGGCCGACAGCGTCGCGCTGGCTGATCATCAGGTAGGCCAGCGAGGCCGCGAGTCGTCGCGCGTGCTCGAACTTGGACACGGTTCGCCCGGCGTAGGCCATGCTCCCCGACGAGTCGACCACGAGATGCGCCCGCAGGTTCGTCTCCTCCTCGTATTCCTTGACGTAATAGCGATCGGTCTTGCCGAAGGCGCGCCAGTCGATATGCCGGATCTCGTCGCCCGGTCCGTACTGGCGGTGCTCGGCGAACTCGACCGAGAAGCCCTTGAACGGGCTCTTGTGCAGCCCCGACATCACCCCTTCGACCACCAGGCGCGCGATCAGCTCCAGCCGCCCGAAGCGGTGCAGTGCGGTGGGATCAAGGGGCGGAGACTGGGATTGGGGGTCGATCATTTGGCTGGTGGCTGGTCACTGGTCGGTGGTGCCTAGAACGCTTGACGATCGGACGAAGATCGCCGGACGGAGCCGGCTCCTCCATGAGGCAGGCCAAGTTTACCATTGTCGGAGGGGGCTCCGTCCCCCGACTGTATCCTTGCTTGCTTGCGACCCAAATCAACTCGCCCAGAACAGCCGGGCGGTGGCTTTCTCGGTGGCCGCGGGGATCTCTTCGAGCAAATGATTGATGACCTTGTCGGGGGTGATCCCTTCGGCCTCGGCGTGGAAGGTCGTGACGATGCGGTGTCGGAGGACGGGTTTGGCGATGTGCCGGACGTCGGCGACGCCGGCATGGAGCCGGCCGTTGAGCGCGGCGCGGGCCTTGGCGGCCAGGATGAGCGATTGCCCGGCGCGCGGGCCGGCTCCCCAGGAGACGCACTTGCGGACCAGGTCGGTGGCCTCCGGCTCGTTCGGCCGGCTGGCGCGGACGATGTCGCGCGCGTACTGGAACACGTGATCGGCCACGGGCACGCGGCGGACCAGGTGTTGCAGGGCGAGGATCTGCTCGCCCGACAGCGTGATCGACGGCGAGGGCGATTCGTCGCCGGTCGTGCGCCTGAGGATCTCGAGCTCCTCGTCGGCGGTGGGGTACGGCACGAGGACGTTCATCATGAACCGATCGAGCTGGGCCTCGGGGAGGGGATACGTCCCTTCTTGCTCGATCGGGTTCTGGGTCGCCAGGACGAAGAACGGGTCGGGCAGGGGATAGGTCGAACCTCCGGCCGTGACGTGCCGTTCCTGCATCGCTTCGAGCAAGGCGGCCTGCGTCTTCGGCGGCGTCCGGTTGATCTCGTCGGCCAGGATCATGTTGGTGAAGATCGGCCCGGCGATGAAGGTGAATCGCCTCCGGCCGGTCTCCGGGTCGTCCTGGAGGATGTCGGTGCCGGTGATGTCCGACGGCATCATGTCGGGCGTGAACTGGATGCGTCGGAACGAGAGCTGCAAGATCCGCGCCAGGGTGCTGACGAGCAGGGTCTTGGCCAGCCCGGGCACGCCGATGAGCAAGACGTGGCCGCGGGCGAGCAGGCCCGTGAGGAGGTCCTCGACCACATTCTCCTGGCCGATGATCACCTTGCCGATCTCGTCGCGGAGGCGACGATAGGCATGGGACAGTGCGGCCACCTGCGCGGCGTCGTCGCCGGAGGCTTCGAGTTCGGGCTGGCTGGGCGTTGTCATTCGGAATACCTTCGTCCAGGAGCGGTAGCCATCAGGAATGCATGAGGTTTCAGGCTCACATGGCGACGGGATGGCTGTCAAGAGGCGGGTCATCGGCGGGATGGGGCGGGAACTCTCCCTGGAACGCTTCCCGTCCTGGCGGCGATCGTCGCGAGGTCTTATGATCGAGGCCAACAGCCAGACTCTCCCACACCGATCGGGCCAGGATTCCATGGATGCTGAAAAAACGGTCGAGGCCCTCCTCGAAGGCCACCCCGTATCGATCGCCATCCCGGTGCAATGGGGCGACCAGGACGCGTTCGGGCACGTGAACAACACGGTCTACTTCCGTTGGTTCGAGTCGGCCCGGATCGCGTACTTCATGCGGATGGGTCTCGTCGCTTTCCAGTCGAACGATCGGATCGGCTCGATCCTCGCGTCTTCGTCGTGCGATTACCGGCGCTCGATCACGTTTCCGGATACGGTCCATGTGGGCATCAAGGTCACGCGCATCGGCCGCACCAGCATCGGCTTCGCGCATCGGATCGTCAGCGAGGCGCAGGGGATGCTGGCCGCGGAGGGGACCTCGACGGCCGTCATCTTCGACTACGAGGCCAGAAGGCCCCATCCGGTCCCGGAGGCCGTCCGCCGGGCCATCGTGGTCATGGAAAAGACTCCATTCCAGGCGTGAAGCGTTCTCGAACTGACTCGAAATCGGATCGGGATCGGGACCCGCTCGATGTCTGGCGTGATGGTCGTCGCCCCTTCGGCAATTGCGCGGGGAGCGCCAACCTGTCGGCGTGGGTTGCGGTACACGGAAAGCCCTGCCGTTCCTCGCCGAGACGCGCCGAGACGACGAGTACCTACGATCCTCGTTCACGTAAGAGCATGCCGAGATTGAAATAAAGGAGAACGGGAAGCGTGCTGGATCTACAGGAATTCGCGCATGTCATCCTGTGTTCCATGCCCGGTTTCGATATTTTGGGCGGGATTTCGATTTTTTTATGGCATCCGCCTGATTGGGGTGATAGGATCACCGACGCAATTCACGGCGTGGGATCGATCAGTGTAGATCTCAACGTTGTGTTCTCGAAAGCGTGAGGAGTCCGATCGGTTGGCTGGGCGTTGGGGCGCATACCGGCCGCGTGGCGAGCTGCGCGCGGACGTGATGGGTTCCCGTCGACATGCATCATCAGAGACTACCTCGGTCGCTGGCCAAGGGCGTACGTTCGTGGCAATTTGCGATGTCGTCCGCCGTTCGCGTCGTCTCGATCCACGATGCTCGCTCCGCGAATCCTGGGACAAAGTGAGGTTCTGATCATGACCATATCGGGGAAGCTGCTCGACCTCATGCGTGCTGCGCCGGGATCCGGTCGGTCGACCGGTGCGTTGGAACCGGGGACCGGCCTCGAGATGGTCCGAAGCCTTGCCCTGATCGCGGCTCTTGCGTCGGTACTCCTCGTATCGGGCTGTCAGCAGCCCTATTCGGGGACGGAACCGCCCCCCGATGAGGCGATGGTGAGGGCGATCAGCGAGGGCAAGACCCCGGAGAAAGCTGCGTATGATTACTTCTATCCCCAGGTGATCGAAGACTACTTTCCCAAGATGGATTCGTTGGGACTGGGGTCGAAGGATTGGCCCGATCAGCTTATTGACAAGAAGGCCGCGCCGAAAGCCGCGGGGACTGCCAAGCCAAGTCGCGGGGCCGAGCCCGTCGCGCTGACCCAGCAAGAAGCCCTCGGCCGCAACACCTGGATGATCTGGTGCGCGGGGAATGAAGGCTTCTGGGACTGGCTGTCCAACAACAGCTACGGGGCGAGCGACATCCTGAAGGTCATCGACAGCCGCAATCGCGGCACCTTGTTTCGCGACGCCGGCCTGATCAACGAGCCGGAGATGAGCGCTCCGGGCACTCCCGAGCCGAGCGATTTCGGCGTCTGGCTTAGCGTCCCCTCCGATCCGAAGCTGCGTGCCAGCCGGGCCACCTACCTGAACAAGGCGTTCGGCCTGCTGGAATCCGGCGGGCGCCTCTACCCGGGCAGCTACCCGACCCCGGCGCCGGCCGGAAAATCAGCGACTCCGGCGAGCGGCGGCGCGGCGACTGATCCCTATGCATCGGGCTATCCTCCTCCGGAGATTTATGGACTGTCCAGCGGTGTGATCAGGCCGCGCGTGGCGTTGAAATCGTACGGGTCGGCCACATCGGAGATCGAGGAGGCTTGGTCGATGGACTTGCTCCACGTGTAGCCAAGGGTATAGGTCACGTACTTGGTCGCGCTTCTTACGCTCACCTGCAGCGCATTGTAGTTCGAGTTTCCAATGGTGCTCTCGTAGTCGTCGTTCCCATAGTAATTCCCCGACGTCACGTTATTGTTGATGAGGCTAGGATTCAAGCCGAAGCGAGTACCCTGGAGGAGTGAGCCTGCCGGATAGGTGATCCCGCCAAATGTG
>JBKQHM010000283.1:0-3620 GCA_052148775.1 Isosphaeraceae bacterium | reverse complement strand
GCGACGGAACCGAAGGCGGGAAACCGACTGACAACGACCGGGGCAATCCCCTACAGATCACGGTCCTGGCCGATCAGAATGTCAGTCAGTTTTCCCCTCCGCGGAAATCGGCGTTGATATTTCCTTGCTAAGGATTCCCGAAAGCACTGGCGATGATCGACGTCTGAAGGCTGAGGACCAATGAAGACAGGGCACAAACTTTCCTGCCCCGCTTCAGGGAAGGATAGAGCTACCAATGACCAATGACAAACTCGACCAATGACCAATGACAAACTCGACCAATGACTAATGACCAAGGTAGCCGATCACCCCGGCCCAGAGGCGTTCGTAGGCGGCGAGGGTGACGTCGATCGAGAATTCGTGCTCGACGCGGAGGCGGGCCGCCTCGCCGAGGCGTTTGCAGCGTTCCGGGTCGGCGACGGCCTCGGTGAGGGCGCGGGCGAGAGCGTCCGGGTTGCGGGGCGGGACGAGCCAGCCGGTCTGGCCGGGGACGATGAGGTCTTCGGTCCCCTCGACGGCCGTGCCCACGACGGGCCGGCGCGCGGCCATGGCTTCGAGGACGGCGTTGGGCATGCCTTCCCAGAGGGAGGCATGGACCAGTACGTCGGCCGCCTTGAGCAGGCCGGGGACATCGTCGCGGGCACCCAGCCACCGGACCCGCTCGCCCAGTACGGCTCGCCCGGCGAGTTGCCCGAGGAGCCAATCGCGGTCCGGGCCGTCGCCGGCCATCGCCAGGTGCCAGGTGGGGCACTGCGCGATCACCCGCTCGGCCGCATCGAGGAGGTCGGGCAACCCTTTCTGGGGATCCAGCCGGCCGACGCAAAGCGCCAGGTGGGCGTCGGCCGGGACCCCGATCGTCGCGCGGGGGACCGGCTCGGCGGCGTCGTAAGGCGCGGGGTCGATCCCGTTCGGGATGACCGTGAGCCGCGCGGGGTCCAGCCCGCCGACGTCCCGGCTGAATCGCAGCACGCCGCTCGAAACGCAGACCGAGCCGACGGCCAGCCGCGCGGTCAGGCGATCGAGGGTGAGGTGCCAGCGCCTCTGTCGCTCGGCGACCCGCAGCCCGCCGACCACCCACGGACCGCCGGCCCAGGGCGCCGCCAGCCGCGAGGCCAGGTTCGCGTGGAACATGAAGCTCTGCACCAGCTCCGGGCGGAATCGTCGCAGGCGACGCGCGAGCCGCGCGATCGCCTGCAACGGGCGTCGTCGGCTCACGTCGAGGCATTCGCACGCCACGCCCGCCCCGCGGATGACCTCGGCCAGCCGGCCGGGCCCTCCCAGGCAGAAGACCCCGACGCGCCATCGCGACGGCTCCAGCCGGGTCGCCAGCGCGGTCAGGGCACGCTCGGCGCCCCCCACGTCCAGGTCGGTGATCACCAGCGCTAGCCCGACCGGCCTGTCCGGCCAGGGGCGGAGGCGGGAGGCGTTGTCGGACAGGCGTTGACTCAAGCTCGGCTGCACGGGATTAAGATCTCTGCGGGGATGCGCTCGCTCCGCTTGCTGAGCGGCGGGTGGCGAGGGGCGGGAAACGAGTGTCCATCCGGCGAGCCGCATCTTCCCGAGATGAGGATTGGTCGGGCTCGGAGTCGGACAGAATACGTGAGCGGAATGCCTGTCCCTTCCTTCGCCCGCCACGGAGCCATCCTGGCACGCGGTCGACGGAACGTCACAACAGGATCGGCACCGCCAAGCTCAGCCGTCAAGAGGATTAGTTCGGACGTGAGGCCATCCAACCATCGCGGGCTCCCGCCGATTTCGTCAAGGATTCGCGACGAGGGTTGTGAATCCTCAATGGAGGGCGACGGATGGACGAGACGCCGAGCACGCGAGCCAGCCTCCTGGTCCGCCTCAGCGACCCGCGGGATGAGCGGGTGTGGTCGGTGTTCGTCGACATTTGCACCCCCATGGTCTACCGGCTGGCGCGTCGACGCGGGCTCCAGGACGCCGACGCGATCGACCTGACTCAGGAGGTCTTCCGGGCCGTCGCCTCGGCGATCGACCGGTTCGACCCCGACCCGGCACGGGGGACGTTCCGCGCCTGGCTGTCCCGGATCGCACGGAACTTGGCGATCAATGCTCTCGCCGCGCGCGACCGGCAGGTCCGGGGCACGGGCAATACAGCAGTCGTCCGATTGATCGACGAGCTGCCGGCGACGCCGGCATCGCGCGGCTCTGGCTCATCCCCCTGGCGACGGGCGAGGCGGGAGAGCCGACGCCGACCCAGATCATCTCGCCGGAGTCATCGCCGGATGCCCGTCCGAAACGGCCCTATGAATTCCTACAACCCCTGCTCCAGGGCGAGGGGTCTGGCAATCGCTAGGCCCTGCCGGAGATTCGACGGCGGCACCGAATCGCGCCTCACCCGCCACCCTCAGAAAACTGCCGCTCGATCCACTCCGGCGTCGCGACCGCCAGCGCATCGATGACCGCATCAGCGCCGGACCGGCGGAGCGAGTCGGCGTCATAGGTGGTGGCCACGCCGACGGCCCACATCCCGGCCCCCTTGGCCGAGACGATCCCGGCCAGGCTGTCCTCGATCACCAGGCAGTCGGAGGCGGCGAGTCCCGCGGGGATCCCGAGGCCCGTCGCCGACGATCCGCGACGCGCCCGCAGCGCGGCCAGGGCCAGCCGGTAGCCCTCCGGGTCGGGCTTGCACTTGTCGGTATCCTCCGCCGACACGATTGCCGAGACCATCTCGAGGCATTCCATCCGCCGTAGGGCGTACACGATCTCGGGACGCAGCGCCCCCGAGTTGATCGCCACCGGCCATCGCGACGCCACGGCCCGGAACGTCTCGGCCGCGGCGGGGAAGAATCGCAGGCCCTGCTCGGCGACTTCGACGTATCGCCGCGCCTTGCGGGCGATCAGCTCGTCGAGCCGGGCGCGGTCGGCCGACTGGCCGCCGTCGCGCAGGGCCGCCTCGAAACAACCCCGATCGTCGTAGCCCAGGTAGCGCTCGTGGTAGTCCTGTTCCGTGATCGCCACCCCCTCCTGGGCCAGCACCTCCTGGAACAGTGCGAAATGCACCGACTCGTCGTCGACCAGCACACCGTTGAAATCGAAGATCACCGCAGCGATGCCCATCAAATGGCCTCCGGGCCACGTTCGCCGGTCCGAATCCTCACGCAATCGGCGAGCGGGAGCACGGCGATCATGCCGTCGCCAATCATGCCGTCGGGTCCGCTTCGGCTCGCCTTGAGGATCGCGCTGATCGTCGGATCGACGAAGTCTTCGTTCACGGCGATCTGCAGCTCGATCCTGCGGAGCACGTTGACGGTCACCTCGTGCCCGCGATAGACCTCGGCCGCACCCTTCTGCCGCCCGAAGCCCTGGACGTCCATCACCGTCAGGCGGAACACCTCGACCTGCGACAGCGCCTCCTTGACGGCCTCGAGCTTCGTGGGCTGGATGACGGCGATGATCAATTTCATGGAAGTCTTCTGGGTACTCGTGCGTCGGCGGCCGTCAAGGAAGGATGTCGTTGACCGCGATCGGGGCAAGCTGCTGGCCGTCGATGACGACCGGGACGTTATCGCCCGCAGGGTGGTTCTGATGGGACTGATAACCGGCGGGGCCTGGGTTGCTGAAGACCTCGACCTGTCGGTCGACCAGGTTGACGA
>JBKQHM010000282.1:0-8351 GCA_052148775.1 Isosphaeraceae bacterium | reverse complement strand
GGTCCAGGTTCGCCAGGCCCAGGTCGGCATCGACGACCAGGACGCGCTGGCCCAGCTCGCCCAGGGCGATCGCCAGGTTCAGCACCAGGTTCGATGTCCCCACGCCCCCCTTGCCGCTGGTGAACAGCAACGATCGGGTCGTGCGGGCCGAGCCGGCCGCGTTCGCGACCGGATCCGGCTCGTCCTCGGCCAGGGCCGTCGCCGCCCGGCTCGCTCCCACGAGTTGCCTGAGCTTATCTGCCTGGTCGGACATAGGGATCTCCTCACGCGTCGGATCGAGATCGGGGTACCCGGTTCGGATCGATCGGTCCCTATCGGACTGCTAACACTCGCTGACAGGACGAATTCACGCCAGATCTTCCTGTTTGAGGATCAGCCGCGCGAGCCGCATCCGGTCGGCCGGCTCGATGTCATCGGGGACGGCCTGCCCGGTGGTCAGGTAGCTGACGGGCCGGCTGGAGAGGCCCAGCACGGCCAGGACTCCGCCCAGGCTGTCGGCCTCGTCGAGTTTGGTCACGATCAGGCGATCGACCTGGACCAAGGCGAACTTCTCGACGGCGGAGCGGAGACTCCGCTGGCCAGCGACGGCGCTCAGGACCAGGTGGACCTCGTCCGGCCGGGCCCGGAGCAGGAACTCGTTCAGCTCGCGGATCTTGACCTCGTCGCGCGGGCTGCGGCCTGCGGTGTCGATGAAGACCAGGTCGACGTCGCCCAGCTCGTCGAGGGCTCGGCTCATCTCGGCCGGATCATTCACCACGCCCAGCGGCAGGTCGATGATCTCGGCGTAAGTCTTGAGCTGCTCGACCGCGGCGATCCGGTACGTATCCACCGTGAGCAGTCCGACGCGGACGCCGTGGGCCAGCTTGAAATTGGCGGCGAGCTTGGCGACGGTCGTAGTCTTGCCGACCCCCGTCGGACCCACCAGGGCTACCACGCGTCGAACGCCGACCAACGCCTGGATCGGCGGCGCGACCGGAATGCACTGCGCCACCGCCTGGCACAAGGCCCCGCGGATCGACTCGGCCTGCTCGAACTGGTCGGGCTCGAGGGTCTCGGCGACGTGCCGCATCAGCCGACGGGCGAGGACTTCCGGGATGTCGGCCTCGACCAGTTGCGAGTAGATCGGGACCAGCTCGCTGGGGAGTTCCGGGAGCAGGTGGTCGATCCGGCCCTGACGGCTGAGGGTCTCGACCATGGCGTGCAGACGGCTGAGCTGCTCGCCAAACCGACCCTGCAAGGCCGGCGAAGGACTGACCGAGGTCGTGACCCCGAAGCCGGGCGCCGCCGAGGGCATCGACCGGGCCCCCGCGATCTCGACGGCCACCTCCGACGGCATACGATCGGTCGCGGTGACCTCCACCAGCGCGTGGGCACCCAGCCCGAAGAGCCGGCGGCGCCGGACCTCCCGCGCCGCGAGGATCACCGCGTCGCCCCCGAGGTCCCGACGCACACGCGTCAGCGCCTCCTTCATCGTCCTGGCCCGGTAGGTTTTCGAAGCCATCAACCTCTTCCCTCGCAGTGTTCAGCGTTCAGTATTCAGCGGTTCGTTGAAAACTGAGCTAATGAGTCGTAGTGAAAGTGGTCACGACTTCGGGCTCTTCCTCGACGACGCTGCCGAGGACCTCCACGGGGGTATCGCGGGGGATCTCGCGCTGGCCCAGGACGACCAGCCGCGGCAGATCGGCGCGGGTGAGATCCTTGAGAAGGGCTCGGGCGGCCGGAGCGGTGAGGATCACGGGAGGATAGCCGTTCTCGACCAGCGTCCCGACAGCCATGGCCGCGGCGCGGATGATGCTCCGGGCCGTATCCTCGCCGAGAGCCTCGGCGGGCCGCGTCTCGGCCCGGCTCCCCGCGGCGGCCAATCGGTCCTCGAGCGCTCGGTCCAGTGTGACGACGCGGAGCCGACCGTCGGTCCCGCGGTAGGCCTCGGTGATCTGGCGGGCGAGGCTCTGGCGCACCAGCTCGGTCAGGACATCGATGTCCTTGGTCCGACCGGCGTGGACGGCCAGCGTCTCGAGGATCGTCTCCAGGTTTCGGATGCTGACGCGTTCCCGCAACAGGTTCTGCAAGACCCGTTGAAGCTCGCCGGCGCGAAGGAGTCCGGGGACGACCTCGCCGACCAGCGTCGGCGCCGTGGTCCGGACCCGTTCGAGGAGCCGTTCGACCTGTTCCCGGGTGAGCAGCTCGTCCGCGTGATCGGCGACGATCTCGCCGAAATGGCTCGCGACGACCGCCGAGGCGTCCATCACGCGGCAACCGGCGAGTTCGGCGACCTCGCGGCCATCGGCGTGGATCCAGACGGCCGGCTGGCCGGTGACCGGGTCGACGCCATCGCGGCCATCGGGACGCGTGACCATGCCGGCCGGCGGCACGGCCAGCAGCCGACCGGCGTAAGCGATCCCCTGCCCCACCTGTGTCCCCCGGATCTTCACCCGGTAATCGTTGGCCGGCAGGCCGATCTCGTCGTGGATTCGCACCTGCGGCACGATCAGGCCCATCTCCCTCGCAACCCGCTGTCGGACTGTCTTGAGCCGCCCGAGCAGGTCGCCGTTGCGGGTCGGGTCGGCCATGCCGATCAGCCGGAAGCCGATCTCCAGCTCGAGCGGATCGACATACAGCAGATCCTCCATCCGGTCCGAGCCCCCCTCGCTCGGCTCCCCCTCGGACCTCGTCACCGACACGGCGGCCTTGCCCCGCGCCGGGGGATTCACGGCCACCCGCGACTCCTCGGACCGGGATCGCGTCGGGACCGGGGTCGCCCCCGCCGCTGCACTCGCACTCGCCCTGACATCGGACTGCGGCTCGTCAACCGGCTCATTGGCGCGCCGGGAGCCCAGGACCATCGCGGTGGTGCCCAGTCCGGCGCCGAGGGCCAGGAGCGGCACCTTGGGCAAGGGCGTCAGTGCCATCAGTCCGAGGAATACGGCGGCCATCCCCAGCACGGCAGGCCGCGTGAACAATTGCTCGATCACGTCACGGTTCAGATCGGTCGAGGACGAGGATCGGGTCACGATCAATCCCGAGGCCAACGAGATCAGGAACGCCGGGACCTGGCTCACCAGGCCGTCGCCGATCGTCAGCTTTGTGAAGACATTCACCGCTTCGCCCGCGCTCATTTCGTACTTGGCGATCCCGAGGTAGAGCCCGCCGGCGATGTTGACCAGCAGGATCACGACGCCGGCCACGGCATCGCCGCGGACGAACTTGCCCGCCCCGTCCATGGCCCCGAAGAAGTCCGCCTGTCGATAGACGTCGTCGCGGCGACGATGCGCCTCGTGCTGGTCGATCACCCCGGCGTGCAGGTCGGCGTCGATCGCCATCTGTCGCCCCGGCAACCCATCGAGCATGAACCGCGCGGCGACCTCGCTGATACGGGTCGCCCCGCGGGTGATCACCACGAACTGGATCACCACCAGGATCGAGAACAGGATGACGCCGATGATCACCTGGTCGCCGGCGACGAACTCACCGAATGCCTTGATGACGCCTCCCGCGGCATTCAGTCGGTCCTCGCCGCCCCGCGTCAGCACCAGCCGGGTCGTTGCGACGTTCAGGACCAGTCGGGTCAAGGTGGTGGTCAGCAAGATCGTCGGGAACGCGCTGAACTCTTGCGGAGTGCGGATCGAGAGCGTCGTCAGGAGCACGACCACCGCCACCGTCAAGTTGGCCGACAGGAGGACGTCGAGCAACAGCGGGGGGATCGGCACGACGAAGACGAGGATCGCGCCGATGATGGTGATCGGCAGGACTAGACCCCGGAGGTAAGCCACCCTTTCCCTCCAACAACAAGCTCGGACTGCGATCGGCTCGAGTCGATTCGACTCGATGCACAAGATGTCCGGTTCCCGGGTTTCCACCCGGAATCGGCGATCCCGACCGATCTCAACGCCCTGAAAGATGATGGTTGTGACGTGTGGGCCGGACGATACCGCCGATCAACGCGCCTGTCCAGATCGAATGCGACCCGGCCCGGGGAATCCGAGGGCCTTAAAAGGCTCAGAGGGGTGCGGGGCCAATTTTCCGGCCCTGGAGACGTGCGATCGGTATGCGCTGGTTTGCACTCGAAGACAACATTCGGCCAGGTCTCGATCGCCCCGATCGCGGTTTTCAGCCCGGAGCCCAGGCTGGTCGGTGCGCCCGCGACGGGCGAGGATATGCGAAAGGAATGGAATCAACGGACTTCGATTCCGAGATGGTCTGAGCAGATCGGTACGATGCCGTGAGACCGAGGACCGACCACGGACGGTTTCACACACTTTCCCTATTAAATAGAATGCCGCCGATTTGCAATTTCCTTAATGCACCTATCGCGAAATGGACGCACTTTATCGACGCAACCCCCAACTGATCCACGAGATAAAAAAATCGAAAATTTTCGAAAAAAGTTCACTCGAGCCCGCCAAAACGCCGTCGAAACATGCCGTCACGCATGCGAGATGCCGGCGGTTGCCAAGCAAACTCGGACGGATCAATTCTCCCAGGTCGAAGGGCTTGGAAGACCCCATTCGACCGGAGGGTCGACCAACCAAGCCGAATGAATCGGGGGCTTGAATGGATCACGAACCGCATCCCCGCTTCGTGTCCCCGTTTCCCGGCCGGGTCGGAGCTGTCGAGCCCATCCCGCGTCACTTCAGGCCGCAGCGGCCTCCTCCCAACCGGCTTCATAGCGAGAGAGCCAGTTCAAGATGGTCGCTTCGGGTCGGTGTGGGTTTACGCTATTCAGGCGTTAACCGCTCTGGGTCTTCGCGACCACGACAATCTGCCCGGTCGAGGCGACCTTGGCTTTACCGTAGAGGACGAGATTGTCGATGCCGACCGATGTCTGATACGACACCTGAAGACCGGCCGATCCGGATCGACGTCCGCTCGCAACGGATGCGGTTCGATTGGTCATGTCGCGGGCGAGGGCCGGCTCGAAAGCTTTTGCCAGGACCACTCGAATGCCGACGTCATGCCGATTCTTCCCCTTGCCGGCGGTGAGGATCTTCTCGGTCGCGAGCAGTCGCGGCAGTGCGATTTTCCAGGACGCATTGGGCATCGCGACCCGGGCGCGCTCGCCGGTCGCAATCCGATAGCCTGCGCCATGGTCGAATCGCCTGAGAGTTAGACCGGAGACGGAGGTCACGCCGTTCCTGGTGGTGAACGAGAGGCCGTCGCCTCCGGATGCGGGCTTGTTACCCAAGGCGAGAGTAATCGTATCATCGTGCTGTGCAGCGGCCGGCATCGATCCGCCGATGAGGTCGATCGTAAAGCTGAATGGGAATCCCGGCGCGGGCGGGTCATCCGCAGTCAGCGGGGAGGCCGTAGTCGGTGGGGAGGCCGCAGCCGGCGGGGAGGCCGGGCTGAAGCCTCCAGCAGGGCCTGTCGAGCCCGAATTCGGGGGGCTCAGGTTGATCTCCCCCATCTGATCGGATGCCGCCAAGTCGAACCAGACAGCGTCGTTGGAACCCGCGACGATGTCGAACGGGGCCGGCCCGCAGCACTGGTCGGGAACGTCATTCGGGATGGGAAATTCCGTGATGGCGTGGGTCGTCGGATCGATCATCCCGATACTGTTCCCGGCCCAATTGGCGAACCAGATATTCCCATCGGGACCGGTCGTGATGCCGATCGGGTCCGGGATATCGTACAAGCCTTCCCAGCCGGAGCCTGGGGAAGGAGGTAGCGGAAACATGGTGATGGCGTCGGTTGTCGTGTTGATCGTCCCGATCGCCGTGTTGGCTGCGAACCAAAGATTGCCGTCGGGACCGATCGTGATGCCGGTCGGCCCGTAGTCATCTGGCAGGGGAAAGTCGGTTAATTCGTGTGTCGTCAGATTGAACATCTCGACCGCTCCATACGGTTCCCCCGCCAATCCCGTTGCCGCCAACCAAAGATTGCCATCGGGCCCCATCGTGAGGTCCTCTTCCGTGGGGCCAAAACCGATCAAGTCGCTCGATGGCAAGCTGTACTCGGTGATGGCATGGGTTGTTGCGTTGATCGACCCGATCTGGCTGGTACCCGACTGGAGGAACCAGAGGTTGCCATCCGGCCCCGCCGTGATGCCATCGACCCCGGCGTCTGGCGTCGGCAAAGGGAACTCGGTCATGACGTCCGTCGTCACATTGATCGTCCCCACCTCGTTGGCGCGCCAGTCGGTGAACCAGATATTTCCGTCGGGTCCGACCGCGACCCCTCGAAAGCTGCCCCCACCGCCCTCCGTGGGAAAAATCGTAGTCGATTGGGTCGTCGGATTGAACATGCCGATCCCGATGCCCTCATCGACAAACCAAAGGTTCCCGTCCGGCCCGTCCACCATGTCGTCCGGATGGGTACCCGTTGGCAATGAGAACAGGCTCATGGCCGCCAGCAGTCGCCGCGACTCGAGGCCCTCTACGGTGGGCCGGCAGCCCCGTCGCCGCTCAAGCCGATGCATCCCCATGATGCCTCCATCCTGGTGTCTCATCCTGGCGCTTCATAGCCGATATCGACTTTTATAGCTTCTTTGAATCCTTGTGTCCATCACGATGCCGAACCGGACTCGGATCCGGGCGGTCCTCGGTAAAGGTCTGCCAAGGCGAACCGCGGGCGCCTGATATGGATGGGGAAGCATTCAAGAGGCGGCCCGAGGCGGCCAGATCGCGGCGAGTTCCGCGAATCGCTCGGGCGAGATGGTCCGTTCCGAAGCGGGGTTACAGGCCAAATGACGGGCCAGGGAACCGGCCTCGATCTGGGGGATTTTGGATGCCTCGGCGGAACGCCTCAGCCGATGACCGGCTTCCCCGCTGGCGGACGTACGGATCGCGACCTTTCGCGGCGGAGCCCCGCCCGACAGAACCAGCGTCAGGCCGCCGGGGCCGGTCAGCACGAGGCTGGCGCCGGCGAGCAGGTCCGCCGAGTCGCCGCGCCAGGCCCGGGCGATCCGGCGCCGTTGCGCCCGCACGGCGACATCCCCCTCCATCGTCCGCTGGTCCTCGCGCTGCTCCTGGGGGGTCGTCCGCAGCATCGCCTCGTATCGCGCGAAACGCAGGCCGTAATCCACCAGCCCCAGGACCAGGAGCACGCCCGCCAGGACCGCCGGCACGTGGAGCACGGATCGTCCGGCCGACCGAACCATTTGCGGCAGTTCGAGCGCGCTGAGCCGCTGGAATTCGACCCAGCCGTCGCTCAGGACCCAGGCCGAGACGATCACGAGGACCAAGGCCTTGACCGTCGCCCAGGCGACGTTCCCGGCTCGTGTCCCGAATCCGGGACCCGTGCCGGGCGTCCAGAGCCGCGCCGGGTCGGGGGCGATCAGCCGGGAGGCGCACAGGCCCCGCACCTGCAACTGGTGCGCGGTCAGTGCGGCGGCCGCGAAACCCGCCAGGATGAATCCGAGCGGCCAGGCCAGGATCAGGATCAGGCCGCGGACCCGAGACGCGACCCCCGACGGATCGGCCGACATCGCCGACGGGTCGACCATCGGGGAGCGAACCAGGCCGACCATCGCCCACGCCAGGTCCTCGCCGAATGCGCCGAGGAGCACCACGGCCACGAGCCAGCCCGCGGCGGCGGTCAGCTCGGGACTGTGTGCCGCCTGTCCCTGCTCGCGAGCCAGTTGCCGGCGACGATTCGACGGTGGCTGTGTTTGGTCCTCGGACATGAGAGATCCTTAGATTTCCCAGGGTTTCACCCACAGGATCAGCGGACGGGGAGCGCCGCGTTCCAGGCCGAGGAGAGCGTGGCCATGAGCACCACCAGGCCGAGGAGAACCAGGACGATCCCGAGGCCCGCTCGGATGGGCAACGACAGGGCGAGGAACGGTAGCGAGGGTGCCGTCCGGCTCAGCCAACCCAGGACGATGCCCGCCATGACCATCGCGATCGCCAGCGGTGCAGCCGCTCGGAGAGCCAGTTCCAGGGCATGGCCGACCTGACCGAAAACCTGCTTCGCGGACTCCGGCGTGATCAGCAGTTGCCCAGCGGGAATCACCGTGTAACTCTCGGCCGTCGCCCGCATCAGCACGAGCGGGCCGTCCATCGCCAGGAACGCGGCCATGGCGATCCAGCCGTAGAGGCGGCCCATCGCCGTCAACTCCTCCCCCGAATCCGGATCGAAGAGCGTGGAGGTCGAGAGCCCCGCCTGGGCGGACACCAGCTCGCCGGCCGATCGGGCCCCCGCCACGATCAGCCCGGCGGTCAACCCCATCAGCCCACCGGTCACGATCTCCGCGAAACCCTCCCAGAGGACGCCCGGCAAATTGGCCGGCGGAACAGCCTCCATCCCGACCACCGGCACCAGCACCGACCCGAGTACCACGGCCAGCCCCAGCCGGAAGCGCCAGTCCAGCCCGGGGACGGCCAGGCCCGGCGCCGTCAGGCATAATCCGAGGA
>JBKQHM010000281.1:0-7965 GCA_052148775.1 Isosphaeraceae bacterium | reverse complement strand
GCGGCTCCCACTCGCCCTTGCCCGCGAACGCGAGCACGATATTGGCCGGGCTGTATCGCGCGGCGAAGTACGCGCGCATCTGGTCGGCCGTCAGGGCGGTGATCGAGTCGACGGTTCCGAGGATGCTGTTTCCCAGCGGATGCCCGCCGAAGTGGGCCGTCTTGGCCGCCTCGTAGGCCACCGACATCGGGTTGTCCAGGTACATCCGGATCTCTTCGATGATCACCTGTTTCTCGGTCTCGAAGTCGTCGCCCCGGAGCGTCGGCCGGAGGATGTCGGAGAGGACGTCGAAAGACGGGGCGAGATACTCGGGCAGGCACGTGACGTGATAAAAGGTATCCTCTTCCGAGGTCTGGGCGTTGTGCTTGGCACCGACGCGATCGAAGTCGCGATTGACTGCCAATGCGTCGCGCCTCGGTGTCCCCTTGAAGGTCATATGCTCGAGGAAATGCGACACGCCCGCCAGCTCGCTCGACTCGTCGCGACTCCCCGCCTTGACGAAGAAGCCGGCGGCGACCGAGTGCGCGCGGTCGTTCAACTCCGCGATGACTTGAAGGCCGTTATCCAGTTTGGTCTGATGAAATCGCATGGTGCTCGCTCCGTGATCTTCGCTCATTGCCGAGCGGCGAGTCGCGCGTGGCGAGTCGCGAGGGCGACCGGCAACGATTCGGCCCGAATTCGCTCGCGACTCGCTACGCGACACTCAACTTCAAAGGTGTGGGTCCGAGTGTCAGGATCGTCAGGTCATCGGGCCGGGCCATATTGGCGGCGTAGGCCGAGACGCCTTCGGGGGTCAGGGCATCGAGGGCGGCGGAGATTTCCTGGATGCTCCGGACACGTCCCAGGTAATACCAGTCGGAGGCGAGGGCGCCAGACCGGCTCATGCTCGACTCCTGGGCCATGATCAGCGAGCTCTTGAGGCCCGCCCGCATCGTCTCCAACTCGTCGAGGGCGACTCCGTCGAGGGCGAGGCGATGGAGCTCGGCCAGCATGACGTCGAGGGTCTGTTGCGCCCGATCGGCGGACGTACCGGCATAGCAGAGCATGGCGGCGCGATCGCGATGGCCCTCGTAGCTGGCATAAACCGAATAGCATAGCCCGCGCTTCTCGCGGACCTCGGTGAACAGCCGGGCCGAAGAATAGCCCCCCAGGATGGCAATGGCGGCGCGCGCGGTGTAATACTCGGGACTGTCCACGGTCGCAGCGGGCTGCGCCATGGCGATCTGGATCTGCTGCGTCTCGCGGAGGAGATGGTCTCGGAGCGGGCCGGCGGGCCGCACGTGGATCTTCGGCTCGGGCCGGGGCTCCCATTCGCCGAAGAGCCGGCCGACCGTGTCGCGGAGCCGGGGCCAGTCGATGGCGCCGGCCACTCCCAGGATCGCCCCATTGGGCCGATAGGTCGCCTCCCAGAAACCCCGGATCTCGTCGGCCGTCAGCGAGGAGACACCCTCCGGGGTGCCCGGCGAAGGACGGCCCAGGGGGTCGGGGAAATGGCGGCGTCTCAGCTCGTAGATGACCTTCGACCCGGGGTCATCCTCGAGGCTCCTCAGGTTCTGGAGGCAAAGCGCCCGGATCGGCTCGATTTCTTCCGCATCGAGATGGGGACGCAGCACCACGTCGGCGAAGATCTCGAGGGCCGGCTCGATATTTCGGCCGAGAGTGGCCGCCGCCAGTGAGGTATGGAGCGTCTGGGCGCTCTCGGCATGGCTGACGCCCAGATTATCG
This sequence comes from Isosphaeraceae bacterium, assembly GCA_052148775.1. Lineage (GTDB taxonomy): Bacteria > Planctomycetota > Planctomycetia > Isosphaerales > Isosphaeraceae > CAVZRC01. The sequence goes on along the minus strand of JBKQHM010000281.1, from coordinate 6,240 downwards.
AGCGCCGTCAGCAGTTCGCGGCTGTCTCGCGGGCCGGCGCCCCGCGTGATCCAATCCGCTGCCATGGTTGCAGCCCCGCCCCCCAGCTCCAGCCCCTCGGCTCCCTCGTAAGATACTCCCGCAGGCAAGAGCATCGTGAACGCCGCCGATTGGACTCCCGGCATCGTCTCGGCCAGCAGGACCAGCCCATTCGGGTATGTGTACTGCTCGATCGTTGATGTCTTTGATTCTGCCACGTGAACCTCTAGCAAGGGATTCCGACTCCTGCCGACATCGGTCGATCAATCAACCGTATCGTGTCATCGGGGATAGCTGCAACCTCTTCTTGAACTCGCAATTGGTACGGCCGAGGGTACCGTGGTAGGGTAGGGCTAAGGGGCTGGTTGCCGGCCGATTCTCGGCCAGCGGGCAAGGCATGGATGGATTCCTGAGCAGATGCCCCGGGGCGAGCCTCGCGAGTCCTAATTCCCGACGGCCTTGTAGAGGGTCTTGATCCGTCGAAATCCGACGTCACGATAGAGCTGGACGGCAGCGGCATTCTCGGCGGTTACCTCGAGGTAAGCTCGATGCAATCCCGCCTGGCTGAATCCGGCGAGTGCGCGCCGGATGAGAGCCCGGCCCAGCCCCAGCCCGCGATACGACGGAATGACCCCGACATTCTGGATCGCCCCGATGGGCCCATAATCCATGACCCCCTGGACGGTTCCCACATATCCCTCGGGACTTGCGATCAGCCAGGTGGCACCGGGGAGGAAACCGGGTTTCCGGCGGATCTCGTTCATCAATCGACGACAACCATACCGATCGCCCAGGCACGGGAAGACATAGGCGTCGATCTCGCCCAAAAAACTCCGATACTTCACCTCGGCATGCGGTTCCAGCAGTGTTTCCTCCCAGGGCACCCAGACGAAGGACTCCGGCAGCGCCCCGGCTGTCACCGCCCGATCCAGGTCGACCTCCATGCGGAACCGTTTGTAATACGTGATGGCCATCGCTTGCCTACGGCCCGCACGTGCCGCCCGACTTGCCGCCAGAGACTCCGATTTTCGTAAAGTATTATAAAGCGGTCCACTTCGAGCGGTCAATCGCCTCCGAGCATACCCGCCCGCGTCAAACGGTTTCGCGGGCGTCCGGCCTCCGACAAATCTCCGAGATGTCCCCGGGCCGAACGATCCGGAGAGGTTACAATCCTTCCGAGTCATCGACGTGGAATGAACGATCGGGGCTCGGATAGGCGAGGATATCGAGATGGCGGCCCTCCGAATTGCGGCCGTGTTCACCGTGTTGGCTACACCCGCTGTGTTCGCCCCGCTCCTGGTCCGCGCCCGGGGACGAATCCCCATGATGGCCTGGGGACTCCTCGCCGGGCCCTGCTGCTTGATTCCCCTCTCCGCGCCGTTTTGGCTGATCCCGAGCCCAAACCCTCGGGTCTCCATGATCTTCGCGATCCTGGGAGGGATCGTGATGCTCAAGGCGATCGACTGGCTCGCGGCCCCACGATACGAAGACGACCTCATCCGGGTCTGGCTGGCATTGACGTTCTGGCCGACCCTCGCGATCGAGGAGGTCGGGGTGCCGATCCTGGGGATGCGTCGCCGCATCTCGATAACCTGGCGACGCCTCGCGGCCGGAGTCCCGTGCATTGTGGCAGGACTGGCCCTGGCCGCCGGGGGGCAATTCCTGGACTTACCCGACCGCAGCCTCTGGCTGGACACCTTCTTCAAGTGCGTGGAGATTTACCTGCTCGCCAGCGGCTCGAACCATCTCCTCGTCGCCGCGTTCGCGGCAGCCGGCTTTCTCGTCACCGACGGGTTTCGATACCCCATCCTGGCCCACTCCGTACTCGACTTCTGGAGCCGATACAACGTGTGGATGCATCGATGGCTGAAGAAGCATGTCTTCGCGCCGATCGGTCGAAGAGGGCGACGGCCGGCGATCGGGATCCTCGCGGTCTTCGCGACGAGCGGCCTGCTGCACGATTACCTCATGGTACCGGTCGCGCCCGATCTGCTCGGCTGGCAGTCCGCGTTCTTCGGATTGCACGGGCTGGGAGCCATCGGCGGGACCTGGCTAAGCCGTACATACCGGGCGACGCTGGGACGAAGCGTTCCGCGATCGCTGTCCATCGCGACCACTCTGGGTTTCGTGCTCGTGACGGCTCCGATCTTCACACACTGCATGGAGCGGGTCGTCGATCTGCATCGCGATGTGGGTCGTTGGTTACTCAAGGTCGGCGGGCACGACCACCGGCTATCGAACACGACGCTGCCAGCCCCTGGGTTCGCTACGGGTATGGTAGACCGCGACAGCGGAAAGCTCATCGTCAGGAACCTTTCAAACGAGCTTTGACCTCCTCCCAAGGGGAGGATCGCAAGATGATCGGAGGAGATCGGGGCTGGCCAGACCAGCGCGCCGGTACGAAAGTGCCGGTGTCAGTAACCTTCACCCTCGGCGTTGTCCCGGATTTTTCCCGATTCTGGGCGATGGTCGTCAACGGCCCCCTCGCGGTCGGGGCGGGCGATCAGCATGGGTACGTCGAGGCGATGCCGGACGCGGTCGACGGTCTGGCCCAGGAGGAGGTCGCGGACCATCCCGTGGCCGTGCGAGCCGACGACGAGCAGGTCGACCGGGTCGTGGCGGAGGTAGGCGACGAGCTCGCCGGCCGGGTCGGGGCCGTAGAGCAGCACGGAGCGAGCCGAATAGCCGCGATCATGCAAGGCGGAAACCAGGTCGGCCAGGTACCGCTCGTCGGCGCCGGTCTCGCGGTCGGCCGTCTCGGAGCCCAGGACGCGCGTCATGGCCGTATCGACCACGTGAAGCAGGACCAGCTCGCTGGGACTGGACTGGGTCTGAGCCAGGCCCAGGGCGCGGTTGAGGATCTCCGTATCGGCATGGTCGTGTTCCAGCGCGACGCCGATCCTGGAAAGGGTCCGTGGCCTCAAGGCGGCCATCCAGTCGAGCTTCACTGTCGGCTTGGGGAGCCACGCGGGCGATCGTCGGACGATCGGCTTGATCGTCACCCAGACGAGCAAGGCACCCACGGCACCGGCGAGGCCGTAAAGGCCGACGGTCACAAGCAAGCTCAAGGGGATCGGACCGATGGATTGCCCGGATCTCGACGCGAGGTCGACCCAGTCCCTGATCTGATCGAAGACCAGCTTGCCGTTGAGCGAGACGATGACCGCGGCTGTCGTCCACGCCAGTACCTGTCCCCACCATGGCGTGACGAAGACGCCCATGTTCTCCCGGCTGGAAGTGAAGTGGATCAGCGGGATCACGGCGAATGAGAGCTGTAAGCTTAGGATCACCTGGCTCAGGACGATCAATCCCTGAGTCGACTGCTCGCCCGACAGCGAGATGACCAGCACGGCCGGGACCAAGGCGAGGAGCCGGGTGATCAGCCGACGCAACCAGGGCGCCATCCGGAGGTGCAGGTAGCCTTCCATGATGATCTGGCCGGCCAGCGTCCCGGTCAGTGTCGAGCTCTGGCCGGCGCACAGGAGGGCGATCCCGAACAGGATCGGAGCGGCCGCTCCCAGGAACGACGGGAGTAGCTTGTACGCCTCCTCGATGCTGGCGACTTCGACCTCATGGCGGTGGAAGACCGCCGCGCTCAGGACCAGGATCGCCATGTTGACGAAGAATGCGGCGTTCAGCGCAATCGTCGAGTCCAGGAGGTAATAGCGGCAAGCCGTCGCCTTGCTCTTCCGGTCGCCGCCGATCCGACGCGTCTGGACCAGCGCCGAATGCAAGTACAGGTTATGCGGCATGACCGTGGCGCCGAGGATCCCGATCGCCACATACAAAGACCCCGAAGGCAAGCTCGGCCGAAGCCCCGACAGGACCCCGCCCATGTCCGGCTGGGCCAGGAAGATCTGGACCAGGAAACACGCCCCGATCGTCGCCACCAGCGCGAGGATCACCGCCTCCACCTGCCTCATGCCCCATCGTTGGAGATAGAGGAGTAAGAAAGTGTCGAACGCGGTGACCAAGCAGCCCCACAACATCGGCAGGCCGAACAGCAGCTTCAGCGCGATGATCGTCCCCAGGATCTCGGCCAGATCGGTCGCCGCGATGGCGACCTCGGCCAGGAGCCACAGGATCACATTGACCTTCGGCGAATACTCGGCTCGACACGCCTGGGCTAGGTCGTGCCCCGTCACGACCCCCAGCCGCGCGGCCAGGGTCTGTAACAGGATCGCCATCAGGTTCGACATCAGCAGGACCCAGATCAGCGCATAGCCGAACTGGGCACCTCCCGCCAGGTCCGTCGCCCAGTTCCCCGGGTCCATATAACCGACGCTGACGAGGTAGGCCGGCCCCAGGAATGCCAGGAATTGCCGCAGACCCGGTTTCTTCCCGTGCGATGACGGTACCGCCACCGAGGAATGGACCTCTTCCAGCGATCGACGCTCCGGTACGATCTCCTCGGCCATCATCTGCTCAGCCTCGCCTTCCTCGACCATCACGCGTTCGCATGCCCACCCGATGTCGCCAGGCACAGTCCACCGGCTTCATTCGCCCTGCACACAGCCCCATTTCTCGTCTTTCGCCCCATCACTTATAGCTCATCATTCGGCTACATCCAAGAGCTAGTTCAGAATAGAAGAAAGAATTTTTTTGGATGGCCAAAAACCGGATGGTTCCCGATCGGTCGGGATGTCGGCGGTCATTTCATGAGATCCGACGCGAAAAAACGAGCGAGCTTGACATTTCTTTGTCCAATTCCCATTGACCCGCTCGTATAGGCCCTAGAATTGCTGATAGGAACTGGGTGACGATTCGAATTGCAGCATCGAGCGGAATCGTGAAGGAGATCCTCATGAGGTGCGTCTTGCAACCGGTCGCGGCGATGGCGTTTGTGGTATTGCTGGGTTCACACGCCGGCGGACAGACGTTGGCCGATGGCCTCGGCGCGGGGGGCGTTCATGGTGGATACGCGCCCTTCAACCAACCTTTCGGTGGCTTCGGATTTGGGTACACGCAAGTGTTACCTTCCAATACCTACGTTCTCAACCGATACTGGATGCTGGTCGAAACACCTTCCCTCGGAGTCTTGCCGGCGGGCGGCGCAGCGGGATCCGTCGAGCCGGCCCAGGCGGCCGAGCCCGTCCAGATCGTAGGTAAGGCCCGAGCGGGAAAACCGGCACGACCGGCTCGATCCGCCGCGACGCGCTATGGAGTGCGGAAGTCCTATCGGGCTGCCGCCCAGCCGATCCAGTCGCTCCCGAGCGGGTCCCTCTACTGGCCGGGAACCGCCGGCGCTCCGCTCTATTCGCCGGCTCAGCGCTACGGGACCTATGGCTCCGGCTACGGTCTCGGGGCTTATGGCAGCATCGATTACGGCAGTTCTTACAAGGGATACTACTGGGGCTTCTGAGCATCCACATCCAGCCGTGTTCCCCTCGGACCGGTGCGACGACCTCCTTCGCGAGATCAGGGCCGGTCCGTTCGCATTTCACGGAGGGTATAATATTGGGGTGGACTCTGGATCGAACGGGGCGGCATCGGGGTTAGGGGGGAAGGGCTCATGCGCGGTCTCTCATCGTTGAACCGGCCGTTATGGCTGCTGGCAATCGTGATCGGCCTAGGTGCCTCGGCAAGAGAGGCCGGTGCACAGGGTCTGGCGGGGAGCGGCTACATGAGCTCATACCGGACGAGCGACTATTTCATCGCGCCGGGCTGGTATGGGACGAGCTATGGATTCGCCAGCTACGGGATGCCGCAGACCTACTCGGTCTTCTCGGCCTACCCGGGCCCGTCTTACGGCACGAATTACCCCCCCTACGGCCTCATGCCGGGACGTTACGGCGTCGGACTCTGGCGTCCGGGCTATGTCGCGCCCGGGTACGTCTACGGAGCTTCCTACTACCCGTCATCGGGATTTGCCTACCGGACCTTCCCGCTGACCGCCGGGGCGCCTTCGACCACGATGGCACCGCCACCTTCCATCGGAGTTTATGCGCCTGCACTTGGCCCCGCGCCCCTTTACGGCTGGTGAGGTTTCCCGTACAAATCATCCATAGAAGCCATCACCAAAAGACCCCTCACCCCCACCTTCTCCCCGCCGTGCGGGGAGAGGGTGGCCGAGGCCGGGTGAGGGGCGGCGCCGGCCTAATGGTTTTTGACTCTCATAATCGGCGATTCGGGCGTACACCTGGGGGTGCAGCTCGACCCGTCCAAACACGAGATCGTGGCGTCCCTAGGTCGATGCACCTACCGATTCTGAGAGTCAAAACT
>JBKQHM010000280.1:0-31929 GCA_052148775.1 Isosphaeraceae bacterium | reverse complement strand
AGCTCGGCCAAACGGAATGAATTCGGTCCTACGGCCAGCCTCCGACAGGTCCGCCATCGGGATCGTTCCGTACCCCGATCGACTAAAACCTCATATGCGCCAGGAGTTCGGTGCCGCCGACATCGAGCTTTTTCCGAGAATCGGAGGAGACCCATTGCAACGTCCGGCCCGATGGCGTATAAGATTTATACGATCGTCACCGATCCGCTCCAACAGGACATTACCCTTCGGCTCATCTCGCCGATCTTCCTCTCCTACGGTTCCTCATCTCATCGAGTAGCCCTGGACGAGCGACATCGGCAAGAATACCTCCAGGGACCCCACCTGCTTGTAAACCAAGTGACCTCGTTGCGTGAATCCCGTCCCGTACCGCCGGGACCATCTTTCACCCCGTGAATCTCCTTCGGTTCGCCATCGGGTCGTCGACCAGGCGACCCGCCACGCGATCATCTTCTCGTGACCGAAGGGGGGCTCCGTCGTGCCGGAGCCCCGGTGGAAGAATCATGGCATGGCCCGAGTCGGGCCGCTCGATCCTGCGGCACACGCTAGTCCAAGGTCTGCTTTCGGATGCCGGGAGCCCCGTCGATGAGTCCTTCCGAACGCTCTGAAGAGCCGTATTCGCGCGGTCGCTGCAAGCACGGTGCGATCCCGGTCATCGGCCTGATCGGGGGCATCGGTAGCGGTAAGAGCTCGGTGGCGAGCCTGATGACCGTCCGTGGGGCGTCGGTGATCGATGCGGACGCCGTGGGTCACGAGTTGCTGGGAGAGCCGGAGATTCGCGCTCGAATCGTCGAACAGTTCGGGGAAGGCGTGCTGGAGGGACCTCCCGGCGACCGCGACGGATCCCTTCGGATCGATCGTCGCGCGCTGGGCAAGATCGTCTTCGCCGATCCCTCGGAACGTCGTGCCCTGGAAGCCATCCTGCATCCCCCGATGCGGGCCCGTTTCCTCCGGGATATCGAGGCCCTGGTGCGGGCCGGCGCGAGCGGCCCGGTCGTGCTGGATGCAGCAATCTTGCTCGAAGCCGGCTGGGACGACCTTTGCGATCGGGTTGTGTTCGTCGATGCCCCTCGACCCGAACGGCTGCGGCGGGTGAAAGAGGCCCGGGGCTGGTCGGAGGAGGCCTTCGAGGCACGCGAACGCTCGCAATGGCCCTGCGATGAGAAGCGATCCCGTGCCGACTGGATTATCCCCAATCACACCGGACGGGACCGGTTGATTCCGGAGGTCGATCTCGTGATGTCTCGACTCCTCCACGAGCCGGCGGTGCCGGCCGACGCATCCTTCGGTCCCCGGCACGGAAACACGGCCGGACCCTCCGGCGACGCGATTCCGAATGAATCGATCCTCGGCGCGCCTACCCCCGCGGGGAGGATGTCGTAACCACTTCTTCGTATCGATCCGGCCCGATGTGTCCCGTCCATCACTATTGAATCGCACCCCATGACAGAATCCATCGCAACGAATCTTCCTCGCGGTCTCGGGGACTCGGCCTACAGCGACTGCCCGGATCCACGGGATTGGCAGAGACCCATTGAGTTGGACCAGATTGATCGGATAGACGCCTGCTTGGTCGGTCGTGCTTCGTGCCCGGCTGCCTCTCGGGGGCTCGACGAAATCACGGTTTCGGTTTGAACAGGAGTATGGAACGCCATGGCCAATGAAACGACACGCCCCCGCCGGGAGTCGACCGGCACCTCTCGGCTTCGCAAGACCAGCAGCACGAGCGCGGCGGCCCCCGCGCCGGCGGACACCCCGGGGGCCGCTTCCACGCCGCCTCCTTCCCCGGCGATGCCATACGGTGCCAACTCGGTGGATCCCCCGCCGCCCCAGTTGGAGACCCCGCGAGAGCGTAAGGAGCGAGAGACTTATCGCGAAGAGGGTCCTGCGGATCGGGAGCCCATCCGCTATATCCGCGATCGTGAGCCGATGCGCGATCGTGAGCCGATGCGCGATCGACCGGAGCGCGAGCCGGTGATCTCGGTGCGGGATCGGCTGGCCCGCGACCGCGCCGAGCGCGAGAGCGCCCCGACCCACCACGAAGGCATCCCGATGGCGCGGGATCGCGACCGAGACCGGGATCGCGATCATGGCCGCGAGACATCGCCCGTGCCCCTCTCTCGCGATCGGAGCCGCGACCACGATTCGGTCCCGTCGTACCGCGATCGCCTCAACCACGAGACGAGCTTTCCGGCCCGCGATCGTGATCGTGATCGCGACCGGGAGTTCGGGGCTCCTCCGGTCCGAGTCGAGCGGCCCGCGCCCTCGAGCTACGTCGATATCCCCTCGGATTTTCAGGAAGAGGAGGACGATATCTTCGGCGATGCCGCGCTGCACGACCGCTACGAGGATATCAAGCGCGGCGAGATCCACCTGACCGAATTGCAGAAGATGACGATGCCCCAGCTCATTCGCACGGCGAAGACCGAGGGCATCGTGGACTACACGGGCCTGAAGAAGCAGGACCTGATCTTCAAGATCCTCAAGGAGCGGGTCAAGCAGAACGGGTTGATGTACGGCGAGGGGACGCTCGAGGTCTTGCCCGACGGCTTCGGCTTCCTGCGGAGCCCGGATTATAACTACCTCCCCTGCCCCGACGATATTTACGTGTCGCCCAGCCAGATCCGACGGTTCGGGCTCAAGACCGGCGCGATCGTCTCGGGCCAGATCCGGCCCCCCAAGGAGAACGAGCGCTACTTCGCGCTCTTGCGGGTGGAGGCGATTAACTTCGAGGACCCGGACAAGCTCAGCGAGAAGGTCGGCTTCGACGACCTGACCCCGCTCTATCCCCAGGGACGGATCCGACTGGAGACCACCGGCGACGAGATCAACATGCGGGTCGTCGACCTGGTCACGCCGATCGGCTTCGGCCAGCGCGGCGTGATCGTCGCACCGCCACGCACCGGAAAGACCATCCTCCTCCAGAAGATCGCCAACAGCATCCTGACCAACCATCCCGAGTCCTACGTGATGGTGCTGCTGATCGACGAGCGTCCGGAGGAAGTCACCGACATGGAGCGATCGGTCAAGGGGCCGACGGCCGAGGTGATCAGCTCAACCTTCGACGAGCCGGCGTCGCGGCACATCCAGGTCGCCGAAATGGTGATCGAGAAGGCCAAGCGGATGGTCGAGTACGGCAAGGATGTCGTGATCCTGCTGGACTCGATCACGAGGCTCGCCCGCGCCTACAACACCGAGGCGCCGCATTCGGGCAAGATCCTCTCCGGTGGCATCGACGCCTCCGCCTTGCAGAAGCCCAAGCGGTTCTTCGGCGCCGCCCGCAAGATCGAGGAGGCCGGCAGCCTGACCATCCTGGCCACCGCCCTGGTCGATACCGGCAGCCGGATGGACGACGTCATCTTCGAGGAGTTCAAGGGCACCGGCAACATGGAGCTCCACCTCGAGCGCCGGCTGGTCGAGAAGCGGATCTGGCCGGCCATCGACGTCAATAAGTCCGGCACTCGCCGCGAAGAGCTCCTCATGGACGCCGATGAATTGCGACGCGTCTTGATCCTCCGTCGCGTCATTAGCGACATGAACCCGGTCGAGGCCATGGAGCTGCTCACCGGCCGCATGAAGAAGACCAAGACCAACGCCGATTTCCTCGTCAGCATGAACTTGTCGTGAGTGCAGTAGGCAGTAGGTAGTAGGCAGTAGAAGACGATCGGATCGAACTCGTCATGATCGGTCCGATCGTCGTTGAGGGTTGTCACCTCGCATGCTGCATGCTCCATCACCGCCGGCCTGCCTACTGTCCGGTCCTTAATGCCTACTGTCTACTGTCTACTGCGACATGGAATTCATCGGCGACTACTCAACACCGGCGGGCCGGTTCGCGATCGTCGCGGCGCGGTTCAACGGACTGGTGACCGAGGCACTGCTGGCCGGCTGCCGCGACGCGTTCGTCCGGCATGGTGTGCCGGAGGACCGCATCGATGTGGCGTGGGTCCCCGGTTCCTTCGAAATCCCGATCGTCGCCCGGAGGCTGGCGGGGAGCGGGCGGTATTCGGCCGTCGTGTGCCTGGGGTGCGTGATCCGCGGCGAGACCTCGCACTACGATCACGTCGCCGGCCAGGCGGCGGCCGGGGTCCTCCAGGCCGGGCTGGCCACCGGGGTTCCGGTCATCTTCGGGGTCTTGACCACGGAGTCGGTCGAGCAGGCCCTGAACCGCGCCGGGTTGAAATCCGGCAACAAGGGCGCCGAGGCGGCCATGGCGGCGATCGAGATGGTCAACCTTCTCGCTCGCCTCGAGTCGTGAGCCGGTCGAGTTCCGCGACTCCTGCGAAAGATTCTTCGATCAGGACCGAATGACTCTTCGTCCGCGGGACAGCGGCCGTGTTCCTCGGCCTCGACGTGGGCACCGTCGCCTTGACTGTCGGGACATCGCGCGGGATCGAGCAAACGGCTGTCAGCGAAGCGGGAGCATCGGAATGTGGTGGAGCTCGCAACGCGCCAACACGGTGACCGTCGGGATCTGGCTGATTGGACTGGGCGTCTTGACGGCGACCCGGATGTGGTTCCCGGGGATCCTGTTCCTGGCCGGGATCACGGCGATCGTCCAGGGTTCGGGGCGTCGTTCGGGCTGGCGATCGGTCCACGGCGGCCTCTGGCTCATGCTCATCGCCGCATGGGCGATGATGCGATTCAGCATGAGCGTTTTCCTGGTGGCCCTGGGGGTCTATGTGATCGTCGCCGCCCTGATGAGGCCGAGGCCTTTTCAGAAGCCTTACATCGATCAGACTTTGGACTAAGGACCCATCCCAGTCGGCGTGGTCGGAGGGTGGGTGAAACCCACCAAGTGCTTACAGCCCTCGGAGATCAGTGGGTTTCACCCACCCCACTGGGATAGGCTCTACGACAGCTCAAGAGTCCGATCGAGGAAGAGCGGCATCACAACAACGGAGTCGTTGCTTTCCAATGACCTATGACCAATGACGGAGAAGCGAAGGAGCGCAAGATCATGACGAAAGCGTTGTTGCCGCAGGCGTTCTGGTTCCGGATTGCGGCCCCGAGCAGTCGATTGGATGAGATCCCGCGATCGGATGACCGGAAGAAGCTGTTGGATTTGCCACCCGCCTGCGCCTTGCCCGACGGGGCCCGGTTCGAGGGACGATCGTCCTGGGCCGAGGTACGCCTCGCGTGGAACCCGCGTGGGCTGGGGATCGCGGTGATTGCCGACGGGATCGCTGATATACAGCTCTCGCCCGACCGCCCGGAAGGGTTCGCCGACGTGCAGTTCTGGGTGGACACGCGAGACACCCGCGACGTGAGCCGGGCGACGCGGTTCTGCCATCGATTCACGGCCCCGCTCCGGGTCCGCGGGATCGGCCGGAAGCTGGAGGTCGAGGTCGTCCAGCGGCCGATCGCCCGTGCGGTGGCCGACGCCCCGATAAGCCGGTCCGACCTGATCGCATCCCGCGCCGAGTTCACGCGTTCCGGCTGGACACTGGAAGTCTTCCTGCCGGCCCCGATCCTCAACGGCTTCGACCCCGAGACGAATCGCCGACTCGGTTTCGCCTACCAGGTGGCCGACCACGTCCGTGACGACCAGTTCCTGGGCGTGGGCCGCGATTTCCCCATCGGCGAGAACCCTGGCCTCTGGTCCACGATCGAGTTGAAGGACTGATCTCGCCCCCGGATCGTCCCCGCCCTGATCGATCAGTGGAACGCCATGATGTCCTCGGGTCCTGAGGCGTGTCCGCCCTCGACGGCGACGCGATGCCAGGAACGCCAGGCGCGGTCGAGCTCGCGGACGTTGGCCAACTGGTAATGAGTCCGCGTGGCGACGTCCCAGCCGTCCTTTATGCCGTCGCGGACGAACTGGAGGAAGCGGGGACGTCCGCCCATCTCGATGAGGAATCGGGAGATGGAGTAACCCTGGCCGTAGAATCCCATGAGGTCCCTGGGGTAGTTCTCGACCACGAAGAGGCGTGCCAGGGGGAGCTCGCCGCGGCGTGCGAACAGGTCGATGGAGATCTGGTCGTGTCGCTGGCGTTCGAAGAGATCCTCGCTGAGCAGCGATGCACCCTCGTCGGCCCATCGCGGCATCGGGCCGCCGTAGAAGGCCGCGAAGATCGTGTGCGTGATCTCGTGGGGCAGCGCCGAGGCCAGGATGCGATCGAGTCGACCCTCGACGGTGATGCTCTGGTCGGTGACTCGTCCCTGGTGGAAGCCGAATGAGGTCAGGCCGCCGGCCTCGCCCATGGTGAGCCGGACCCGGATCGGGCACGGGGTCTTCCAGTTGGACATCTCGTGGCCGAGCCAGGCCCTCGCGATCGTGGCGCGGCACTGCTCGGCATGCTCCGCGACGCGACGGGCCGTCTCGCGCGTCGGGGCCTCGACGACAAAGTTGGTCGAGCGATGGGAAGCGGAAGCGCCGCCGAGGAATGGGAGGATCGCCCCCAGACCGAGCGTGGCCAACCTTGCGAACCTCCGTGCGCAACAGTCCTCATCACGACGAGCGTCCATGCTCCGTGCTCCTCCTGGCAATCGACCTCTGTCCTGAGCCGGATGAGGAATCTATCACAACCCGCGCCGGCTGTCGCCCCATCTTTGCCGGGCCTTTTCCCGGATGCAAGTCAGGGCTTATGATGCTTTGCCGGCAAGAGCGCCCGACGGACAGGGATCACGGGCCGGTGACCACCATCTCATGAGGCATCCCGATGAAGATCAGTCTCTACACGGTGACCTACGCGGGGATCTGGTACGACGGGCCGGCCCTGACCTTCGAGGAGATCGTCAAGCGAGCCCGGGATAACGGCTACGACGGCGTCGAACTCGACGGCAAGCGCCCTCACGGCAATCCAATTGACCTCGACGGCAAGGCACGCGAGCGGATGCGTGCCCTCGTCGAGCGGGAGGGGCTGGAAATCCCGTGCGTGGCGGCGAACAACGACTTCTCCAGCCCGATCCCGGAAATCCGGGAGTGCCAGCTCCTGATGGTGCGCGAACTGGCACGGCTGGCTTCCAACCTCGGCGCCAAAGTGGTCCGGCTCTTCGCGGCATGGCCGGGTGTCGTGATCCGCAACGGCCGGGCGACCTACGAATTGTTGCGGGCACCGTCGCTCCCCTACGAGGCCCAGTATCCGTTCCTCACGCGGCTCGATCGCTGGAACTTCGTGAAGGGGTGCCTCAAGGAAGCCGCCGCCTTCGGCGAGGAGTTCGGCGTGGTGATGGCGCTGCAGAATCATCCGCCGTTCATCCGGCACTGGAAGGACATCCACGATCTGGTCCGGGAAGTCAATTCTCCCTGGCTGAAGGTGTGCCTCGACCTGCCCATGCTCACCCAGTTCGACAAGGAGTTCGTGAAAGACGCCGCGATGACCGTGGGCAAGCTCCAGACCTACTCGCACTTCGGTGGCGAATATGACCGCGACGCCGACGGCCGCGTGCAGCCCCGCTCGCTCGACTTCCAGAAGCCGATCCCCGACTACGGCTCTTTCCTCGGGCTGATGCGAGAGATCGGCTATGACGGCTACTTCGGCTATGAGCTCTGCCACCCGTTCCTCGACGCGAACCACGAATTGCAGGGTGTCGAGCAGGTCCACGAGCAGGTCAAGCTGGCCCAAGAATACCTCAGCGGCCTGATCAAGTCGGGCGGCTCCCGATGAAATCGGGCGGTCGACGATACGGCTCTAGAGACTCCCGCTCATTCCAAACCGACCCCCGAGGTGCAGTCTCTCGTTTCGCGAGCCGGTTTTGATCGTACAATGACGGAGGGAGAGCCCAACGGCCAACCACCTGATCCAGCCGAGGCCGACTGAGATGGCGACCGCATCGACGTCCGGAACGAGTACGGGTGCGGAAGAACGACCTGAGCCGGGTGTTGGCAGGGGGCCTGCTGTCTCGGCGGATGCACTCGAGCGGCGGACCCGACAGATCGGCCGCGAGCTATTCGACCGGATCGGTCGCAGGGGTCCCTGGCGGCGCGCCTGGTGGGATGAACGGTTCATGGCCGCGACGCTCGACGACCCCGTGGTACGAGTTCAGCTCTTCCGATTCATCGATGCGCTGCCGGCCCTGAAGGATTCTGGGTCGATCCGGCGGCACCTGGCCGAGTATGTGGCCGAGGCGGGAGACGCGGTCCCCTGGTGGCTGAAACTGGCCATGCGGATGGCCCCCGAGGGTTCGGACCGGGCCGATTGGCTGGCCGCATCGGCACGGTTCGCGTCCGGAGTGATGGCGCGGAAATTCATCGCCGGGGCCACGCCCGATGAGGCGCTCCAGACCGTCCTGGCGCTCCGGAGGCGCAAGCTGGCCTTCACCGCCGACCTGCTCGGCGAGGCCGTTATCAGCGAGGCCGAGGCCGACTGGTACCAGCAAACCTGCCTGGACATGATCCACGGCCTGGCCGGGCCGCTGCGGGACGCCCCCGAGGTCCCGCTCATCGACCGCGATCAGCACGGCCGGATCCCTAGGGTCAACCTGTCGCTCAAACTTTCCAGCCTGACCGCCCACTTCGAGCCGATCCACGCCGAGGCGTCGATCGCTCACGCCGCGGGCCGGCTCCGGCCCATCCTGCGAATGGCCCGCGAGCATGGGGCCTATATCCATGTGGACATGGAACAGTACACCTACCGGGCGCTGACCTACGAGCTTTTCTGCCGCATCCTCGAGGAGCCGGAATTCCGTGACTGGCCCGATGTGGGGATCGTGGTCCAGGCCTATCACCCCAAGGCCGAGGCCGAGCTGCAAATGCTCCTCGACTGGGTCGAGCGTCGCGGTGCTCCGATCACGATCCGGCTGGTCCAGGGGGCCTACTGGGATTACGAGGTCTTAACCGCGCGACGGCTGGACTGGCCGGAGCCGGTCTATCTGGAGAAGTGGCAGAGCGATGCGTCGTTCGAGCGATGCTCCCGGTATTTGCTCCAGCATCACGAGCGGTTGCGCCCTGCGTTCGGCAGCCACAATATCCGGAGCCTGGCCTACGTGATCGCCTCGGCCGAGGCGATGGGGCTCCCTCCAGGTTCGTACGAGCTCCAGACGTTGTTCGGCATGGGCGACGCGATCCAGCGCGCGCTGGTCGAACGCGGCCATCGGGTGCGGGTCTATACCCCGTACGGCGCCCTGCTTCCCGGCATGGCCTACCTGGTGCGCAGGCTGCTGGAGAACACGGCGAACGAGTCATTCCTCAAGATGAGTTCCACCCCCAGCGCGCAGGTCGACGACCTGCTCCGCAACCCCGAGGAGATTGGAGCCATGTTGACCCGGACACGACGGCCCCAGGCGGAGTCGACGCCGATTCCCGCCGAGATCCCGCCGTTCCGCAACGAGCCGACCACCGACTTCGCGCGGGGCGAGAACCGTGATGCGATGCGCCGGGCGCTCGAGGCGGTCCGGGGCCAGCTTGGCAAGCGTTATCCATTGATCATCGGCGGCGATGAGGTCGACACCGGGCCGCGCCGGTTGCTCTCGCTCAACCCGAGCCACAACTCGCGGGTCGTGGGCGAGACGTCGCAGGCCGGCGCCGAGCACGCCGATCGGGCGGTCGCCGCGGCCCGCGCCGCATTCCCGGACTGGGCGGCCACCCCGTGCCGCGATCGTGCCGCGATCCTGATCCGAGCCGCGGCAATCCTGCGGAAACAGCGGTTCGAGATCGCCGCGTGGGAGAATTATGAGTGCGGCAAGCCCTGGGCCGAGGCCGATGGCGACGTCGCCGAGGCGATCGATTTCTGCGAGTTCTACGCCCGAGAGATGATGCGCCTGTCCGAACCGCGTCGACGGGACGTACCGGGCGAGACGAATTTCGCCGAGCACCTGCCGCGGGGCGTGGCCGTGATCATCCCTCCCTGGAACTTCCCGCTGGCGATCCCCACCGGCATGACGGTCGCGGCGTTGGTCGCGGGCAACGCCGTGATCCTCAAGCCGTCCGAGCAGGCGCCCGTGATGGCCTGGCACCTGGCCAAGGCCCTGGAGGAGGCCGGGCTCCCGCCGGGCGTCCTGAATTACCTGCCGGGACTCGGCGAGGAGGCCGGCCAGGCGCTGGTCAACCATCGCGATGTGGATCTCATCGCCTTCACCGGCTCGCGAGAGGTGGGGCTGCTGATCAATCGCCAGGCCGCCGACACCCGGCCCGGTCAGGACCACATCAAGCGCGTGATCGCCGAGATGGGCGGGAAGAACGCAATCATCGTCGACGACGACGCAGACCTCGACGAGGCGGTCGTGGGCGTGATCCACAGCGCCTTCGGCTATGCGGGCCAGAAGTGCTCGGCATGCTCGCGGGTGATCGTGCTCTCGGGGATCTACAATGCCTTCGTGACACGCCTGGTCGAAGCCGCCCGGGCCGTCAAGGTCGGCCCGGCCGACGACCCCGAGACCCTCATCGGCCCGGTGATCGATGCCGAGGCGCGTCGGCGGATCCTCGATTACCAGCGGGTGGCCGCCTCCGAAGGACGCATCGTCTTCCAGGGGGACCTCGGTCCGATCGCCGACCAGGGATACTACGTCGGTCCGCAGATCGTCGCCGATGTCTCGCCATCGGCCCGGATCGCCCAGGAGGAGATCTTCGGGCCGGTGCTCGCCGTGCTCAAAGCCGGCGATCTGGACGAAGCCCTGAAGATTGTCAACGGCACCCAGTACGCGCTGACTGGCGGGATCTATTCGCGCAGCCCGGAGAATCTCGAGCGGGTCCGGCGCGAGTTCCGCGTGGGAAATCTCTACATCAATCGGGGGATCACGGGAGCGATGGTCGACCGTCAGCCGTTCGGCGGATTCAAGCTCTCGGGCATCGGAACCAAGGCCGGCGGGTCCGACTACCTGCTCGAATTCCTGCTCACCCGTTCCGTCACGGAGAACACCATGCGACGCGGGTTCGCTCCAGAAGAGGCCCAGTGAGTCCCCCAGGTTTCAATCGGGGCCCTGTTCCCGGAGTCCCTCAGGTCACCGCCATCCCGGTCCCGTCCGCCTCGGCTCAACGGTCCAACGGAGTTCGTCTCACGGTGAGACCCAAGAGTTTACGAGGATTAGACGGGAGTCGAGCGAGCTCGGGTTTCCGAGTCCGATCAACTTACCCGGCCCGCCGGTCGGCTTGAGAAACGGCCGGAACGATCCGCCTGGGGGCGATGGGCACTGCGAAGGAGCCGATGACCGGTCCTTCGATCGCGACGTAGTCTTCCGATCGCATCCGCAGGCCCTCGTGCCGGGTGTTGGCGCCGAAGACCAGCTCGGCCACATGGGTTAGGCTCGCATCGAAGACGGTGTCGAGATCGTAGAGGCGTCCGAACGGCGGGACGACCCCGGGCTCGCAGTCGGTGAAGATGCCGACCAGTTCGTCGGTCGATGCCAGGCGTACCTCCGTGGCGGGCAGCCCGAGGGTCTCGCTCAACCGTCCCAGCTCAACCCGGCTGGTCGACGGCAATACGGACAGAACGAACCGATCCCCGGCCTTGATCAGCACGGTCTTGGCGACCCGACATCCCGGGACGTGGACGCTGTGCGCCCGCTTGGTCGATGACGACGCGGGGCTATGGAGCAGTTCCTCGAACCAGACGCGACGGCTTCGCAAATAGTCGATGGTGTACATCGCGGGTCGTCCTCTCCTCGAAAGAAAGTTGATCCCTGTGAAAGGAATTATAGAACGGCTGGAGAAAATGGTGTGCTTATGCTAAAGAATTGGGGGCCACAGAATCGGTACAACGGATAGAATCCCGAGTAGTGGTTCCGGAACCAGAATTCGGGCTAATGAACGGGTCATTCTCGTCGACCAGAAAACGGGACCGATGACACAAGGCAACCGACCCGGAGTGGAACCGGAATGCACATCGATCGGTGCCTCCGGCCCCTTCGAAGGTGGGATGGCATGGATGAGGTTCCTCAGCAAACCCTTGCAACGGAGCGCGGAAGTCGCTACGGTGCCAGGAGTTCGTATTGGGATGCGCCGTGGAGAATCGCCACGATGCCAGCGAACCTGCCCCCCCAGTATCTCAAGGTCGAGGAGGAGTATCGCAAGGCGACGACTCCGGATCGGCGACTGGAGACGCTCCGCGAGTTGTTCCGTCTGCTTCCCAAGCACAAGGGGACGGAAAAACTCCAGTCCGATCTCAAGCAAAAAATGAGCCAACTCCGCGAGGAGGTGGAGCGGGTCAAGGCGGGCGGGAAAAAAGGCGGATTGAGTCATCATGTGCCACGGGAGGGCGCCGGACAGTTGGTGCTCGTCGGGGCGCCGAATGTGGGGAAGAGCACCTTGCTGGCGAAGCTGACCAACGCCAAGCCCGAGATCGCGCCCTATCCGTTCACGACCCGGACGCCGCAACCGGGGATCATGATGTGGGAGGACGTACCGGTCCAGTTGGTCGACCTGCCGCCGATCTCGCCGGAGTTCTTCGAGCCGTGGGTGCCGAGCGTGATCCGATCGGCGGACGCGGCTCTCCTGGTGGTCGACCTGGGCAGCGATGATGTGTTGGAAGCCACCCTCGCGGTGCTCGACCGGCTCGCCGAGTCGCATACCGAACTGGTCGGCGAACTACCTTATAACGTCGATGATGAACGGATCCGTCATCTCAAGACAGTGATGGTCGCAACCAAGCTCGATGTGGACGGGGCGCCCGATCGTCTGGAAATCGTCCGCGAATGGCTCGGGGACCGGTTCCCGATCGTCGCGTTATCGGGCCAGACGGGCGAAGGTCTGGAAACCCTGCGGTTGTCGGCATACGATTTATTGGGTGTGCTCCGGGTCTACACGAAAGTCCCAGGCAAGCCCGCCGATCGGACCAGACCATTCATGCTTCCCATCGGCAGTACCGTCCTGGATCTGGCCAGGGAAATTCACAGAGACTTCGAGCATTCGTTGAAGTCGGCCCGGATCTGGGGCTCCGGTATCTTCGACGGGCAGGCTGTGAAACGCGACCACGAGCTGCACGACGCGGACGTCGTCGAGTTACATGTGTCGTGAATGCGTCGCGCCGATCTGGCCGTCAGGCAGGGATCCGGCCGACAGACTCCTTCCGCCGTGTGGACGAACCCGACAGGTCGAAGCCCAGCCAGGGAGACCGCGAGGAAAAGGACGATGCGAACGGCTCTGATCGTGGAGGACCACCCGGAACAGGCGGACCTGGTCGCCCGCATCCTTCGCATGCGCGAATACCAGCCGATCCTGGCGGAAACCGGCGAAGTCGGCCTGCGCCTGGCCAGGGAGCATATCCCCGACCTGATGCTCCTGGACCTGATGTTGCCGGACATCAACGGCTTCGACGTCTGCCGTCGGCTGCGGACCGATCCGGTGACCATGCTGATCCCCGTAGTCATGCTCACGGCCCTCAATGATGTCCAGCACCGCGTCCACGGGTTCCGCGTCGGGGCCAACGCCTACGTCACCAAGCCTTACGGCGTCGACGACCTGTTCGAGGCGATCGCCGCCGCCCGCGCCTGGCGCGTCAGCATGCAGCAACGCGCCGTCCAGGGCGAGATCCATGTCGAGCTCAATAGCGAGATCACGCTCCTGAAGGATCTCAATGACTTCCTCATGCTGGTTTGCCAGTCCACTCCCTTGCAGCACGAGCAGGTCATGCAATTGCGTCAGGCCGTCATGGAGATGGCGCATAACGCGATCGAATGGGGCAACCTCCACCAATCCGACCGGCTGGTGAACATCACCTACCGGGTCTATGACGACCGCCTGGAGATCACGATCCGCGACCAGGGTCCCGGATTCGATCGGAGCCAGTTGCCGCATGCCGCCGTACCCGACGATCCGTTCACGCACCTGGACGTGCGCGAGAAGCTGGGCCTCCGCGCCGGCGGCTTCGGGCTCTTGATCTGTCAGGGGATGGTCGATGAAATGCAATACAACGATTCCGGCAACGAGGTGGCGCTGATCAAGCGGTTCCGCGCGGCCGAGCCTGCGCAACCCAGCCCGGCCTGATCGGGCCGAGCTTCCCCGATGCGGACCTCGGAAAGGAAACGCCCCGACGTTGGATCCGAACACCCGAACCACGCCCTATCCCCCCGGCGCCTCGGCCGATCTCGCCGCCCTCTCGTCGGCGATCACCGGAGCGATCGGTCCCTCGACCGGCCGATCGACCCCCGCGACCGTGGACGACCGATCGAATCGCCCCCGCCCGAGTTTGCTGGTAGTCGACGACGAGCCGGAAGTCCTGGACTCCGTCTACAACCTGCTGCGGCTCAAGTACCGGGTCGTCACCTGCACGAGCGGCACGCGGGCGCTGGAGCTGCTTCGTTCGGACGCGGAATTGCACGTCATCATGTCCGACCAGCGCATGCCCGAGATGACCGGCGTCGAGCTGCTGCGGCAGGCCAAGGAGATCCGGCCGGAAACCACGCGCCTCCTCTTCACAGCCTATGCCGATATCCGGACCGTCATCGACGCGATCAACCAGGGCCACGTCTTCCGTTACCTCGCCAAGCCCTGGGACTCCGAGGAGCTGGAGGCGGTGGTGTATCAGGCGGTCGAGCACCACGACTTGATCGTCGAGAAGAATCGGCTGCTCGCCGAGCTCCAGGCCGCCAATGCCAAGTTAACGGAAGCGAATCGGCTCAAGGGTGCCTTCATCGAGGTCGCCAGCCACGAGCTCAATACGCCGGTCACCGTGGTCCTGGGCCTGCTCGAGCTCTGGAAGATGTCTCTCAGCCCCGATGCCCAGCCTGCGGATCGCCAGTGGGTCGACCGGATCGGCGCGGCGGCCCAGCGACTGGCGCGAACGGTCGAGCGCATGCTCAAACTGGTTCGCAGCGGGGAGTTCGGTCGCGCACTCGAGAAGGAGATGGTCGCGATCGAGTCGCTCGTACGGCGTACGATCGATGAAGTGGCCCCCTATCTGGAGCTGCGCCGGCAGTCGGTATCCGTCCAGGTCGAGCCGGACCTGGCCTCGATTCTTGTCGATCGGGATAAGCTGACCGACGTCCTGGTCAGCCTCGTCGCGAATGCCATCAAGTTCACGCCCGATAGCGGCACGATCCGCATCGTTGCCGGCGAAGAGCCGGGCATGCCGGGTTGGGTCCGGGTGCGGGTCATCGACGAGGGGGTCGGGATCGCTCCGGAGGATCAGCAATACCTGTTCGAGCCGTTCTTCACCGGCTTCGACACGCTCCGGCATTCCTCGGGCGATTATCAGTTCGGCAAGCGCGGCATCGGACTGGGCCTGTGGCTGGTCAAGACGTTCGTCGAACTGCACGGCGGACGGGTCGAGGTCTCCAGCACTCCCGGCCAGGGCTCGACGTTTTCATTTCTCCTGCCGCGGAATCCGGAGGAGTTCGGTGGATCGATGCCGGATTCCGCCGATGCCCCGCACCTTTCGTGATGATGCGGGACGCTCAGGCCGGCCTTCGTCGGTCTTGAACTCGTCGCATCGAACGCAACGGGACCATCCCCGGTGATCGGGTCGTTCGCGAAGGGCCGATATCATCGGCTCGCTCGGTCGTCTCACTCAGGAACGTGACGTCTGGTCGGACGCGGAGGGGCCGTCCTGGGCTCGATCATCTGGGCCTTCGGCTGAGGAATCATCCCGGCGGCTTTCGATATAATCGCGTAGGTAGCGGAGGAATGTGGGCAAGCCGGACTCATCCCACGCCTGCTCGATCGCTTCCTTGAGGCGCTGGTTCTCGGACTGGAGGTCCCGGAATACCTGCGCGTCCACCACGCTCAGGCTGACCCCGGCGACCTGATCGTGAGTATTGACCGACAGCATGAAACCGGCATCATTGGGCCATGGCTGGATCTGGAGCTTCATGTTCGGATAACGGGCGTTTCCGAGCCTCAGCGCATAGATCGACGTCTGGCGCCCGGGTGCCTCGCCAGTACACTCGAATGGGGGCCCGCTCAGTAACTCGTCGGCCGCGCAATCCTCTCGCCACTTCAGGCGTCGGCGGACCATCTCGGGGACCACTCCGGATGA
This sequence comes from Isosphaeraceae bacterium, assembly GCA_052148775.1. Taxonomy (GTDB): domain Bacteria; phylum Planctomycetota; class Planctomycetia; order Isosphaerales; family Isosphaeraceae; genus CAVZRC01. Next base: position 16,078 of record JBKQHM010000280.1, on the reverse strand, counting down.
GTAGGCAAGTTCGAGATAAATCTCGACCGCGCGCCGCAGCAGGTCGAGCCGCAACTCGTGCAGGTCGCCATGCTCCCTCGCCAAGGTGGGCTCCATGAGCAATTCCTTGGTTGCCGTCATTGAACTTGCCCCCGAACTCTGTTCCAAAGTTACGCCCCGGGTCGGCAGACTCGAGCCGTTTCCGGCTCAACTTGTCCCAAGGCGCGGACCGAAAGAGCGGCCCTCTCTTCTAATCATAGACGTAGCATCTCGCTAGAATGATGACGCCGTTTCGAAAGAACCGTGACGATTATTCTCGATCGGCGTCCGAATTTCTTTGGTGAGTAGCGATTAAGGCAATTCGTTGCGTACCTGAAATCTCGAGACGATAGGCCCTTGACGACACCATGGCTGAAGTGCGGGGAGGGCGTGCATCGCCTCGTATATTCGACGGATGCGGGCGGTTTATTCTGGCAGAGATCCGTCGATGTCTGCCATGGCGTATCGGAAGAATTCGGCTTCTTCCGATGGGTTCAACCATCATAATTATGCGATGAGAATCAGGGATCGCCGGTCGGTTCTCGCGTCGAAAAAAGGAAGCTCCCCATGCGAACGATCGATGCAACGGCCTTGACGGGGTTTGGTACCGAGCTCCTAATTGCTGCCGGCGTGCCGCGAGATGAGGCCGCCGTGGTGTCGGCCAGCTTGGTCGGTGCGAATCTGCGGGGTCATGATTCCCACGGAGTGATGAGAATCCCCCAGTACGTGGACTATGTAGAGCGGGGGAATTACCGTACCGGCGTGGACCTCGAGATTGTCCAGGAGACGCCGGCGCTGGTCGTCTGCGACGGCCATTGGGGGCTCGGGCAGGTCCAGGCGCATCGGCTGCTGGACCTCGTGATCCCCAAGGCGAGGGCGCTGGGAGTTGCGGTCGGGACCGCGCGCGACTGCGGCCACATCGGCCGGCTGGGCGAATATGCGGAGCGCGCCGCCGGCCTCGGACTGCTCTTGCTCGCGACCGTCAATAACGGCGGTGCCGTGCAGCGGGTCGCCCCGCCGGGGGGTATCGAGCCCCGGCTGAGCACGAACCCCTTCTGCGCCGGCGTACCGACCACGGATCCCGACGCGCCGATCGTCGTCGACTTCGGGACCAGCATCGTCGCCGAGGGCAAGGTGCGAGGGTACTACATCAGCAAGCAACGCGTGCCCGAGGGGTGGCTCCTGGACCACCAGGGGGCACCGACCACCGATCCCGCCGTCCTCTACGAGCCGCCGTTGGGGACGATACTCCCGTTGGGCGGCACGCAGTCGTACAAGGGCTTCGGCCTGGGGTTGATCCTGGATCTCTGGGCCGGCGGTCTCTCCGGCGGCCCGTGCAGTCAAGCGTCGGATCGGCGGGTCCCCGGCAACAACGTCTTCTTCCTCGTCATGGATCAAGCTGGGTTCGTGGCGGACGACCATCTGTCGAGGCAGGCGTCCGAGCTGGCCGAATCGATCCGCGCGACCCCTCGCGTACCGGGCGTCGACGCCGTCCTCCTGCCCGGTGACCCCGAACGCCTCACCTTCGAGGTCCGCAACGTCCGCGGGATCCCCCTGGATGAGCAGCATTGGGCCAGGCTGATCGAGCTCGCCGGTCGGCTCCACGTCAAGATCCCAGATTGACCGCGGCTCGCTCGCCCTCGTCGCGGTTTTCGACCCTTCCCGAGGACATGTCTTCCACCCATGATTCGCACGTCTCCCGCCCTTTTGACGCTCAATCGCTTTGATGCCGGACAAAAATGTCTTCCCTCTTGAGGGGTGCTTGCAACGTCGCTACAATCCACTTTCCTAAACCGAAAATCGATCGTTCGCATTCTGGCTTCTGTCGTTGAGGTTGCCGGGAGCTTCTGGATATGCGTTCAAGCGAAATGGCTTCCTCAGCGGCTGTCCTACCCAAATGGCCGGTCCGATAGAGCTCGTCCACGATATTTTGCCGTCTCTCAAAATCGAGCGACTGTCTTGCGTGATTGCAATTGGCGGCCGGTGCGATTACGCAGACGGCCAGTCCGGATGGGTTTCCGAAATTCAACGTTCAAGATTCGGATGTCGCTCAGGTCTTGAGGATTTCGAAGTACGAGCGGCTTTTTCCGTTTGTGCCCTCCCCTGATGCGACAATCAATGCACAGTGCGATCACTCCTCACAAAGATCACTTGACGCGCGGCTTTTGGCTGCTATGATGGATGTGGCCGATCAACAAAGGAACGAAGTTGCGATGCATACCCGGCCTGGTGAGAGTGAAGGTCGTGGAGAGGAGATTAAGAGGATGGACTCCGAAATGGTCGTTACGGGTGCGATCGTGGATTCATGGGTGGAAGCTTCGGGCCCCACAGCACTCGGGGGTCGGGTTGTGTTGCAGGTTGCCCCTCGAGGGTGTCCGAAGGATCTGGTGATCGTGGAGGCCGAGCCGTCGCTCGTCCCCGATCGGATCTGGCTGGAAGATCTGAGCGAAAACCTGTGCCACGGCAGTCCGGTCCTGGCTGTCGGCCGTCGATCGTTCAACGGCTTCGTCGCCGCGACCCGACTTCAACTGGCTCGGTAAGTCTTTCCGATCGATCGTCGGGGCCTGGCCAGGCCGTGCTTTCGTCGCGGTTTCGCGAGCCCGTTGAGAGATCATTAACCGGCGTCCGGGTTGTTCGTCCCTTTCTGCTGAGCTACTTGGAAGCGCATACATCTCGTCTTTTCGACCCATACCGGTCGCATCCAGAGCCCCGAAAATCCGGGGTAGGCCATCGGTCCTATCCGGAATTCCCGGAAGGATCTTGCCCATGGGCGTGGGCTCGATCGAGAGCCTGTTTCGGGTGGCCGGCGAGCTTTTGCTCCGCTCCCCCCTTGATTCGCCTCTTTTTTCGCTCTACAAAAGCTCAGACACTCCGAGCGTTTTCCGACGTGGTCGGCTCGCTGTCAGGAGATGAGCGATTCTGTTGGCCGTGGCGATTGGAACCCGAAGCGATACGCTCATGGCTCACGATTCCCGGTGAACTGATTCCGGGAGTGCGGGTCGACTCATTCTCTCGACGGGTGGAATCGCAGTTGCGATGCGCTCGGCTTTGCTGCGCTGAGTCCTACCGGCGGAGTGATCTGTTCGCGACGTGCGAGGCGTCGTTCGTGCGATCGGGGCTTTCCCTGGGCGTCCCTCGCGAGAGCGGGTGATTCTCGAGGATCTGCCCCGTACTGCCGCCTCGATGGCTCCGTTCGGGACCCTCCACGATCGATTTCCCTCGTCCCCAGGATTCCGACCCGATGTCTGTATCACCGACGCTCCGGAGCCCGCGCGTTTACCACCGTGGCCCCTGGTCACGATTCATCGAAGGCATGCGATACGGGGGCGGGGTCGGCCAATGGTCGTGGCTGATCCACCGCGTGACCGGGTTGGGCATCCTCGCCTTCCTGATCGTGCACATCATCGACACGTTCCTGGTCGTGGCTTTCCCGGCCGAGTACGATTTCACCGTGGACATCTACGGGGGAGTCTTCGCCGGCACCTACTTCTGGCCGCTCCGCTGGGGGTTCCGGGCGGCCGAGCTGGGCCTCATCGCCTGCGTCTTATTCCACGCGATCAACGGCGTGAGGATCGTGCTCTTCGACTTCTGGCCCAAGTCAGCGGATCACCAGCGCAAGGCGTTCTGGATTGCCATGTTCGTCTTCGCGGCGATCATGCTCCCGGTCACCTGGGTCGTGCTGGCCGCGCTGGCCGGTCCGCCGGGGCACGCGATGCATTGATTGATTCGGTCGAGGTCGAGTGCGTGGCCCGGGGAAACGGGGTCGCGATCCTTCAGGAACATCAGTCACGATTTTGGTCGGAAGGTCGAAGACGATGACAAGGCATCTCAAGCCGTCGGGCGGTTTCGAACTGGCGGCGTGGTACTTCATGCGGGTCTCGGGCTTGATACTGGTCCTCCTGGCCCTGGGCCACCTATTCATCACCCACATCCTCAACAATGTGGAGAACGTCAATTACGAGTTCGTGGCCGGCCGTTGGGCCGATCCGCGTACGGGCGTCCTCTGGCGGCTGTGGGACCTGACGATGATCAACCTGGCGGTCCTGCACGGCTTCAACGGCCTGCGCCAGATCCTGGACGAGTACGTGACCCGGCCCAATCGACGCGTGCTCCTGCGCACGCTCATCTGGACCGGCGCGATCTTCCTGATGACGATCGGTAGCTACGCGATCTTGATGTTCGAGAAGGACCAGGCCTATATCAACCAGAAGAGGGCCAGTCGACGGGGAGAACTGGTCCAGCGCCAGGCTGAGGCATCTCCCGCATCGTCCTTCTCCGCCGCACCGGCCGGCCTCGCGTCGGCGGAGTCGCCGTGAAGCGTGACGCCCGGGGCCGAGCGCGCGGGGTCGAGTTCCGTGTCCTTTTCTTGAGTCCAAGAAAAAATGAACAATTATCATCGGTTTGATTGTGTGATCGTCGGGGCCGGCGGGGCGGGCCTGATGGCGGCCCTGGAGTCGAGCCGGCGAGTGGGCACGGCGGTGGTCAGCAAGCTCTATCCGACGCGATCGCACACCGGCGCGGCTCAAGGCGGGATCGCCGCGGCGCTGTCCAACCTCGAGAACGATTCGTGGGAAAACCACGCCTACGACACGATCAAAGGGGGCGATTTCCTGGTCGACCAGACGGCCGCCGAGATCCTCTGCCGTGAGGCGGTCGAGTGCATCTACGAGTTGGAGCACATGGGGCTCCCCTTCGACCGGACGAAGGACGGCCGGATCTCGCAACGACGGTTCGGCGGCCACACCAAGCCCAATCCGGTCTATAATCCCGAGGCGACGCCGGGCACCGAGGCTGCCAAGCCGAGGATCCCGGTCATGCGCGCGTGCCACTCGGCCGACCGGACCGGGCACATGATCCTCCAGACCCTCTATCAGCAGTGCATCAAGCAGGGTGTGAACTTTTTCGACGAGTTCCACATGGTGGACCTCATCCTCGAGGACGGCGAGTGCCGCGGGATCGTCGCGCTGGAGATCGCCACCGGCCAGTTCCACGTCTTCCACGCCAAGAGCGTGCTGCTGGCCACCGGCGGGTTCGGTCGGATGTTCAAGGTGTCGTCCAATGCCTACGCCCTGACGGGCGACGGGCCGGCGATTGCCTACCGGCATGGCCTGCCGCTGGAGGATATGGAGTTCTACCAGTTCCACCCGACGGGCATCTATCGGCTGGGAATCCTGCTGAGCGAGGCGTGCCGGGGCGACGGCGGCATCATGTTCAACGGCCAGGGCGAACGGTTCATGGAGAAGTACGCCCCGAACCTCAAGGACCTGGCCAGCCGCGACGTCTGCTCCCGATCGATCTACCAGGAGGTCCGCGCCGGCCGGGGTGTCAACGGCAAGGATTACGTCTACTTGGATATCCGCGCCGAGACCATGAACAAATACAAGTCGAGCCCGCTTCACCCGGATCGCGACGTGGATAGCGCCTGGGTCGAGTCGCGGCTCCCCGATATCATCGAGTTCGCCCGGACCTACCTGGGCGTGGACCCGATCAAGGAGCCGATGCCGATCCAGCCGACGGCGCACTACGCGATGGGCGGGTTGCCCACTGACCTCGACGGCCGGATCCTCCGCAACGTCGCCGGTGAGGTCGTCCCCGGACTGTACTCGGCCGGCGAGAGTGCCTGCGTGAGCGTCCATGGGGCCAACCGCCTGGGGACGAACAGCCTGGTCGACCTGGTCGTCTACGGCCGGCGCGCCGGAAGGGCCATGGCGGAGTACGCCCGCGGACGTGAGTTCCAGCATCTCCCCCCCAATCCCGAGGCCCCGGCGAAGGCCGCGATCGAGGGCCTCCTCTCCCGGCCGAGGACCGAGCCCTGGGCCAAGATCCGCGACGAGATGCAGGCCACCATGATGGACGACTGCGGCGTCTACCGCACCGCCGAGACGCTGACCCGCGCCCGCGATACCATTGCCGGCCTGAAGGTCCGCTACCGCAACCTCGGCGTGCAGAACAAGGGTTCGGTCTTCAACAGCAACCTCCTCGAAATCCTCGAGCTGGGCAACCTCCTCGACCTGGCCGAGGCCACCGTGGCCTCCGCGCTGTCGCGGACGGAGAGCCGGGGCGCTCACTCCCGCGAGGACTTCCCCAACCGCAACGACGAGGCGTTTTTCAAGCACTCCTTCGCCTACAAGGCCGGCGAGGACCAGACCAGCGTCGTCTACAAGGACGTCGATGTCATCATGGTCGAGAAGGACGGCCAACGCGTCCCCAAGTATCCGCTGGAGGTGCGGAAATACTGAGCGTCCAGAACAATCAATCGATTTGGATCATCGAAGATGTCGGACGTCGGGACGGCACCGATATCGTTCCGAACGAACAAACCGCGGAGAAGGCTGGCATTCCATCATGACGACGACTGTGATCGACCATACCTTGCGGAACTTGACGGTGCGGATCAAGCGTTATGACCCCGAGGGCGACGCCGACCCGAGCTGGCAAGAGTTCAAGATCTCTGCCGACCCGATGGATCGCGTCCTCGACGTGCTCTTGACGATCAAGGACAGCCAGGACGAGACGCTGGGCCTGCGCCGGTCGTGCGCGCACGGCGTCTGCGGCTCCGACGCCATGCGGATCAATGGGGTCAACGCCCTGGCCTGCAAGACCCTGGTCCGGTCGCTGGCCTCCGACGTGATGACCGTCGAGCCGATCCTCGGCCTGCCGGTGATCAAGGACCTGATCGTGGACATGAAGCCGTTCTTCGACCATTACAAGTCGGTGATGCCGTACCTGATCAACGACGATCCGCCGCCGACCACCGAGCGGCTCCAGTCGCCCGAGCAGCGTGCGCGGTTCGACGACTCGACGAAGTGCATCCTGTGCGCCTGCTGCACGACCGCCTGCCCGCCATTCTGGGGGAACCAGAAGTACGTCGGCCCCGCGGCTATCGTCAACGCTCACCGGTTCATCTTCGACTCGCGCGACCAGGGTGCCGCTGACCGACTCGAGATCCTCAACGACGCCGAGGGTGTCTGGCGATGCCGGACCGTTTTCAACTGCACGTCCGCCTGTCCGCGTGAAATCCCGGTGACCAAGGCGATCCAGGAGGTGAAGCACGCCATGCTCACCGGCAGCCTCGAAGCCGACTAGCCCACCGGGAACGGTGGGGATGGCGGCTGATGGGCGGCAGGGCCTGAACGCGAAGGCGTAGGTCGCGCAATCTTGGAGCGACATGCTCTGGAACCTGGTATTCCGCATGAAACACCGAGATCGGCACGAGGTTCTGGGTCGGTGTCATGACCGCCGGGTTACTTGGGGCGGCATCCTGTTGCTGGCATGGAGCCTTGCGCCGAGTCCGACGCTCCGGGGGGATGAATCGCCGTCGTCGGGACACGAGGCGCTGACCCGTCGGGTCCAGGCGGTGATCGAGACGCCAGCCTACCGACAAGGCCACTGGGGAATCCTGGTCGTCGACGGCAAGACCGGCAAGACCGTATACGAGCGGAATCCCGACCAGCTCTTCGCGCCGGCATCGGTGACCAAGTTATTCAGTGCTGCGGCCGCCCTGATCGAGTTGGGGCCCAATCATCGGTTCCAGACGCCCCTGGTCCGTCGCGGCGAGATCGACGTCAAGGGGACGCTGCACGGGGATGTGATCCTGGTGGCCCAGGGAGACCTGAGCCTCGGCGGCCGGACCGGTCCGGATGGCTCGCTCGTCTTCAAGGACGAAGATCACACCTATGCCGGGGGCAACCCGCGGAGCGAGATCGTGTCGACCGATCCGCTGGCGGGGCTGGAACACCTCGCTCGCGAGGTCCAGGCCGCGGGGATCAAGGAAATCACCGGCGACGTGATCGTGGATGATCGGCTGTTCGCCCCGGCGATCTCGACCGGCAGCGGACCGCGGCGGGTCGGCCCGATCCTCGTCAACGACAATGTGATCGACGTCCTGGCCGAGCCGGCCGCGACCGCGGGGAAGCCGGCAAGGGTCACGTCCGTTCCGCCGACGGCGTTCGCGACGATGGACGCGCAGGTCTCGACGGTCGCGGCGGGTCAGGACACGGAACTCGAAGTTCGTGCGGTGGGTCCGCGCCGGTTCGCGGTCCGCGGGAAAGTGCCGGTCGGACATGCTCCGGCGGTCAAGATCTTCGAAGTCGAGGCCCCCGCCTCATTTGCCCGGGCGCTGCTGATCGAAGCCTTGCGCCGACGAGGCATCGGCGTCGCGGCCTCGCCGCTGGGCGAGAATTCGACGTCGAGCCTTCCCAGCCGTGGCGACGTCATGGGCCTTCCCAAGCTGGCCGAGTATACGTCGCCCCCGTTCCGGGAGTATGTCCGGGTTATCTTGAAGGTGAGCCACAACCTTCACGCCAGCACGTTACCCTTGTTGCTGGCGGCACACCATGGCGAGCGGACCCTCGATGCCGGCCTGAGACGGCAAGGAGACGCGCTGAAGACCCTGGGAATCCCGGCAGGATCGATCTCCTTCGGGGGCGGAGCCGGAGGCGATCGTGCCGACCTGGCCACGCCGCGTGCGGCCGTGACCTTGCTCCGCGCCATGGCCTCGCGACCCGAGTTCTCCGCCTTCGAGCCGGCCCTGCCGATCCTCGGTCGCGACGGCACGCTGGCCCGGGCCGTCGCCCCGGACAGTCCCGCTCGCGGGCACGCCCGAGCCAAGACCGGAACCTATTCGGTCGAGAACGGACTCGACGGCACCGTCATCCTGACCAGCAAGGCCCTGGCCGGCTACCTGGAGACCGCCTCGGGCCGACCCCTCGTCTTCGCGGCCTTCGTCAACAACGTGCCCCTCGACGCGCCCAGGCCGGGACGATCCGTGTCCGACGCGACCACCGAGGCCGGACGTCTCATGGGCAAGCTTTGCGAGGTCTTCCACGACGATTCCAAGGATGCACCGCCGGTCACATCCGCCTCAACTTCCAGGCCGGACGGGGTCGGCCAGAAGAAGGCCGATAACGCAGCCGGGTTACCACGTCGCTAGGGCGGGCCGTCGCGGCGGGGATGCACGACTTCTCACGCCAACAAATCGCGGATCGGCCGGCCCTCGCTCAGCCTGATCGGCCGCCCGGTCGCCGGGGCGGTGTTCTCCTTGGCCGGGTTGAGGCCGAGGGCCGTCAGGACGGTCGCATGCACGTCCTCGATCGATGTCGGCCGGACGGGGTCCTTGATCCCTTCGGGGTCGGTCTCACCGATCGCCAGTCCGCCGCGGATCCCGCCGCCGGCCATCGCCAGGCTGAAGCCGCCGGGCCAGTGGTCGCGGCCGCCCAGGGGGTTGACCTTGGGCGTCCGGCCGAACTCGCCGCAGCACAGGACGACGGTCCGATCGAGTAATCGTCTCCGCGCCAGGTCCCGGAGCAAGGCGGCGAAGGCCGGGTCCAGTACCTTGGCCCGTGCCTTGTGGATCTCGTGGTTATTGACGTGGGTATCCCAGCCGCCGAGCGTGACCTCGACGCACCGCACGCCGACTTCGATGAGTCGACGAGCGGCCAGGCAGCCGCGGCCGAATGGGGTATCACCGTACTCGGCGAGCACGCCGGCCGGCTCTTGCGAGACGTCGAACGCCTTGAGCTGCTCGGAGGACATCATCGTGCGGGCGCGGGCCAGTGTCTCACGGTGCAAAGTCGTCTCGACGCGGCCCCGACGCCCGCGGGCAAACGCCCGCTCGACGAGATCCAGATCCTGTACCCTCGCCATTTCGCGCGGCGACGGAACGGGAGAGGTCACGTCGGGCAGAGTCCCCTTCGGGTCGCCGACCTGGAACGCGTCGAACTCGCCGCCCAGGAATCCGCCCCGGCTCGGTCGTTGCTCGGTCAGGATCGAGATGTGCCGCGGGATGTCGGTCCGACCGACGGGCAGCTCGTGGCAGCAGATCGCACCGATCGAGGGGTGCTCGACCATCGGGTCGGGCCGGTAGCCCGTCTTGATCAAGTACGTCCCGCGCTCGTGGTCCCCCTCCTTGCTGACCATCGACCGGACCAACGCGACCGACGCCATCTGCTCGGCCAGGTGCTCGTATCCCTGGGCGAGCTGAATGCCGCGTACCGCCGTCGCGATCGCCTTCGTGCCGCCGGCGATCCGGGTCTCCGGGTGCGGGTCGAAGGTCTCGAGCTGGCTCGGGCCGCCGTCGAGCCAGAGCAGGATGATCGACTGTGCCGGCTGCCGCGTGCGCTCGGCCTGGTCGGCCAGAAGTCGACCGACCGGCGTCAGCCAGCTCACTCCGGCTAACTTGAGGAAGCCGCGGCGGTCGAGGATCAGTCCGTCGGTAAGGGTCATGAATGGCCTCAGTGATTCCACGAGAATTCCGTCGAATTGAGCAAGGTCCAGTAGACGTCGCCGAGTCGTCGCTTGCGTTCGTCGCCGGAGGTCCCCGCGAGCCGGCCGGCGAAATGGGTCGATTCCTCGGCGGTGGGGCGGCGGGTCAGCACAGCGAGGTAGGCGGCCTCGACGGCTTTGGTATCGTCGGAGGCGAGCGCGGCGATCATTGAGCTGCCGCCGAAGAACCCCTCCTTGAGCTGTTCGCGGACGACCTCGCCGTTCATCATCAGGAGGCGCTGGGGGATCGTCCCGCCCCGGGCGTCGAACTCGTCCTCGCCCAGGTCGCCGTACCGCTTGACGAAATCGTTGCGGCCGGTGTATGCGACTAATCGCGCGAACCAGTGGGATTGCGGTCCGAGGGTCGTGAGCGACGCGGCCTGGAAGAGGGCGCCGGCGACCTGCTCGGGCCGCAGGCGGGTCATGGGGAAGACGGCCCAGGCGTCGTCGTGCGCCTCGCCGGCGCATTCGGATGCGGAGTCGAGCCGGAACGTCTCGGTGGCGGCGATCGCGCGGATGAGGCGATGGAGGTCATAGCCGCCGGAGGCGAAGTCGTCGGACATCGCGATGAGTGCCGGATGGATCTCGGTGGCGGAGGCCAGGTCGTCGACCGGTTCGACCAGCGGGCGGCCCAGCATCAGCGCCCAGACACGGTTGACCGTCGCGCGGGCGAGGTTTGCGTTTCGGGGATCCGTGATCCAGGCCGCCAGCCGCTTGCGCGGGTTCCCCGCGTCCGGCAGCAATTCGGCCCGGAACGGGACGTGCGGCTCGACCAGGTCGGACTCCTTGCCCTTTCGGTCCGGCGGCCGGTACTCGTTCTCGAGGTCGCGGATGCCGCGGAAATCGGCGCGGGTCCCGCCGAAGAAGGCGGCCAGGCCGCGAAAGTCGGCCTGCTTCCAGCGCTGGAAGGGATGGTCGTGGCATTGGGCGCAGTCGAGCCGGACGCCCAGGAACGCCCGCGAAACCCGAGCCGCCAGCCGATCGGGGTTGGGCCGCTCCGTCTTCTCGTCGATCGTCACCGCGAGGAAGTTCACGGCCGGGTGATCCGTCCAGACGCCATCGTCGGCGATCAGCTCTCGGACCACCTCGTCATATCGACGGTTCTCGAAGATCGCATCGCTGAGCCAGGCCACGAAGCGTCGGCGACGGAACTTGAGGAAGGGGCCGTCCTCCGTGCCGACGAAGGCCCGAGCGAATCGCTCGGCGAGGTAGTCGGCGCATCGGCGGTCGCGGAGCAGGTCGTCGAGCCAGGCGTCGATCCGATCGGCCGCCGGACGGGCCTCGCACCGGCGGATCTCCTCCAGGGATGGGACGGTTCCCGAGAGCGATAGCGAAAGCCGGCGCATCACGGCCAGTTCCGGGGCCGGCGCCGCCGGGACCAGCCCTTGCTCGGTCCATAGTCGATGGAAGATGGCGTCGACCCGGCCGACGATCGAGCCGGAGTTCGGCCGGGCAACGATCGGCCTGGACGGTCGTCCCGGGTCCTGTCCCATCGGACGCAGCAGCCCCGCGGCCAGGGCCCCTGCCCCGCCCAGGACTACGACCAGGAACACGATGTCGCGTAACCGACTTCTCATGGCAATCCTCCGACACCTCGATCCCCGTAGAACGGAATCCATTCCGTTTCGGGGACAACGGAATGGATTCCGTTCCACGACAATACTACCCGAACGGATATCGAAAGGTTTCGATCAAGCTCTCGCGGCCTCGCCATGTCGAATCTTGAAACACGCATCGAATCCGACGAGTATCGTAGGACATGGAAAACACCGCTGTCCTCGAAGATGTGTGGGAGGTGGCCGCGGTCGACACTTCGTACGCGACCGCGCCTCGGCCACGTCGCCTTGAACCGCTCCGGCGCCTGGTCATACGCTCGGCGCGGGGACTGGCGTCAGCGGCCGAATGGGTCTTCGGCATCGTGTCGCTTCTCGTGGGTTTGGCGACCCTCGCGGCCTTGCCGCTGGCCCAGTTCCTCACCCTGGGCTATTTCCTGGAATCCTCGGCGCGGGTGGCGAGGAGCGGCCGGCTGCGGGATGGGTTCGTTGGCGTCCGTCGGGCCGCTCGGGTCGGGGGCCTAGCGACGGGCATCTGGCTGGCGACCCGCCCCGCCTGGCTGGCCGGGTCGTTTGCCCGGTCGGCCGAGCTGATCGAACCGGGCGGTTCGGCCGCCCGGCTGTGGCGCCTCGGACTGATGGTCGTGGCCGGCCTGACGTTCTGCCACATCCTGATCGCCTGTGCCCGTGGCGGTCGCCTGCGGCACTTTCTCTGGCCGGTCGGCCATCCGTTCTGGCTAGTCCGTCGGTTGCGACAAGGAGGATGGTACGCGGAACTTCGCGACGGGCTCTGGGATTTCCTGGCCGCGTTGCGCCCGTGGTATTATTTCCGACTCGGACTCGTCGGCTTCCTCGGCACGCTCGCATGGCTGGTCGTGCCGGCGATCCTCATCTCGGCCGGTGGTAAGATGCCGCCGCTCGGTTTCGTGGGCGCCCTACTCCTGGCGTTGGTGGTCCCGTTCCTGCCGTTCCTCCAGGTGCGGTATGCCGTCGAGGGTCGGATCTCGGCGCTTTTCTCGTGGCGGGCCGTCCGCGAACGGTTCCGTCGAGCCCCGTGGGCCTTCGCGTTCTCGTTGATGGCACTGCTCCTGGCCGCGATCCCCCTGTATCTACTCAAGATCGAGATGATCCCGCGCGAGGCCGCCTGGCTGCCGAGCCTCGTCTTCGTGCTGTTCCTCGCCCCGGCTCGGGTCCTGACCGGCTGGGCGTACGCCCGATCGGGCCGTCGCGATCGTCCCAGCCACTGGTTCTTCCGCATCCTGGGCCGAGTCGCCATCATCCCGGCCGCGGCTTTTTACGTCGCGATCGTCTTCCTGGCCCAGTACACATCGTGGGGCGGCGTCGCAACCCTCTATGAGCAACACGCTTTCCTCCTGCCCGTCCCGTTCCTCAATATGTGACCTCGGGCCGGCAACCGCCCCGTTGTCCTCCGTGCCCGGCGCACCGCTTCGCGACCCCTCTTGATCGCGCACCGGTCCCAGCGTTAGGCTGAACGGCGCGTGGGGAATGCCTCATAACGATAAGGCAGCTCAAGAGTTAAGCGTCGAATGTTCAGAGGCGCAAGTCTGAACACGCAACCGATTGAGGAGGAGCCGACGGCCGATCGGTGGGGCTCGTTCGTACCGTGGTACTGGCCGACTGGGGCACGCGTGCTGCTGGCGGGTCTGGCGATGGCCATCGCGTTGGTCCTGACATCGGCGAGCCGCGACGGCCCGCCTTCGGAGCCGATCGCGAGGGCACCGGAACTGGTCCTGGACCCGAATACCGCTCCTGCAAAGGCCCTGGCGGCCTTGCCGCATATCGGGCCCGCGCTGGCGGGCCGACTGGTTGAAGCTCGAACCGAGCGGCCCTTCGCCTCGCTCGATGACCTCCGAGACCGGGTCCGGGGCGTGGGGCCGGTCACGCTCGCCCAGATTGCCCCCTACCTGCAAATTGATCTGCCTCTGGGCTTCAAACCCGAAACCCTGATCGCCTCCCAGGGCCGAAAACCTGCCAGGAAGTCGAAGTCGTCAACTCGCAAGACGGTACGAGTGGCCAAGCCGATAGCCGACACACCTCGCCTTGCCGCCATCGAACAGTCCTCCGAACCCCGGCGGATCATCTTACCCGATCGATGAACAGGTGGTGGATCGGCTCCCGCTTGCGGGTGAGGGTCAGCCCGGTCTACTCCCGGAACTGTCGGAGCAACTGAAGGATCCGGATGCGCGCCGCCGAGGATTCTGATAGGATGATGGTCCTACTGCGGCGGGCCGGGCCGTTGACGATTCACGTACGTCGGTGCGGAGGCAAGTGACCAATGGGGCCGCGATTGTGTATCGATCCCGGGCCGTACCTCCGACACCTGAACTTGCTCCGCGATCGGATCCCGGATCCGAACGCGTACCCCTACAATTTGCCGGCGATCCGCCACCTCGATACCTTACCGTTCCATCCCAAGGTGACCTTCCTCATCGGCGAGAACGGCACCGGGAAATCGACGCTCCTGGAGGCGATCGCCGTGTCCTGCGGGCTGAACCCGGAGGGGGGCAGCCGCAACTTCAACTTCGCCACCCGGGCGTCTCACTCGCAGCTCGATCGGTGCCTGCGGATCGCCAAGGCGCCGATCATGCCCCAGGACAGCTACTTCCTCCGGGCCGAGAGCTTTTATAACGTCGCCACGGAGATCGAGCGTCTGGATCGCGATGGAGGAGGTGCTCCGATCATCGGCGCCTATGGCGGGAAGTCGCTCCACGAGCAATCCCACGGCGAATCGTTCTTCTCCTTGTTCCAGAACCGACTCCGGGACGGTGGACTTTACCTGATGGACGAGCCGGAAGCGGCGCTCTCGCCGAGCCGGCAACTCGGCTTCCTGAGCATCCTCCACGACTATTGCAATCGCGGCTGCCAGTTCGTGATCGCCACCCATTCGCCGATCATCATGGCCTATCCCGAGGCGCGCATCTTCCTGCTCGACTCGGCCGGGATCCATGAAGTCGCCTATACCGAGACGGAACATTATCGGGTCACGCTCGGATTCCTGAGCAATCCGCGTCGGTCGTTGGATGTCTTGCTCGCGGACGATTGAATTCAGTCCTCGGTGGCATGAAACCAAGTGCAACATCAAAAATTCACGAAAGTCGATCGTCACCTTCGCCCGAACGGGATGATGGCAGGATACCTGTAATTTGACAAGGGTTTACGTCGATTCTACGGGGCTTGCCCCGCTCCGAATGATCTCGGGGTCGCTCCGAAAAGGCCCGGGGGCGTGATAAGATTCCTTGACGTTCGGCCGATGAATCCTATAGAAATGGGTAACGGAGCTGGTAATTCACCCGGCTTCGACCTGACGACGTCCCTCTCCGTGTGAGGGCAGGCCGATTCTCTCCTCGGTCCCGTCTTGAGTCGAGGGCGCAGGTTCCTCACCTCGCATCTCGACATTTGGCTCACGCTCCCTCCCCACGAGCCAACCGTACTACTGGACTTGTAGGGCGAAGTAAGCCCGAGGAGCTTGTCTGGATGAACCTTCACTTGCATCATTCAAGAAACGTGATGGGTTGGATTCTTGGAATCGCCGCCTTTTCGCCGTTCGCTCTGATCTTCGACTCTTCGGACTCGAAATATACCCTGTCCGACGTGACCGGCCGAGTGACCTACTCCGGCCGTCCGCTCAGTGATGTAATCATCTGCCTGGATACCGAGGGGGGCGTCCACTCCGCGTTCGGCTCGTTGGGACCTGACGGTTCCTTCCGATTGCTGAACATGGACGCGGGTTCGGTAGGTGCCTTTCCGGGCCGGTATCATGCCCACCTCTATAACCATTCGCAAGCGTCCAACCTGCCCGAGAAGTATAGCAATCCCAAGACTTCAGGCATCGAGATTGAGATCGACTCGGACTGGAGCGACTTGCATATCGACCTGCACTGAGCCCGCTCTCGCCCTCCATGGAGTCGCCCCGACGACTCCCCTCTCCGATCTCCCCAAGGTCGTCCGGAGCGGCTCACGCTAGCTTCGCGACCACGCGCCGCCGGCCTCGATCACCCAGCGCGGCCGAGACGGAAGCCGTAGATACGACCACGGATCGCAAGGATACGAATTCAAGATCTCTTGAATTTGATTATCCTCGTGATACGTGGTCGATTTTTTTCTAGGGTGGCAAACTTACCTGAACAGGAATGCTGACCGCCTGTTTTCCGGGGCGAGGCCAAGTGTTTCCCGGCAGAGACAGACCAATCTCACGGGAAAACCGCTCGACTTCAGGCAAGTTT
>JBKQHM010000279.1:0-13494 GCA_052148775.1 Isosphaeraceae bacterium | reverse complement strand
CCTGAGGGGTCCTCGACCGCGCCGGCTTTTTTTTTCGCTCGCGCTGACGTGGCCCGCCCGCGCGCACCAGGGACGAACCCGATGGACCAGCCCGATACAACGATGACGCAACGAATCGCCGTAAGGTTTTCAATGAATTCGAGTCGGTCGCAGGCCGATGGTTACGCCGTGAATCTTTGATTTGTTTCACAGCCTCTCAGTCAAGAACTCCGTCATCGCGATCTTCCAGGAACTGACCCCGGTCACGACCCGGCCAGCGCGAGCAAGGATCGAACGACCCCTAAGCCCGAGTAGGCTTGAGGCATCTGCGAAGTCGAAGAAACGAATCAAGAGGCCAGCATGAAACGATACATTTCGGAATCCTCGCCCGATCCCTCATCTGAAATCCGCTGCCTTCACCCGGGAATGAGCCCCGAGACGGCAGTCGCCCGCCGCCAAGTCGAGATCAGGAACCGTCTCGGTCTGCACCTGCGGGCCGCCGATCAGTTCGTCAGGCTTGCTCGACGGTTCCAGTGTGAGATTCGGGTGCATTACCAGGGCAACGAATGCAACGGCAAAAGCATCCTCGATCTGACGATTTTAGCCGCCGAGTGCGGCACACGTCTCGACCTGGAGGCGTGCGGGCACGACGCGGTTGCGGCCGTCGAGGCGCTGGCCTTTTTGGTCGCGGCTCGATTCTACGAAAACGAGGAAGGGGACTCAACCGAGGCCCAGTAGGGTACGGAGCCGGCTCCACGAGCTGCGAATGGTCCTGGGAGCAAGCCCTTGCCCTTTCGGTATCACTGTTTCTCATCGGGAGATGTCGAATCGCTCGTGGCGGGCGATGAGATAGCGGCTCGGGCGGCCCCACCATGCCTTGCCTTCCTCGCAGCGTTGGAGGGTCCTGAGTGCGCCGGCTGATTTGCCCCACCGGCCCAACGAAAGAGAGTGCTCCTCATGATTTCCGACCCGAGTCAGGTGATCGTCACGACCGAGGATTACCTATTCCACTCCGTCCATGCCCTGTCCGTCTACCATCGGGACTTTCCCGAGGTCCGGGGCGAAGGCGGCTCGCCCGAGGATGCCGCCGCACGCCTGGCCGAACTGCTGTCACGGACCCTCGACCGTGCACCGAGCGACTGGCGCAGGGTCATCCTCGAGCGTGCCATCGAGGATGTCCGGGCGTTCGCGGAGCGAGATCGCTCGGAATCCGGATGCGGTTCCCCAGCCATCCCACTTCGCAACGAGGACAGCCGAGGGTGACTGCTACAAGGCCTTTCCTGTTCTGAAGGGGTCGATGTCCCTCCCAGGTGACTCCGTCCGCCTGGGAGCACGAACCGAAGCACCGTGGTCCCAAGGAGTGGCCGGGGCACCAGTCGGAACACGAATCGACTTGCCTTTCTCTCACCGCCGCGCATACCATAGATAAATGTTTGGCGGGAGTCGACATGAGATAACCGATCGTCGGCGCCCGGTAATCATTCGAATTTGACGGAAGACTATGACGAAGGACAGCCCGGCGATTCCGGGTGGTCCGTCGAAGAGTAAGCCGGCGTGGTCGAGGACCTGTGTTTCGTCGACCACGCCGGGTTTTTTTTCCAACGATACGAGCCCGATTTCCTCCGGCGGTCCTCCCTCGCTCGCCGGTCGATCAAAGGACATGACCAATCACCACAAGCCGGCGAGCGGGATTGGGCCTTTTCCACCCGTATGACCCGCTTCTTCCCTGGATTAAGGCTTACGACTCATGACTGGAGTGCTCTTCTGGTTCCTCTCCCTGGCGTTGTTCCCCCCCGAAGGACGTGAGATGAGCGAGAGGCTGACGCCCCCCGGCTTCGAGGGCAATTACTGGGGTCCGGTGGCCGCCAAGGCCCGCGACGAGGGGAAGTTGCCGCCGATCGACATGACACCCCACATGGCCCGCTGGGACCGATGGGGCCGCCAGGTGCTCCGCGACGGCGACATTGTCTTCCGGATGGGCGATGCCCGATTGCTCCACGGCTACTTTCCCTTCAGCCGGTTCCTGGCGAATTGCAGCAACAGCCGGTTCTCGCACACCGGCATCATCGCGATTGAGAAGGAAGGCCCGGTCGTCTACGATATGACGCGCCCGGCCGCCGCCCGACAGCCGTTCCGGGTCTGGGTCCTCGACAATGTGGGCTGCATCGGCGTCAAGCGGCTGGAGCCCGAGTTCCGCGGGGCCATCCCCGCAGTCCTGGCGTATTGCCGCAAGGTCTACCAGGATCAGGTCCCCTTCGACTACGAGCTGTGCCTCGATGACTCGGCCCTCTACTGCGTCGAGATGACCCAGAAGGCCTTCATGGCGGCCGGGATCGAGCTCTCCAAGCCGATCCGCCTCGGCGACATGGAGCGTGCCACCGAGTTCCCGGCGTGCATGTTCGGCGTGAAGCTCGCCTCACAGTACACGCTGGACCATCCCCTCACCTTCGACACGCTCGTCTATTTCCCCGGCAACGAGCGGCATGGGATCTGGTCGGCGAAGCAGCTCATCACCGTCGTCCCTCCGACCTACGCGCCCGGATACCCCGAGCTCAGCAATGGCGTCATGCCAACGGTCCATGTCCCCGCGGAATCCCGTGAGCCGCAGCCCGAGAAAATGAACGATGTGGAACTCTCCAGGGTGCCGCCCGTCACCAACGTCACGCTCGAAGACATCGACCCGACGCTCAAGAACCATCGCGAATGCCAAGGCCCCCAATGAGTGCACAAGAGCTGACGGACACCGCGAGGGCGCTGGTCGCGGGCGACAAGGGCCTGCTGGCGATCGATGAGAGTAATCCAACGTGCAACAAACCATTCGCCAGTGATGTGTCTCCTGCGAGCCGTCCCCGCTGCCGTTCCCGGGATTGCGTTCTTGTCGGGCGGCCAATCCCCTGAGCTGGCCTCGGCCCGCTTGAACGCCATGAATGTCCGATTCCGGTCGCGACTGCCCTGGGCGTTCCTCGGAAAAGCTCACAGACCGCTCAGGTCGATGGCCACGAGCCGGATCCCCTTCTTCAGGCCCAGCCCCCGGACCATCTCCTCGCTCGCCGGTAGAGACATGCTCCTCCGCGGCGAGATGCTGACTCCCGAGAGCACTTTGGGTGCCTCATCCTTCGCGCTCTCCACCCCCAGGGCCGCCAGTCCGTTCAGGATCAGCGGGGACGCGTTTTCAATCCGGATCTGGTAGGTCAACCGTCCCTTCGCCCGAGGTCCCTTGACCAGCTCGGTCCGGACCAGTTGGTTCAGGATCCCCTCGACCATCGCGTCGGTGAGTTTCGTGGCATCGACCTTCTCCTGGCCGCTCGAGATGGGGAGCGAGAACTTCCCGAGCGGGACCCAGGTTTGCCCCATCGCGTCGGTGCCGTCGACCTGGACCAGGGCCTCGCTCGCCGACAGCCGGACGCGGCAGGCCACGGCCGGCCCCTCCGGGTTCGCGGGGATTCCCGGCTCCGCCATCAGGCCGAGCACCGTCTTGCCCTTCACCGCCTTGCCGACGTCCGCCGCCAGGAACTCGCTCGCCGCGTCCGTGCCCAGCACCTGGAAGAAGACACGCCCGGTCTCGCCGTCGGGCAATCCGTTCAGATGCTCGACGAAATCCTCGGCCAGGGTCATTTCATAGGCGTTCGACCACCTCTTCGAGAGACGGTCGATCGAATCCCAGTCCAGCCCCGCGGCCAGCCGCCACATGACGAGTTGGGAGACCGTGGTGGGGGCCTTGTCGGCGGCCAGCCGCTTGAGGGCCTTCTGGACCCGAGGATCCTCGTTGATGCGGCCGACGTCGCCGATGATCTCGAGACGTTCACCCTGCTCGGGCAAGCTCAGGCCGTTCTGGGGGTCCGGAGAGGACAGACTGACCAGCCGCGTGGGCAATCGGCGGGTCTCCCTGGGTTTGAGTTCGGCCGAGGGCAGGTCCGTGGGCGGCACCGATCGCATCCCGCCGCCCATGCCGCCCATCCCGCCGCCCATGCCGCCCATCCCGCCGCCCATGCCGCCCATCCCGCCCATGCCACCGCCCATCCCGCCGCTCATGCCGCCGAACTGGCCGGTGGCACCCTGGGCGACGATGCCGGGGGGGAGTACAACGCGGAGAGATCGCCTGGTACGATTGGTGAGTGACATGGTCATACGGCCGTCGCCGATCCCTTCCGCCTGGACGGACACCAGGTGGTCGCGCATGGCGTCGAGGAGGTTGATGGCGGTCGTATCCGGGGAATCCTTCGATTGAGGGGGGGCGGCCTTCTTGCGAGATCGGTCCTTGGAGTCTCCGGCCGAGGCTCCCTGTACCGGCATGAGTAGCACCAACCCGATCGCGACGAGCGTGGCCAACGGACGAATCGACGGACGCATGGGAGTTAACCTTTGTCCTTTCATCCCGGCGCGGGTGAACCGGCCGGGAAAAAGATCGGGAGGGGATCGCCGTGGCTCGGTCGTTGGGGGGCGCGCACGACGAACCGCAACCCATTCCCCGTGGGTTCTCTCGAAAGCGCTGCTCCTTGCCCTCCGATAATCTGTGCGAATAATGGTGGATAAACCCTTCATCGATTTTCCGGAGGGGTGATGGGGGCCGAGCCGCAGAGGGACTGGATGCCGATCCCGGGGTTGCCCCGGGGCGAAAGCGACCGGACCGAGGAAGAAGTCCTCGCCCGGGTGTATGACGAGCTGCGCCAGGTGGCTGCGCGGCTGATGAGGCGGGAGCGATCGGACCATACCCTCTCGCCGACGGCGGTGGTCCACGAGGCGGTGATCCGGCTGCTGCGCAGCCCGGATTTCGAGGCGGCGGATCACAGTTTCCTGCTCGCCGCGGCCTCCCGGGCGATGCGAGAGGTCCTCATCGACCATGCCCGACGGCGGGGCGCCAGCCGTCGCGGCGCGGGATGGCGACGCGTGTCGCTCGACCTGGTCGTGGACTACTTCGAGGCGAGGGACCTGGACATCGTCGCGGTCCACGAGGCCCTCGACCGGCTGGCCCTGCTGAACGATCGGCAGAGCCAGGTCATGACCCTGAGGTACTTCGGCGGGATGACGGTGCCCGAGATCGCCTCGGCGCTGGGGGTCTCGATCGTCACGGTCGAGCGGGACTGGCGGCTGGCGCGCGCCTGGCTCCGCAGTCAACTCCGGGAGGCTGGGGCTGATGACGCCCGACCGTTGGCTTCGGATTGACAGCCTGTTCGATACCGCGGTCCGGCTCGACCCGGCCGAGCGCGCGGACTGGCTCCGGCGCGCCTGCGGTGACGACGAGGACCTCCGGGCCCAAGTCGGTCAACTCCTGGCCGAGGACGAGGGGGCGACCCGGGACGGGTTCCTGGCGCCGATCGAGGTAAGAGGCCGGCACTCGGATGAGACGGCGAGCTGGCCACCGCCTGATGGCCGCCGCGCTCGACGCCCTCCCGAGCCGATCGGGGGCGGGGCGGGCGACGCCTCCGACGACGGTTTCACGCCCAAGGCGGCCATCCATGCGGGCGGCGGCCCGCACCCGATGCGAGAGGCCCAATCCGTCGTCCGCTCGCGGCTGCGCGAGCTGCCGATGATCTACATCCTCATCGTCGCGATGACGTTCGTCTACCGCGGGATCATCCATAATTATGCCGATCTGATGATCCCGGCCCTCAACGTCCTCGTCATCCTGGTCCTCGGCGCCATCGCCGCCCTGCTCTGGAGCCGACGGTCGCTCTCGATGGCCCAGCTCGGGGGCCTGGAGCTGGGCATGATCGCGATGCTCGCCGGCAAATACGCGTTCTCCCAGTACCGGGGCATGCTCCGGTACTCGCTCGCCGGCGACCCGATGTCGGCGTGGTTGAACATGAAGAATATCGTGATCATCACCGCGATCCTGATACTCACCTATGGGATCTACGTTCCGAAGAACTGGCGTCGCGTCGCGATCGTGTCGGGCATGCTTTCGATCCTGCCGTTCGCGACCTTGATGCTCCTCTACCTGCGACACCCCGAGGCGATGGGATGGCTCTTGCGCGGGTGGATGAACCGGGGCGCCACCCCGGTGGAGCTGTTCAGCTTCGACGCGATGCTCCTGCTGATCCTGGCCGTCGGCTCCACGTACGGCGCCCACATGATCACCAACCTGCGGCGGCAGGTCGTCGAGGCTCGCCAGCTCGGCCAGTATCGGCTCCGTCGCCGGATCGGTTCCGGCGGGATGGGCGAGGTCTACCTGGCCGAGCACCAACTGCTCAAGCGCCCCTGCGCCCTGAAGCTCATCCGGCGTGGCCACGCCACCGATCCGGAGGTCTTCGAACGCTTCGAGCGGGAGGTCCGGCTCACCGCGACGTTGTCGCACCCGAACACCGTCGAGATCTACGACTACGGCCGCACCGAGGACGGGACCTACTATTACGTCATGGAATACCTGCCGGGCCTGAGCCTGGAGGAGCTGGTCGAACGCCACGGCCCGTTGCACCCGGAGCGGGTCGTCTACCTGCTACGGCAGGTCTGCATGGCGCTGCGGGAGGCGCACGCGGCGGGGTTGATCCATCGCGACGTCAAGCCGTCGAACATCTTCGCGGCGCGTCGCGGCCAGATGGACGACGTGGCCAAGCTGCTCGACTTCGGCCTGGTCCTCCCGTCGGCCAAGGACCGGGGGCCCCAGCACGACGGGGAAGGCCGGGTCCTCGGGACGCCGCTGTTCATGTCACCGGAGCAAGCGACGGGCGACCGGGAGATCGACGAGCGGAGCGACATCTACTCGCTAGGCGCCGTCGCCTACTACCTGCTGACCGGCCGTCCGCCGTTCGATCGGGGCGGGAGCGTGGGGGTGATGATCGCGCACGCCCGCGAGCCAGTGGTGCCCCCATCCGCGATCCGCACCAGCATCCCCGAGGACCTGGAGCGCGTCGTGATGCGCTGCCTGGCCAAGGACGCGGCCGATCGTTTTGCGGATGCCGGGAGCGTCGAACGCGCGCTGGGCGCGTGCGCCTGCGCCGGCGACTGGGACCAGGACCGGGCGTCCCTCTGGTGGCGCGATGCAGGCCGGCACCTGGCAGAGCATGGCATCCAGGTTGAGGTCGAGGCGCTCGAGAAATAGTCGACCGCCGGGCCATTCCGGGCCGATCCTGTATCAGTCGACGACCTCGGTGTGGGCGGCGTCGCTCCCGCGCATCCCGTTGACAGACGTCGAACATGGAGGCCAGGAATGAAGCCCAACGAGTCCGACGTCTCCGCCAAGGAGTTGATCTGGGAAGGCGCGGCCGAGTGGCTGGAACGTTTCACGACCGGCCCGATCGGGTCGGTCACGATCATCGACTCCAACATCACCACCATGACCGCCGATGCCGACAAAGTCCTCAAAGTCGAGAGCCCCAACCCCTACCTCCTCGTCCTCGAACCTCACTCCTACCACGACTTGACGCTGCTTCGACGGCTCTGGTACCGCCAGGTCGCCCTCGACTACCGGCACAACCTGCCGGTGCTCACTGTGCTGGTATTACTCTGCAAGGAGGCCAACTCGCCCGGCTTGACCGGCAGTTACGACCGTCAGATGCCAGACGGCTGGATGACGAATCGGTATAATTTCCGGGTGGTGCGGCTCTGGGAAGAAGACCCCGAGACGTTCCTCAAGGCCGGCATCAGCCTGGTGCCCCTGGCTCCGCTGACTCAGGTGTCGGAAGCGGATCTCCCCGGGCTCATCCGGCGGATGGAGGAACGGATCGACGAGGAGCCCAAGCCCCGGGCCGACAAGCTCTGGACCGCGACCCTCTTGTTGATGGGAATGCGCTATCCGGATGAGCTCGCGAACCAACTTCTGGAAAGAAAGCTGAAAGCCATGCGAGAATCGACGACCTATCAGGCCATCCTGCGGGAAGGCCGGCAGGAGGGCATTATCGAGGGAGAAAAGCAAGCCTTGCTTCGCCTGGGGACGAAGCGGTTCGGTACGCCTGAACCCGCCATCGTTACGGCGATTGGGGCCATCCAGGACATAGGTCGCCTGGGAGCCCTCCTCGAGCGAACCGTCGACCTGGACATCCACGGCTGGGATGATCTGCTCCGCAAAGCAGGATCGGTCGCTCCGTGAATGCAGACTGTCCCACCAGTTCCGCAATTCTTGGGAAGGTGGCTCATCCATGCGAGAATCGACGACCTATCAGGCCATCCTGCGGGAAGGCCGGCAGGAGGGCATCATGGAAGGCCGCATCGAGGGCCGCATCGACGAGGCGCGGCGGGTCCTGCTTCGTCAGGGGACGAAGCGGTTCGGCGAGCCCGATACCACCACTCTCGCCGCCATCGAGGCGATCAATGATCTCGACCGGTTTGAATCCCTTGCTGACCGAATCCTCGATGCAGACATCCACGTCTGGGACGACCTGCTCCGCCAAGAGTGAGCGGTCGCTCGGCGAACACAGGCCATCCAACCGGTTCCGTTTTCTGGAAGGCGGCTCAACCATCCGCCGATCGGCGGCGTGTCGAGCCATTTCGGAGGAAGGCCGCATCGGAGGGTATGTCTTTGGATCGCGATCGCCGGACGTACCCGGTTCCTACCAGAGACCATGTAGTAGGAAACTCCGCCGCACGAACATCCGCCCCCCATCGGGGACGCTTTACACGGACCGATCGCACGGGGTGCGGACCACGATCAGGCCGAGTCCGCGGTAAGTCAACCCGTCGTGGAAGACCTCGGGGAGCTGCGAGTCGAGGTCGTCCGGCCCGACGTCACGCACGAATTCCACGCCGATGGCCCGCGCGATCCGCTCGATGTCGAGCGCCCGGGCCGGCCGGCCCAGGGCATCGCGCGGCAGGCCGGGATTGGACTGGAACCCCGAGGTGACCGTGGCCCCGTTGTCGAGGACCACCATCAGGATGTCGCTGCCGCGGTAGACCGCATTCACGATGGCCGGCAGCGTAGTGTGGAAGAAGGAGGAGTCGCCGAAGAGGGCGACCGCGCGCTCGCGGATCCCCGACCGGCTCAGGCCGTCGGCGACGCCGACCGCCGAGCCGAGGGCGTACTTGGCGTCGAGCCGATCGCCCACCGCCGCCAGGCAGCCTGGGTCGCCGACGAGCACCGGGTCCTGCCCGAGCCGAGCAGCCGCGGCCTTCAGCGCGTCGACGATCGCCCCGAACTGGCAGCCGGCGCAGAAGTTCTCGCGCGGCGGGCGCTCCGACGCTTCGCCCTGCTCGAGGTAACTGCGCGCCGGGACGAACCCGGGCAAGAACCGCTCGAGGGCCCGTTGAATCTGCCAGCGGAAAAGCTCGCCCTCGCGGCGCGTGTGACCGGTCTGCTTGCCGAGGATCCGGACATCGCACCCGGCATCGTGGGCGACCGCCTTGATCTGCGTCTCCAGATACGGCTCGTTCTCCTCGAGGACGAGGACCTCGCGACAGCCCGACAGGAATCGCGCCACGAGGTCGCGCGGCAAGGGGAACAAGACCCCCAGCTTGAGGAGACGAAGGTCCTCCCGCAGCCCGTCCCCGAGTACGTCCAGCAATTTCCGGTATGCGAATCCGGCCGCGATGATGCCGAGGTCTCCCTGCCCATCGATCCGGTTGAAGGGGGCGTCGACGGCCCATTGCTCCAGGGTCGCGAGCCGTTCGTGCAGGGCACGGTGCTTCTCCACGACGTTGCGGGGCACGGGGACGAACCGCCAGGGCTCGCGGACCAGCCCCAGGTCGGGCTTCGGATAAGGCCCCTCGGGGAGATCGACCGGCTCGGCCTGCTGGATGAAGCTCCGGGTGATGCGCACGATCGCGGCCGTCTGGAATTGCTCGGAGAGGGCAAACGCCGACTGCATCATGGCGAAGCCCTCGGCGGGCGTGGCCGGCTCCATCCAGGGCATCTCCAGCATCGGGGCCAGCGATCGGGTGTCCTGGTCGTTCTGCGAGCCGTAGCCGCCGGGGTCGTCGCCCAGGAGGATGACCAGCCCGCCGTTGACCGGCGTCAGGTTCAGCGCCATGAGCGGGTCGATCATGACGTTCATGCCGACGCTCTTGGTGCCGACCAGGGCGCGTCGACCGGCGATCGACGCGCCGATGCCGATCTCCATGGCCACCTTCTCGTTGCTCGACCATTCGACGTCGAGGTCGTGACGTTCGGCCAGCTCGATCAGGGCCTCGATCGTCTCGGAGCTGGGGGACCCCGGGTAGCTGGTGACGACCTTCACGCCGGAAACCAGGGCCCCGTGGGCCAGGGCCTGGGCACTCGTCACGGTCTGCGAGGGCATGGCACAATCCCCGACTCGGTCGTCGTGTGTCGCGGATATCGGCTCGAGAGTCTTCCCGAATCGACCTGTAGGAGCCGGCTCCGTCCGGCGAATCTCCGGTTGGCTTTCCGTTCGGCAGGATAAGGGTCGACGGGAATCGGGTCCCGGCCGGCGACGGACGCCGGGCTGTCATCCCTGGGGACGCCGCCCTCCGGGCAGCGACCCCAGGCACCCGGCGCCGGGCGCGGGTCGCCCGACCCCGCCCACGGCGGGACTGAAGGACTCATGGAATAGCCCTACGCCAACGCCGCCCGGGTCCGCTTGACGAGGTCGTTGTCCTTCTCCGACGCATTCGGCAGCAGGAGCAGGCTCGCGGCCAGGTATCGCTCGCGATAGGAGGGCGAGGCGTTATAGTAGTCCTCCAGTACGGCCGAGCTGAACTTGTAGTCGTGGGCGTCGTTCCCCTTGAGGAACACCAGCCGGCGCGCCGCGTGGATCAGCGATTCGGGGTCGTGGCCGGCCTGGAGGTAGGCCAGCGCCTTCCGCGCGGCGGCCATCTTGTCGTGGCCGGCCTCGGCGAAGATCTCCTCGACGGCCCCCCTGCCCTCCTTCGTCTCCGACGTGCCGGCCGGCTCGAACTGATCGATCCGCGTCTCATTCGTCTTGCCCAGCGCATCGCGGAACAGGGTGAGGAACGCGGCGTTCTGGAGCATGAGCATCCGGCGGGTCAGGTCGTCGCCGCTGGCCTGGTAGGCGTAGTGCAAGGCATTGGTCGTGGTCACCGCGTGCAGCGAGACGATGTTCGCCTTGCGCAGGAGCAGTTCCCCGGCACCGTCGAAGAGGGCATCCCAGATCGATTGGGGCGAAATCCCGCGGTTCAGCAGCTCGACGACCTGCTGGCTGGCGTCGTTTTCCGAGCCCTTGCGCAGGGTTGAGAGCAGGTCGGTCGAAGCGACGGCGTCGGGCTTGCCGGCGGACCATCCCTCGCGGATCCGCGCCGCGCGGGCCTGGTTCTGCCGCCCGGGGCGGTCGGCCGGCTCGTCGCGGTCGGCCGGGTTCCCCTTCTCGTGCTTGAGCAGGGCGTAGGCCAGCGATCGGAGGACCGGCTCGGCGTGCTGCCAGCCGATGCACTGGAGCGTCCGCCAACTGTTGGCCACGTAGATCGCCTTGTGGCCGATGTCGCGGAAGTCGCGGCACCCATAGCGGACGAAGAGCTCGTAGACTTCGTTGGTCCCGGCCGTCCGGGCCAGGCCGGCGACCGCCGCGTCGGCGGCCGACTCGTCCCATCGGTCCATCGCCGCGATGAACGCCTCGCGCGCCCGGCCCGGCGGCGGGACGGCCGTCTCATCCACTGGGGCCATCGTCCAGTTCCCCTCGCGGACGTCCGCCGCCTGCGAGCTCTTGAAGTAGTCGAGCGCCCAGAAGATCGGCAGCCAACGGTCGGAGTCCGGCGACTCCAGGCTCGCCAGGTGCGCCGAGTTGACTACCAGGACCGCATGGAACTTGAACCCGACGTTCGGCCTCGGCTGGATGTTCCGCACGCCGGCCAGCAGCAACGCCGCCAGCACTTCCTGGTAGCTCAGGCCCTTGTGGATCCGCCCGGCGACCTCCTCCAGCAGCCGTTCGCGCGGAGTCTCCTCCAGCAGACGGACGATGGGCTCGATCTCGGGCTGGAGCCGCACGACTTTAGGGTCCAGCTTCGCCTCGTCGGCCGAGACCGGCCGGAGCCTCGACAGGAAGCCCAGGTCGCCCAGGCCCACCAATGCACCGCCCGCCGCGGACGTCTGCAAGAAACGCCGTCGATCCGTTCGCATGCTCATGGCTGCTCCTGTTCTCGTCTCGAGAGGAATCCCGCGGCCGGGAGCGCGTCCCGACCCGGAATCGGCACGATCCCGGGGACCTCGGGGAATGATGGCCCCCACGCGCCTCATTCTGACGCGCCGGGATCGCGGCGACAACACCCTGGGTACGTCGCACGTCCCGCACCGGGGCGGAGTGGGGGTGGACGTTGCGAACGCCGATCAAGGCCGCTCCACGGCCCCTTCCGTCTTTCGTCCGCCGGCCGTCGGCGCCAGGGAGCGGACGACCTCCCAGAAACGCGTGTCGCGCTGACCTTTGAATTGCTGGAGTCCGGCGTGGTTCAACGACTTCCCCCCCTCGGCGAAGACCTCCGCGACGGCCGATGACGGAAGCTGAAGGGTGGCGAAGATCCGGCCGGAAGCGACCTCCCAGAGTTCGGCGGACGGAGCCGGCCTGAACCGGAACATCACCACCGTCATGCCATCCCCGGACAGGCCAGCCGACTCGACCACATGATCGCCACCCGGCGCGCGAAGCGTGGCGACGGCGGTCAGGCTGACCGCATCCCAGACGGTCACGGCCTTGTGTTCGGAATCGATCGTCACGAATCGTCGGGCGTTGGGGGCGAACGAGAGCCACATCGGGCTGATCGTCTGACGCTCCAGCTCCTTCCGAGGCTCGCCCGTGAGGGCGTCCCAGACCTTGACCGACTCGTCCGAGAGCGTGACCAGGAGATTCGATTCGTCGAAGAACGTGAGTTCCCGGATCGGTCCCTTGTGGCGCAAGGTCGGAGCGACGGGGTCTTTCTGTTGCGCGCTCCAGAGTTTCGCCGTGCCGTCCTTGTAGCGGATCGCTTCCCGGCTCTGGAATGCGACTCCCCTCGTCGTCTTGATGAGCGGGCGCATGTTGCCGATCTCCGCGGAGAGATAGTCCTTCATCCGTTCCTTGTCATTCATGAACGGGAATTCGTCCAGGTCTCCACCGAGGACACCACCCTCGGGCACAGGGTTGGCCTTGGGCGCGACCTGGCCCGGGGCAGGCGGGACCTGCGCCCCGACGCCGGGTCGAAGGGTCCAGGCCGCCGTCAAACCGACACCGACGGCCGCCACGGACGCGGCCCCGACCGACAGGAACTTGGCCATGAGCAGACTCCTGGAGATGTTTTCGGCCAACTTGGCGGAGGCGGCCGAAAACGCGCCGGCCCCGATATCGCCCGCCGCCTTGCCCAGCCCGAGCCGGATGGTTGATTTCGTCAGGGTCGCCGGCATTCCCGCCCCCTCCGAATCCGTCGACAGCATCGCGACCAGCGTCCCGACTGCCGGGACCAGGCCGCGGCGGGCCAATCGGTCCCGCAACCGCTCCCGGCCCCTGGCGAGGCGACTGCCGATGGTCCCGATCGGGCAGCCCAGGTGGCGGGCGGCTTCCTCGCAGGTACGGCCTTCCAGGTCGCAGAGCACGATCGGCACACGGTAGCGTTCCGGCAGGCGGTCGAGCTCCTCGTGTACGGCCGCCGCAAGGTCGTGCCGATCGCGGCCGACGGCCTGGCCGAGCGTCGCCTCGGCCAGGCGGC
>JBKQHM010000278.1:0-5090 GCA_052148775.1 Isosphaeraceae bacterium | reverse complement strand
ATTTCGCCCGCGCCGAGGCCATCGACATCATCGCCTGGGCGTTCGACCCGCTCCAGGCGGGCAACGCCCATTTCAACCTGGCCCGGCTGGGCGCGTCGGCCGGTCGCTACATCGATAATATGTACGGCCTGCGCACCGACGCGCTCAACGCGGGTGTCCCGACCGATCGCCTGCTCGCCGAGTGGGACACGACGGCGAATCCGACCGCCCCGATCGCGATCCCCGCCGACGCCCTATCGAGCGTGCCCCGCCTGATCCGGACGGCCGCGACGCCGATGGGAGACGCCGCACGTGATGCGACACCGACGCCGATGGGCATCGAGCCCGCGATCGGGGCCCCCCGGTTGCTCCTCGAGATCCCCGCGGATATCGCGCGGCTGAGGCGAGAGCGTCCGGAGCTGGCCGAGCATTGGCGAGCGACGATCCGGCTGGCATTCCGGACCGCCTTCGACGCCGGTTACCGCGCGGTCCATTTCCTCCGCGATAATACCGATGGCCTGCGACGAGGGTTCTACGTGCTCGAGCTACGGGAATCTGACCCGATGCACCCTCCGAAGAAACCCGTATAATTGCGGGAGCCGGCGCGATTTGTCAGGTTGCCAGGCGGATGGGGTGAATGCGATCCATGAACCGTGATCCTGCCCAGCTCACGCACTACCAGGGTCTGAGGAAGGGCGGGCGTAGCCTGGCCCTGGTGGCGAAGCTGGTCCAGTTCGGGTTCCTGGGCCTGGGCCTGTCGATCTTTCTGGAGCAGTCGCGATCGCTCTTGTCTGATGCTCAGTTCACCTGGGGCGAGCGGAACGTGATGGGCGTGGTCGCCTTGCTCTCCCTGGGCGGCTGCGGGTTCGCGGGGTGGGTGGCCGGCCGGCTGATCAAGGTCGCGGCGGATTGCTTCGAGGCGATGGCCGACACGGCCGATGCCGCGTGGCGGACGACGGAATTGATCGAGCGTCAGGTCGTCCCGACCCTGGCGCGGATCGCGACGGCGCTGGAGAGATCGGGCCAGGAACGGACCGAGCCGGTGCGACATCGTCCGGCCAAGCCTTGAGAAGGAAGGGGTCGACCATCCATGGAAAACAGCCGCCGCCGCGCACCCGATCCGAATCCTGCCCCAGTACCCGCCTCCCGCAAGGCCCGAGGCGCCTCCGCCCCAGATTCGGGCGAATCGGCATTCGTGCCGTCGAAGGACGCCATCGAGCGAAAGTCGCGGAAATGGCAATGGATCGGGCTGGGCCTGGTGACGATCCTCGCAATCGGGGCCGTGGGCTATATGGTCTACCGGCCGGCTCTCAAGCCGAAACCGCCACGGGAACGGGACGCGGTCGAGCGCGTCGCCGGTGCCTACCTGGAGGCACTCGCTCGCCAGGACAACGAGGCCGCCGGCAAGTTGAGCACGATCGAGGAGCCGCCGGGGATCGGCTCGGTACGGAGCCTTGGGCGTCAGAGAGCCCGCGATCAGACCTTGAAAGGCTCCTTCGCGCCCCTTGCGACGCTCCACACCAAGGTCGATGCGGATTTCACTTATGACAAGGCCGCCGGCCGTTTCACGCCCAAGAACGCGCTGGGGCTCGCCGGCGAGACGCTCGACAAGCTCCACGAGGCGAAGGACGAGGCGAAGAAATCGGGCATGTACGAGAAGATGCAGAGCGGCGATCCGGACGAGATCTTCGAGTCGGCCGAGCAGCTCGGCAAGGTGTTCGAGAATATCTCCAAGGTGCTGGAGCCGAAACGAATCCTGCCCACCTACAAGATGCTGGTCGAATCGGCCAAGCCGCCCCTGCCCCCGGACGCGAAGGCGCTGGCCCTCGACGTGGCCGAGGCGCCCCAGCAGTGGAGCGACCTGCTCAAGCGGCCCTTCTGGACGCTCAAGCCGGATGGCCCGTTCCTCTACGAGCAGGCCGAGGTGATCGCCAACGTGAACGAGCGCCTGGCCTCGCTGGGCGACCCGCCGACGCGCCTGCGGCTGAAGCTGGTGCGGTTCCGCCTCGAAGGCATTGACACCGACTGGAAAGTCGTCTCGGCCAAACGCATCCTGCCGGGCGACGATAAGCCCGCCCCGGCCGCGACGCCCTCGTCTTCGTCCTCCTCGACGAGCCAGGCCCCTTCCAAGGCGCAGCCTCAGCCCCGTCGCTCGCTGGGCGAAGCTCCTCCGCCGCAATGACCCAGACGGTTTTCCGATGGAATTTGCGGAGCGAGGTCGCTAACGTGGATGAACACGGTCGTTTCGACCGGATGGGCGATTAGCTCAGTGGTTAGAGCGCCTGCTTTACACGCAGGATGTCGGGGGTTCGAGTCCCTCATCGCCCATTTAAGTGTAATGAGAATAAGGATTTACGGCTTGAATGACCTAATGGAGAGCGCCTGCGACTTGCAAAAGCGCTCTACCAAATCAGTTGCCTCCGCAAGGACGTGCTCTGTCTTGGTCCTCAAAAGATCACCGCTGAGAAGTTCGACTTCTCTCCCGGTTGGCATTGCGGAATCGACCTCGGCATCAAAGAAGCCTGTGTCAGGCGGCGTCATAGGGCGTCTGCTCGAGCCACTGCCGTACTGCTCAGGACCCGACCAAGGGTGAGCCTCGATGACGCAAGGTATTGTAAAACCGAGAGTTTGCGGAATCCGGGACGCGCGTGCGAGTCCCGCTTTCTCGCGATTATTTCCAAAAGGGCGGCTTCGGCCCCACCCGTTGATGGTCGCGCGGAATCTCCTTCCGCAGGCTTCGCTTGTCCTGCATCGGTGTCGTCGACCGAAGTTGGTTACGCCCGCCGAAAATCTATTATGCTATGTTGATGAGACGTATTCTCAAAAGGCTATCGTTCATGCAACTCGTGCAGGAAGATTAGGCAAAACAGGCTAAAGCAATCCAAACGCAATGTAGACAATGGCTTCAACTCTCTATCCAGCAATGGTTTGCAGCAAGAAACTCTTTGAATCACATTCCCTGCGAGTAGCGTTCATGATTCCACATCTGCAAACCGATTAAGCAGTTAGGAAACTTTCAGAAATGATATATATACAGGGAGGATGCAGGGAATTTGGCGCGATTCATGGGAGCCGTGGACGCACACGGCTATCATCTGTTTCAAGCACGTGGTGGAGAAGAAGCCGACCAGCCAGGTTGCATCGGAGACGTTCCATAGTCGAGATGAAGTAGAATACTATGTTGAATGCTTCAAGCAAGTCCAGCTTTGCCGTGACAAAGGCATGTCAAAGGAGGACATCGCCCTGGCGACGGGCCACTCGCTCTCGCTTGTTCAAGAGTGCATGAATTTGATGGATGAATTTGGGGTTCCGCCGATGTCTAACCCCGGCGAGAAAGGATAGCGTACAATCCAAGCAGGCCTCGGGCCAAATGACACGTAGTTCCGCGCCAGGTGACGCTATTCCCCGTTTCCCGTTCCGTTTCCCGTTCCATGTCCCGGTTTCCCGTTCAAAAATGGCGGTGGGGATGAGTCAGGCTGACAAGCCTATTGACTGGTCAGAGACAGTTGCCCTATTCTTAAAGAAATTGCTCAAGGCAGGCAATTCTACTCGGTCTCGATGGCCACCCTGTAACGGCAACCGCCGTTTGGGCTGGCTTTTTTTGTTCCATCGGCGTCCGGGATTCAGCCGGTCTGCTTCAGGCAGTTACAACTCCCACTGTTTTGTGGGCGCGATCTGCCGACGGGTCCTCGATCTTTCAAGTACCCAACGGACACGCCGGGGCGAGGTCTAGCAGCTTTAGGGAGTTTCCGCTCCCTCCGTTTCAGGTTTCAGTTTTCATGCTACTCACGCCATCAGATGGAGAGAGAGATGAGCAAACACGAAGCGATTCGACAGGCAAACGAGGCGGGCGAACTCGGGGCGCGGGTGAGCGTTGACGTTTCCGCGAGCGTGGAGGATGTAGGGGTAAGCGGTGGTACGCTCCATTTCCGGCTCAAGGGGCACGTCTCCTGCCAAGGCAAAGACGCTACCTTTATAGATGCAACCTACACCCTCTCACCGGCCCAGGCCTGCGTGGAAATCGGAGATTTCAAGAACGATGTCTTCGTCGTCAAGAACCAGAAGGTTTGCTTGGTCTACGCAGAGGCGGCCATTCACTTTACTGGAACGGCGAGGTTCAGGCCGATCCCTGATTCAGAGACGGATTATGACATTAAGATCCCGGTCCCGCTTCCATCGGAGAACTATAGCTTCCATGCGATTGCTGCATTCATGGATCAGGTCAACCTCCTTGAAAAGGTGGCACCTAATTCTCTAAGCCCGTTCCTGGTCGCCAAGTTGACCGCTGTCCACGACAAAGATCTAATGGAGGCGATCTCGAAGAAGTTGGAAACATACGAGCTGAAAGAAGTGAAACGTCTTCAGCCGGATTGTTCAGGTAGCGAACGGATCCTTTTTCGGTTCGCTTCTAAGAATGTGTCGTTTTGTTTAGTGGAACCATCGATACTTGCGACCGTCGACATTCCCAATCAGGTTGTCAAGTTCCAAGATCCCTACATCCCCTACATCCCATCAGAACAGCAATCCACCCAGAACGACGCCGAGTTCGACATTGACATCCGTATCACCAGTCGGAACGGATCGGTTCAGCAGGCTGTCCTTCGTTGCAGTTCAGCCCTAAGCACCTGTCACGACTGCTGCCCCTGGTGCTAGGAATCAGACCACTTTTACTACGAGCTCGGCGGATCCAGGATCTGGAATTGCGTCCAGGCTCTACCGGAGGTCTCACACGAAACCGCCGAGCTTCCTGAGCACAGCGATTTCATTTCAATCAACGCCTCGCCTAACCTCTCCATCGCCTCAGACTAGCCTCAAGTTGAGGATGTCCCTGAAACTCGGGAGGTCTGATGAACCATCCAACGAAGGGATGGATTCCTATCGTTAGCGAAGCGGATGTGGCGGTTTCCGTCGCTCTAGAAGTCGCGGGTCGCTTGAAAAGTCGAGAACTTGTGAAGCGAGCGTGTTTGGCCTCGGTGGAGCAGAGCGCCCTCCCTGATGTGAGGCAGTGGCGACATCACTCGCTACAACAAGGCAGCTCCGGTTTAGCGTTACTATTCGGGCACCTGGATCGATGCTTTCCCGGCGATGGCTGGGACCAGGAAGCCCGTTGG
>JBKQHM010000277.1:0-5040 GCA_052148775.1 Isosphaeraceae bacterium | reverse complement strand
TCGGGCTTCTTGTGGTCGCCCGTCTTAGCGTAGTCGGTCCGGCCCGCGGGCATGCCGACGCGCACCCGGCGCAGGTCGCCGATCCGTCCGTTGCGGACCAGCTCGCAGGCGCGTCGGAACCGATGGTCGGAGCGCTGCTGGCTCCCCGTCTGGAAGACCACGCCGGATTTGCTCACCGCGTAACTCATCGCCCGGCCCTCGGCGATCGTCAGCGACAGCGGTTTCTGGCCGTAGATGTCTTTCCGGGCCTTGCAAGCCGCGATGACTGGGATCGCGTGCCAGTGGTCCGGCGTGCAGACCTCGACGGCGTCGATGTCGTCCCGGCCGAGGATCTCCCGGTAGTCGACGTAAGCCTCGCAGCCGCGGTAGGTCCCGGCCCGCCGCTGATCGGCGTAGTGTTTCTCGACCAGTCGCCGGGCCGGCTCCCGTCCGCCGAGCTTGCCGTCCCAGTATCCGGGTCCTTCCCGGTTGACGTCGCAGACGGCGACGATCCGCACCCGTTCGTCGCGGAGGAACGAGTTGATGTCGTTGAAGCCCTGGTTGCCCGTCCCGATGATGCCGACCGTGATCTGATTGCTGGGCGCGACCGCCCCGGAGAGTCCGAGCGCCGATCCGGGCACGATTGTGGGGAATGCGACCCCGGCCGCCGAGGCCGCTATGGTCGTGCGCAAGAAATCACGGCGGGAATGACGCGGAGAATCGCCTCGGGATGGATTCATCTTGGGAGTTCGCCTGCAAAGGTCATCGTGGTGAGGAGGACGACGTAGACCTCAGACGCGCTTAGATCCCTCCAGGATGGCCTGCGAACTCGACGTATTCAAGTGGATGACGGGAGAAGTGGACGGCGTTTCAGGCGTGAGACATGGGAGGGCGGGAGCGCCGCGGCCGGCGCAGCGCGAGGGCTGCGACCGGCGCGGTCCCGGGTGAAAGGGTCATTTCTCGTGGTGATGCTCGCCACCCATGACGCGGATCATGTTTCGGCAGCTCTCTTCGCACTTGCGGCACGCGATCGCGCAGGCTTTCATCGTGTCGTCGTTGGCGACCGAACCGCACTCCTCGGCGCAGCGTCGACAGGCTTCGGCGCAGGCGCGGCAGGACTCCATCATCAAGGAACTATGCCGTGCGATCATGGCCGCGGAGAGCGTGCAGAAGGCCGCGCAATCGACGACGAGCTGGGCCATCTTCGCATGCTCGACCTTACCGGCGGCGGCCTGGGTGATGCAGTGGTGGAAGGCCAGGTTGCAGGCGGCTTCGCAGTGTCCACAGGCTTCGTCGCACTCCTTCATGATCTCCGCATGCCGGGGGTCATGACCGGCATGCGCGTCCTTGCTCGCGGGGGCTTGACCGGCCGCCTCGGAGCGATTCGTCAGGAAGGCCAGGCCGGCGGCGCCGGTGCCCAGGACGCCGAGGAGCTCACGTCGTTTCCACATCGTCCATTCTCCTTAAAGGTGCTCAACACGTTGTCGCATCCATCGGCCACGCCGATGGTCGAGGAGTCGGAGCGTTGCGCCACTTCCGCCCGCGGAAAACGGCGCAAGCCCGCCGCGGAGGGTCCGCAGGCGGGCTATACCAGAAGCCGTTGATGGCCGGGACGGTCGATCTGGCCGACCCGGCCGGATGGGTTTCACTTCCGTCAACGGGAACGCAGTGCCATGCCGACCACGACGCCGAGCAAGACGCCCACGCCGAAAGCCGTCGCGATCGAGCGAGTGGGGTTCTCGCGGATCATGTCCTGCGACTGCTCGTAGCTGCGTCCGAACTGGTCGGAGATCCGGTTGTAGCCCCCGCGCACCTGGTCGGTGGCATAGCGGGCATACTCGCCGGCATGCTCGGACGCCTGGGCCACCATCGAGGCACCCTGCGAGGTGGCCTCGCCGAGGAACTTCTCGATCGCGTCGCGGGCCTCGCCGGTCTTGCTCTGGATCCGGCCGATCAGTTGGTCGATGTTGCCGTTCGTGAACCGCAGGTCGTCCTCGGTCAACTGGCCCCACTTCTTCTTCAGCTCACCGCGGACCTGGTTCCACTGGCCTTGGAGGACTTGTGCATTCACCATGGTGTCAACCTTTCTCTTAATCTTGGGGAAACGAATCCGATCCATCCAACGTTGATTCGTGTGACGTCACGAGACGCCGCGATGCGTCACGGGGTCTTCGGGGGCGCCGGAGGATTGTCGCCCGACTGCTTGACCTTCGTCTCCTGGGTCTCCACCGTCTTGCTGCCATCGGGAGCCTTGATGGTGACCTCCTTTTTCACGCCACTCTCTTCCGAGCAGCCGGGGATCCCGATGCCTAGACCCGTGAGCAGAACGCCCATCAGCATTGTACCGATCACTTTGCGCATGGCTATGACCTTAGCTACCGAAAAACGCGGCGGCCAGTGACCTTCATAAGGTCGGGCGGCTGGCCGCCGATGACACCCAACACCAAAGGCAAGGGGCGTGCCAATGGCCGCCGGATTTCTGGGCCTCGAGGCGACTCGAGTCCGGATCAGGGCGGTGTCTTGGCGGATTTCCTGCCTGGTTTCCCCGATCGGCCGTCGCGATCACGTCGGTTGAGGACATCGGCGGAGGGTTGGCGTCCCGGCTGCCCATCGACCGGCCGTCGAGTTCTCAAAAGGTTCAACAAATATTTGTTTGACATGACGGGCATGAGTGGGCGATTTCCCGATCCGTCGGCGGTGGCGTGCCGAAGTGAGATGGGGTAGAATTGGCACGAATAATGCCCTGCTACTGGCGGAGATCGAGTTGCGGCGCAAGGCAAGCGGGGATGTGGAACGACGAGGTGTCTCGGCGCGCGGCAGAGGGCATTACGTAGAGGATGATGGCGATGGCAACGGCGAAGTCGACCCCGACGGCGGATATGAATGACATCCAGCGCCGGATGGCTGAGATCCGCCGCGAGATGCATGAAGACGTCAAGGACGCCGTCAAGGGCGCGCAGTCGTTGACGGACTGGCGCAGCCAGGTGAAAAACCATCCCTGGTTGGCGATGAGTGCGGCGGCGGCGGTCGGCTACATGCTCGTCCCGAGGCGGCGCCCGCAGACGCCGACGATCGTGACCGTGAACCCCGCGGTGGCCGGCATGAGTGTGGGATCATCCGCGGCGGCCTCGCCGACGGGCCCGACGCGTCGGAGCCGTTTCGGCCTAGTCAGCACGGCATTCAGCATGCTGGCTCCCATCGCCGTGCGTGCCTCGCAGAATTATGCGATTCAATACATGGAACAGTGGCTGGCCGCACAGCAAGGCCCGACCGGGCCGGCCCACGGTCCTGGTCCCGGTTCCGGACAGGCGGGCGAGCACCGGCCGGGTCGCACCACGACCGGTAGCGACGGCGGCGCGCGGCCGTCGGCCACCTCCGGCGCAACGGGTCGTCCCGGCGACGTCCGTTGACGATCGGCCGCGGCGGACGGCGCGACCGCATGGCAACACGTAGAGAGGTCGAAGTGCTTAACCCTAATCCGTGAGGTTCCTCTCATGATATCCATTGCACGTGATGACGCATCGACTCGATCGGCGGAGAGTGGCGCCGGCGCTGAAATCCTCGTCCAGGCGCAGGAATACCTGGCGCAGGCCGGGGAAATCATCAAGGTCGTCGTGAACCAACGGCCGGCACTGGCCCTCGGGGCCGCCCTAGCAGCGGGAGTCGTCCTGGGATGGCTGATCAAGCGACGGTGAAGACCAACGGACCGGCTGGAAATCGCCTGGGCGCGATGCCGGCATCGGCCGGCAACGGCAATCACGCCGGCCCCGGCGACATGGTCTCGAATGTGGCCGAATTCGGCGAGAACCTCTTGAGCCTCGCCGAGCTCCAGGGCCGCCTGGCTCTCCTGGAGATGAAGCAGAACGTCCAGACGGCCAGGCTCACCGCCCCGGTGATCCTGGGAGGTGCCGTTCTGGGGATCGCCAGCCTGCCGATCCTGCTGGCCGGGATCGCCGAGTTGCTGGTCTCCGAGCTGGGGATGAAGCGCGGACTGGCCTTGCTGGGCGTCGCCGTCGCGGCACTCGCCATCGCGGGAACGTGTATCGTGATCGCCGGCGGGCGTCTGCGCCGTTCGGCCGTGGGGTTCCCGCTGTCGGGCGAGGAATTCACGCGAAATCTCAACTGGGTCCGGACGATCCTGATGTACAGCGGTCGCTCGGCCCGGGTGCGACGCTGAATTTGCCGGTTCGTCCGAGGCCGTTGTTGATAACGTCTCGGACGGGCCTCTGATCGATCGGGGTTGGGTGCCCGCCCATCGAGATGTCTTTGTTACTTGTAGGCTGCTCTGCGAGCACCGATCCGGTGTGCCTATCCGGATACGGTGCTGGCAAAGCACCCTACGAGACGGCTATCGAGGTTTTCGAGACCGATATCAATTCGTCGGGACGACGACTTCCGTGACCAGTCGACCCATCATGCGGTCCGAGAGGACCGGGGCGATGTCGGCCCAGCCGATGATGCCCAGCAGGCGGCCGTCGGGATCGATGACCAGGAGGCGACGGACTGCCTGGCTCCTGAGGGTTTCACAGACCTGCCCCAGTGTATCCTCGGGCGAAACGGCCACGATGCCGGGCGTCATGACCTCGCTGACCGGGCGGTTCACCAGGTCGGGAGATTCGGCCAGCCCCAGCGCGATGTCGCGATCGGTGAGGATCGCGACCGGCTTGCCCTCCTCCAGGATCGGCACGGCGCCGCAATCCGCATCGCGGAAGATCATCACCGCTTCGAGCACCGTACTGAACTTCGAACAGGTCAGCGGCGCGGCCGTCATCACGTCGGCAGCCGTCATCGATTCGAGTACGCGTTGTTCCTCATGCTCCACCATCGCCATGGACTCCTGATTTCATGCGGATTTTCGGAGGACCAGGCCGGGAGGTCGGTAGTCGCTGATCTTCGAGGACGACCGTCCGCAATTCGTGACGCCCTGTCTCGGTTCGGCTACCATCTAAAGCAGTTACCATGCCAATTCGTGGAGCCGATCGGTGGTGGACCGGAATCCGGCATCGTACTTGCGGTTGAAGCATTGGATTGTTGCTTCGGGGCGAGGCCGGGTCTCGCGCC
>JBKQHM010000276.1:0-19762 GCA_052148775.1 Isosphaeraceae bacterium | reverse complement strand
CGCTGACCAACCTCGACCAGGCCCTCACCGACGGGAAGGTGCAGGCCAGCCAGATCGACAAGGTGATTCTGGTGGGGGGAGCAACCCGCACGCCGCTGGTGCATCAACTACTGGAAGAGCGGCTGGGCCGGCCTGTCCACAGCGAAATCGAGCCCGACCTGGCGGTGGCCCTGGGGGCGGCCGTCCAGGGCGGGCTGATCGCCGGGGTCGACGTCGGCCCGATCCTGGTGGACATCACGCCGCACACCCTCGGCATCGAGGTGCTGGGCGACCTCTACGGGTTCCTGTCCACGAACTGCTTCTCACCGATCATCGAGCGGAACACGCCGCTGCCGGCCAACCGGACCGAGATCTATTCGACGGTCGTGGACAACCAGCCGGCGGTCGAGATCCGGGTCTTCCAGGGGGAGAACGCCGACACGCGTTACAACACGCTGGTCGGCGAGTTCATGATCGAAGGGCTGGCCTCGGTCCCCGCCGGCAACCAGCTCCTCGTCCGGCTCGACCTCGACCTGAGCGGGATCCTCAAGGTGACCGCCACCGAGCGTGCCACGGGCCTGGCCAGGCACGTGGTGATCGACAACGCCATGGAGCGGTTCCGCAAGCGGGAGCGCAGCGACGCGATCGACCGGCTCGAGGCGGTCATGGGGACCGCCGAGGGTGCCGGGGCGCCGCTCGGCCTGACCGGCCCCTCCGAGGCCGGCGAGCCGGCCGAAGCCGCCGAGCCCGCCGACGGGAAGGCCCCATCGTTGCGCGAGTTGATCGCGTCGGCCAAGGCCCTCGTCGCCAAGGCCGAGGGCGTACTCCCCTCGGCCAACGCCGAGGATGCCGTCGAGTTGCAAGGCATGCTGGCCGACCTCCACGACGCCATCCAGATGCAGTCCGAGGAGCGGATTCGCGCCGCGATGCGCGAGGTCGAGGACCTCGTCTTCTACCTGGAGGACGCCTGAGCAACCGTGAAGCGAGCGATTCCAGATCGCGGATTCCGGATTCCGAATGGATATCAAGCCTTGTGCGGGTGGCATTTACGATTCTGGAATCCGGAATTCCGAATCTGAAATCCGATTCCTTCACGAACTGTGACGTCAGGACCCGCCATGGCGATCCCTGATCCGAGAACCTCGCAGCCGACCGAAGCGCTGCGCTGCCCGACCTGCGGCGCCCGGCAGGCGTGGTCCGACTCCTGCCGGCGCTGCAAGACCGACCTGCGGCTGCTCGTCGACGCGCTGTCGGACTACGATCGGCATCGACGGTCGTGCCTGCTCGACCTCGACGTCGGAGACATCGACCCGGCCCTGCGGCATGCGCGCCGATGCCATGAGCTCCGTCCCGGCCCCGAGTCGCGCCGGCTGATGGCTGTCTGCCAGCTCCTCCGCGGGGACTGGGGCGACGCTGTGGAGATTGCCCGAAGCGTCGGCGAGGACGAGGCCCGGGCGGACCGTTGACCGCTTCGCGATCCCGAGGTCTGAGGAGCCGGCGATGCCTTCTATGGCCTTGCGTTACCGGCTGAACGATCGCATGCCTCGGCTGTCAGAAATCGAAACCCAACTGGTCGCGACTCAAGCACTGGTCCCGCCGAATTCCGCCCTTGGGGAGGAGAATCTTCGTGGGTATATCGTCCTGCCCAGCGCCCACTTCCAAGGATTCTGCCGCGACCTATACACCGAATCGGCCCAGACGGTCGTCTCCAGGCTCCGCGTTACCCTTCAGCCCCTGATCCAGAATCAATTCGCTTCCGGCTGTGCAATCGAGCACGGCAACCCAAACTTACAGAATCTGAAGAAGGACTTCGAGCGTTTCGGCTTCACCTTGAACCTAGCGGCTGCCGACCCAGGAAATTCGATCCGCCTGCAACATCTGAGCGAATTGAACAAATGGCGGAATATCGCGGCGCATCATGGCATCGTCCCTCCAACTGGCCTCCCATCGCTCGCCGACCTGCGAGCTTGGAAAGATTCCTGCAATGGACTGGCCGGATCGCTCGACGAGATCATGTACAATGGCCTGAAGAAGATACTCAGGCGAGCGCCTTGGATGCCCTAGGGGCGGAGGTTCGATCCATGGATATGCCAGAATGGAGAACACCGGACCTCCTCTTCAAGTTGGGAGATCGGGTCAGGATCCGCCACTCGAGTTTGCGCGGTCGCATCGTCGAATGTCGAGGCCCCCTCGGGCCGGGAGGGGCCCAGATTTATCGCGTCCGGACTCGGGGCAAGCCGAGCCCCGCCTATATCGAGGTCAGAGAAGATCAACTGAGACTGATCCCGCCGAAGGATTCCGCGCCCACGGACGAGCCGAGCCCGTCGTCCACATCGCCTCCCGAGCGCGCACTCCCGCCTGTGACTGGTTGACGCCCGGCAACGCGTTCGTTAGGTTGAGTGAAGTCCGCGTGGATATTGCGCGCGAAGTCGCACCTGATCCAATCCAAGGAGATGTTGCCTCGTGGCCTCCTTGTTCGTGATCTCCCCAGGGGCCGACCAAGGGAAGCGGTTCGAGTTCTCCGCCGGTCCCGTGGCCATGGGTCGGGACACCTCCAATCCCGTGCAGCTCCACGATCATGAGGTGTCCCGCCGCCACGCCGAGCTGCGGCTCGCCCCGAACGGGTATCAGATCGTCGACCTCGGTTCGGCCAACGGGACGTATGTCAACGACCGCCCGGTCGATCGCAAGGCGCTGAACTCGGGAGACCGGGTGCAGCTCGGCCAGACGGTCATGGTCTTCAACGACGGGGGCGTCGGCGCCAGTCGCGACCTGACCGCCCGGGTGGACCTGCTGGCGCGGAGCAGCCCCGAGGATCGCTCGGCGATCCTCCGCAGCATCCCGGCGGACGAGGGATCGCGGGTCTTGCAGGCCCCGGACGCCGCCGCCGCCGGATGGCTCCGCGATCGGCTGATGCCCCTGTCGGTGATGTATCGCGCCACCCAGGCAATCAGCAATATCCTGGATATCGACGCGCTCTCACCGCAGATCCTCGAGCTGGTCTTCGAGTCGATCGGCGCCGACCGCGGCGCGATCCTCCTCAAGGACGAATCGGGCCAGCTCGTGCCCAAGGCGGTCAAGTGGCGCGAGCCCGACCAGTCCGACGAGCGGATGACGATCTCGAGCACGATCATCGACCACGTCCTGGAGACGGGGCAGGGCGTCATCACCACCGATGCACCCAGCGACAAGCGGTTCAACACGGCGCAGTCGATCGTCGACTTCCAGATCCGCGAGGCCATTTGCGTACCGGTCCAGGGCCGGCACACGACCCTCGGCGTCCTCTACGCCGACATCCAGGCCGGGCCCGGCTACGGGCTACCGGCCGCCGCCGGACGCCCCGCACGCACCCGATTCACCCAGGACCAGCTCATGCTCATGGTCGCCATCGGCCACCAGGCCGGGCTGGCGATCGAGAATACCCAGTTTTATAACGACAAGATCGAGGCCGAGCGGCTCGCCGCCGTCGGCCAGACCATCGCCACGCTCTCGCACCACATCAAGAACATCCTCCAGGGCATCCGCAGCGGCAGCTACCTGATCGACCTGGGGCTCAACGAGAAGGACGAGTCGATCGTCCGTCGCGGCTGGACCATCGTCGAGAAGAACCAGACCCGGATCTACAACCTGGTCATGGACATGCTCTCGTTCTCCAAGGACCGCGAGCCGGCCCTCGAGTCCGCCGACCTGAACGAGACCGTCGGCGAGGTCATCGAGCTGATGCAATCCCGCGCCGAGGAGCTGGGCGTGCGGCTGGAATGGCAACCCGGCGAGAACCTTACGCGCGTCATGATCGACCCCGAGGGCATCCACCGGGCCGTGCTCAACATCGTGACCAACGCCATCGACGCCAGCGAGGACTCGCCCGAAGCCCAGGTCGTCGTCCGGACCGAGTGGGATGCCGCCGAGTCCATGGCCCGGATCAGCATCGCCGACAACGGACCCGGGATCGACGAGGCCGACCTCCCCTCCGTCTTCCAGATCTTCGCATCCACCAAGGGCTCCAGCGGGACCGGACTGGGCCTGCCCGTCTCGCAGAAGATCATCCGCGAGCACGGCGGCAAGATCGTCGTCCAGTCCCGCCCCGGCCAGGGAGCCACGTTCATCCTCGAGATCCCCATGTCCGGCGAGCCCGAATCCGAGAACATGGACCCAGGTCTAACGATGATCGAATGACCCGGGCGCGATCGACATCATCCCTCCCCCTTGACCCATCCCTGGGTTCCTCATCCCCCCTCCCATGCCGCCCATCCCGCCTCTACCTCCCATGCCACCCATTCCGC
This sequence comes from Isosphaeraceae bacterium, assembly GCA_052148775.1. Taxonomy (GTDB): domain Bacteria; phylum Planctomycetota; class Planctomycetia; order Isosphaerales; family Isosphaeraceae; genus CAVZRC01. The sequence continues at coordinate 15,500 of JBKQHM010000276.1, read as the reverse complement.
CCGCGGCTCCCGCCCCGCCCATGGCTCCCCTCGGTCCGATTCCCATCATCTGCATCAACCGCATGTCGACCTCCTCGTTCCCGCTGCCAAGTAACTCGCGGGCCGCCTCCGCCAACTCCTCGCGGACGCCTTGCACCGAGCTGATGATCAGCAGTCCGTCGCGGACGCAATACGCCAGCCCCAGTTGCTTCAAGAGGAGCCGAAGCGTGGTCTTGAGCGGGACGCCTTCCAGCTCCATGGTCACCGTGGAGTTCATCGACCGCTCCGCTTGTTGGAGCCCGAGCGGGTCGATATAGATGGGAATCGGCGTGCGGCCGGACTTCTCGGAAGTTCGCTTCTTGATGTACTTGACCACGAAATCCAGCGTCGTCTCCTTGGCGAAGGGCATCGGGACCGGTTCCTCCAACGCCTTGAGGATGGCCTCGTTCTTGGGGTTCTTCTCCCACTTGGCGACCGCCGCGCCGAGCTGGGCGATTTCGAGTCGCTGCCGGAATTCGGCCTCGGATTCCGCGGCCTCGGCATTACCCCCGAAGCCGCCTTCCATCACGCCGGTCATGAGGCCAACCATCCCCCCTGCCGGTACCAAGCCGCTCGAGGAACGCGGGGCGGCTTCGCCGGCTTCCGCGTCGGGTCTTGTGGTGCTGGCCTCGGCTTTCGGAGCCGGGGATGGCGAAGCCACCGGGCCTGGGGCCGTCGGCTCATCGGCGGTGGACATCCGAGTCGCCCCGATGACGACGCCGGTAGTCGCGGCGCAGGCAACCAGAAACGGCAGGAGGACGATTTTCGTTCTGGTCGTGATCATGGCTTGCAAGCCTCCATCGGTTAGGGCATGAACGGGTCACAGAACCGACCCCCATCGACCATGAAACCCGAGGTAACCGCGGCTCTGAGATGTTCCTGCTATCAGGTACTGTTGGCGAGGCCCGGTTGTGATGCACAATTCTCCCAGGATATCCGAAAAGCTTAACGGTCGGCCCCATGGGTCCCCATGATCTCATCGATTTTCGGAGGGCCCGGCATGTCGGACGTGGAATCTATGGGGATCGGACGACCGGCTGAAGGCGGGACACCGACAATCCCATCGCGGTGATCTTCCCCTGTGGGGTCCGGCCGATCTCTGGACGATCGACCTTCCGGTGGGCTAGAACAGAGGCGCGCGCGTTGAGTCCGAGGTCAGCCAATGGCCCGGTTCCGAACGATGGCCCCTGTTCACGGAAGGATTGTTTGCATGAAATGGGTCAGAAGCGGCTTCGCCGGGTCGGTCGTTGCGTGCTGGGTCCTGGTGACGCGGGTCGTTCTGGGTGATGAGGAGTCGAGGAAACCCCAGGTGCCCGAGCTCAAGGTCGAGAAATACACGCTCGCCAATGGGCTGACGGTCCTGCTGCACGAGGACCACAAGACGCCGGTGGCGGCCGTCGACCTCTATTACAAGGTCGGCTCGAAGGACGAGCGGCCGGGCCGGACCGGGTTCGCGCACCTCTTCGAGCACATGATGTTCCTGGGCTCGAAGCACCACGACGAGGATTTCTCGCGACCGCTGGAGCGGCTGGGCGCCGAGAACAACGCGACGACCGAGGACGATCGGACGGAGTACTACGAGCGCGTCCCCAGCAATGCACTGGAGCGGGCCCTCTGGCTCGAGGCCGATCGCATGGGCTTCCTGCTGCCGGCGATGACGCGGGAGCGGCTCGACAAAGAGCGGGACGTGGTCAAGAACGAGCGGCGAGAGACCGTCGACAACGCCCCTTACGGCCAGGCCGATGAGGCGATCCGGGAGGCGCTCTATCCCGAGGGCCATCCCTACCGACACAGCGTCATCGGCTCGATGGCGGACCTCTCGGCCGCGGGCCTGGCCGACATCTCGTCGTTCTTCCGGACCTATTACGCCCCGGACAACGCGATCCTCTGCGTGACGGGCGACTTTGCGCCCGAACAGGCCCGGCGATGGATCGAGCGCTACTTCGGTCCCCTGCCCCGCGGCCCTCAAATCACGCCCCCGAAGCCCGACGTGCCGAAGCTCTCGGCCCCGAAGCACATCAAGCTGACCGACGCCGTCAGCCTGCCTCGCGCCCAGTTGATCTGGCCGACCGTCCCCGCCGGCCATCCCGACGAGCCCGCACTCGACATGCTGGCCGCCGTCCTGGGGGGGCTGGACAAGGAGAACCGGCTGTTCCGCGAGCTGATGTACGACCGGCAGCTCGCCGCCAGCGTCAGTGCCTCGCATCCCACTCATGTGCTGGCCGGCACCTTCGAGGTCGAGCTGTACGCCCATCCCGAGGAGAAGCTCGAGGAGCTGGTCAAGATCGCCGACGCCCAGATCGATCGGCTCAAGCGCGAGGGCCCCACGGCGATGGAGGTCCGCAAGGCGCAGAACCAGCGCGAGAGCGAGCTGGTCATGGGGCTCCAGTCGGTGATCCGCAAGGCGGCCGTGCTCAGCCAGTATGAGGCCGTCTTCGGCGATCCGCTGGCCTACCGGGCCGAGTTGGACCGGGTCTTCGCCGTCACCCCGGAGGACGTCCGGCGCGTGGCCAACGCGTACCTCGGGGTGAACCGGATCGAGCTGGATATCTCGGCCGGCGAGCCGATGCCCCGGCCGCCCCAGGCCGATGCCGTCGCCAAGCCAAACCCGGCTCAAGCCCCCGTCCCCGTCGCGTCCGCGGCAGAGGTCAAGGACGACTTCAACCGCTCGGTGATGCCCGAGCTCGGCCCGACGCCCCACTATCAGCCCCCTCGTTTCGAGCGGCGACGCCTGTCCAATGGACTGGAACTCCGCGTCGTCGAGCGGCACGAGCTGCCGATCGTGACGGTCGACCTGGTCGTCAAGTCCGGGGAGACCCTCGCCCCGATCGGCAAGGAGGGATTGGCCACGCTGGCCGCGAGCCTGCTCGAAGAGGGGACAAAAACCCGCACGTCGCTCCAACTGGCCGGCGAGCTCTCTGAGATCGGCGCGACCCTCGGCGCCGGGGCCAGCCTCGAATCGACGAGCGTCAGCCTGACCACGCTGACCCGGCACCTCGAACAGGCCCTGGACCTGTTCGCGGACGTCGTGAAGAATCCATCGTTCCCCGAGAAGGAGCTGGACCGGCTCAAGCTCCAGCGGCTGTCACAGCTCAAGGCACGCACCGACGACCCGGAGCAGACCGCCGCCGCCGTGTTCCCGAGGTTGATCTACGGGCTGGAGCATCCGTACGGCCGTCCCGACCTGGGGACCCCGGCCTCGGTCCGGTCGATCACCCGCGAGGACGTGTTGGCGTTCTACCGGCGGATCATGCTGCCGAGCAACGCCGTGCTGGTGGTCGTCGGCGACGTCCGTCCCGACGCGATCGCCGCCGCGATGGAGGCCCGCCTGTCGACCTGGGCCAATGGCCCGGTCCCGCCATCTCCGTCCCTCGCGCTGATGCCGACGCCTCCGCAGGCCCGGACGTTCTACCTGATCGACAGGCCGGGCGCGGCGCAGTCGATGTTGACCATCGGACGGATCGGCGCCGCGCGCAAGTCGCCCGATTTCGCCGCGCTGACCGTCCTGAACGCGATCCTCGGAGGCCAGTTCGAGAGCCGGCTCAACGCAAACCTCCGGATCGACAAGGGGTACAGCTACGGAGTCAACTCGAGCTTCTCCTTCGACCGGGGCTCGGGCCCGTTCGAGGCCGGGGGCACGGTCGAGACCATGGTGACCCGGGAGTCCCTGGTCGAGATGTTCAAGGAAATGGCCGATATCTCGAGTCAACGCCGCGTCACCGACGACGAGCTAGCCTTCGCCAAGGAGCGGATCGTCCTGGGCTTCCCCAGCCGGTTCGAGACGACCTTCGGCGTCGCCGGCCAGCTCGCGACCCTGATCGCCGACGAGCTGCCCGACGACGAGTTCGACCGCTACCAGTCGCGGGTCGAGGCGGTGACGAAGGCCGACGTCGATCGCGTCGCCCGGCAGTACATCACGCCGGAAACCATGACGGTCCTGATCGTGGGCGACCGGGCCAAGGTCGAGGGGCCGCTCACGGGCCTGCCGTTCGTCAAGGCGATCCGTCGGCTCGACGTGGAGGGCAACCCGTTCCCCGATGCCGGCGCCGGGGGAGCACCCTAGAAATATGGCGACGACGATCACATCGGCTGAGTTACGGGCCCGTCTCCTCCAGGCCGGTCATCGCCCGCCCGAGGGCGAGTGGGCGGCCTGCGCGATGGACGTCTGGCCGACGCCCGAGACCATTTTAAGGAAATCACGCCGGGGCGTAACGCGTCAGCCCTGGCACGCGATCGAAGTCGGAGTCATGACTCGCCAGCTTGGTGAGCCCGTTGGCCTGCATCACGGCGACGATCAGGGCGTCGTTGCTCAGTAAGCCGATCTGCTGGCTCAACGCCACCGCGCTCAGGATCAAGGGCGCGGGAATGCTGAGAATCTGGATGCGGGAGTTGAAGATACTCTCAATCGCCACGCGGAAGCCGGCCAGGTTCTGAATGGTCGCCGGCTGTTGCCGGAGTCGGCGCGTCACCTGGCCCGATGACCATCCCGCCAGGGTCGCGGCTTCAAACGTCATCAATCGGTGAGCGACCTCCGTCAGGATGTGGGTGGACGTGGAACCCAGGAGTTCCTGATTCTCGATCCGATGCACCAACTGGTGGCAAGCCGGCCCGAATTGAGGGTGAGGACCGAAATAGTAGATCAGCGTATTCGCATCGAGAAAAACCGAATCTCCGTTGACGAGATCGGCAAAGGTCATGATCCCTCCTGCGGATCAAGTTCCGGATCGAGGGCGAAATGCTCGACCGTCTCGGAGTCCCCCGTCCACCCCATGATTCCGTAGGATTGCAGGATGTCGGCAGGTTGCGTTTGGACAGTGACCCGGACTTTCTCCGATTCCTTCAAGGGAAGTGGCTCCGCCAGTCTGAGGACTCCGTTTTCGTATGTGGCCTCGATGGTAATGGTCATGGTTCGCCCCTTGGAAAAGTGGGTCGTGTTCGCGGAATCAACTATACCGGGATGGTCGTGATCTGGCGAGCGGCGCGACCGAGGGCCGAGCGGGCAATGCCGACGAATCGACGTGGAGAGGCCCGCGCGAGGACCTTGGAAAGCGGCTCGCTCCAGGCAGTGCTGCGTTCGCCCCACCTATCTCAGTTCGTCGACGCCGACGGCGGCGGCAGGTCCATCGCCGGATTGCGGTCGAAGAAGCCGTCGGGCCGGAGGAAGAAGCCGACCGAGACGACCGGCATGACGGGCCAGTCCTCGACCCGGGGAATATGCGTCTGACCGAAGTTGTACCAGACGACGAGGTCGCGGGCGCCGATCTCCCGATTGGCCTTGGTCCACTTCGGCAGCCCGTCGCCGCCGGGGTTCTGGTTGGGATACTCGCCGGCCTGGTAGCGTTCCCGGGCATCATAAGGCGTGACCCAGAGGTTACTGGTCAGGAAGCCGGCACGCTGGATGATCGAGGCGCCAGGTTGTGCATAAGGGAGCACGTTCTCGCCGGGGCAGAGGCGATACGCCACGGGCTGGCCTAGGCCGTTCTTGCGACCCGGATTCACCACCCGCCAGAACCGCGATGAGAGCGGGTTGGTGCTGCGACGGGCATCCAGCTCCTTCAAGAGCGGCGTCGCCTCGGCGAAGAAGGCGTTTCCGTACGGATTCTCCGGGCCGGCCGGCACGCCGCGTGTGTTGACCTCGTGCACGGTGTTGTCCTCGCCGTCCACGGAGAGGTCGAGCCGGGCTCCGAAGAAGTGCTGATGGTTCGGCGCGCTCAGTTGCGGGGCGACCTCGGTCCCGTATCGCGGGGTTTCGCCGGACTTCAGTCCGGTCGTGTTCACGATCCCCGTGAGCTTGACCTCCATCTGAATCGTGCCGTCCTGATAGAAGTACCAGTAGAAGCCATAGTCGTAATTACCCACGGTGGCGACCATCGAGACCGACAGCCGGCGCGCCCGACGGACCTCCGACTGGTTGATGCGCCAGTCGGTGTGCTTCCAGAGGATGCCGAAATCCTCCTCGTGGACGCAGATGGCGTTCTTGATCGTGACGACCCGGCCGCGGCTGTCGGCCATGTGGCCGTCGAAGTAGCGGATCGTGCCCAGGCAGTCGCAGCCGATCGCCAGCGAATTCGCCATCATCCCCACGCCGTACTCGCCCAGGTCGAAGGCGTTCTTGCGATAGGCCGAGACCTTCGGGTCGGCGTAGGGCACGAGCATCTCGGAGATCGACGCACGGTAAAGCACGGGTCGGCCGTCGAATCGGGCCGTATACAACACCAGGCCCTCGCGCGGATTGAAGCCGACGCGCAGGTCCCACTTCTGCCAGGAGACCTCGTGGCCGCGGATGCCGAAGCTCGGCCCGTTCGCTTGCATGACCTCCAGCGGCTTGAGGCCGGTCCGGGTCTCCTTGTTGTACTGGCGTGCCCAGTTGCTCGACTGCGGAGGGAGCGGGATGGCGCCCCCGTCCTCGACCCGGAGGACTTCCTTGCGATTGAGGTCGATCACGACCATGAGGTTCTCGACCGGCCGGGCGTATCCGTTATCGGTCGGCTCGGTGCGCACCCAGCACAGCGCGCGACAGAGCCGCTTGCCCCGGTCCTCCGGCGGTTCGTTGCCGTAGTGGCCCGCCGACCAGGCGTCGATCATCACCAGGCTGAGGTCCTCGACGCCCCGCTTCTTCATCGCCTCGCGGAACGCCGGCGACCGCCTGGCGGCTTCCTCGCACTCGTTGAACTCGTCGAGCATGATCGGCGGCTGCACCCCTTGCGGCAGGGCGTCGTATCGGGTCACGGTCCGCCCGGATAGATCCACGACCGCCTCGTAGCCGCGGCCGGTCGCGTTGTCGAGCAGGATCAGGAACGCCCGGCGCGGGGAGTGGCCATTGGCAGGCGGGTGGAGGACGGTCTCCTTGGACGGCTCGTCCAGGGTCACCGTCACGAAGCGGACCGAATCCGAAAGCTTTTTCTCTTTGCGAACGGTCTCGACGGCCGCCTGGATCTCGGTCGGCTCGAGGGGATCGAGCGGGTTGGTCTCGACGGCCGCGGGAGTGCTCGGCGACGCTACGACGGTCGCGGGTCTCGATCTTGGCGGGGCCTGGGCGCCCGCCGAATGCATCGTGATCATCGCTACCGAAACGGCGAGTAATCCGGATCGGGTGATTTTCCCCGGGATCGATCTCTCAAAGCCCATCGCCAAGCTCCACATCTCGAAGGGTCTACCAGAAGTCTCGAACCCGCACCAGCACGTCGCCGTCTGCCCTGAGCATCTCGCTTCTACCACAAGTCCGGTCCTCGGGGAATTGGTCGGCATCCGCGGCCTCGGATTCCTCTCGAGAGGCGATGTGGGGGTCAATCTCGGAGACCCGCACCGGTCGCGGAAGGGCGACCGAATTGGATGGGTGTCCGAGCAAGTCCGCTAGCCTATTGGCGGTCACGCGCGTTATCGTTGCTTTGAGATGGCTGATCTGAGGGTCCGTTGGGCGCTGACTCTGACTCAGGCGAGGTGGCCCGTGGATTTGAATGGCGTGCATCAGGAGGTTAATAGCTGGCCGCTCGAGGACCAGGTTCAACTCGTGAATGAGCTCTGGGATCGCATCGAAAGTCAGGGCTATGAGCTCGAACTGACCGAGGCGCAGAAAGCCGAACTCGATCGACGATTGGCCTCCTATGAGGCCGATCCGCAGGCCGGTTCGACCTGGGAGGAAGTCAAGTCACGTCTCTGGGGCAAATCGTGAGCTTACCTCTCATCATTACCCCCCGAGGCGGAGGCGGATCTGGCGGAAGCCAAGGATTGGTACGATCGTCAGCGGACAGGTCTCGCGGACGAATTCCGACTGCGAGTCGAGGAGGCGTTGGACCGCATCCGACTCATGCCGAACTCCACGCGGAGACCTATCAAGGAGTTCGCCGAGCTCTCGTCCAGAGGTTTCCTTACTCGATCTTCTACAGGGCTGAGGAAGCTCGAATTGTCGTCCTGGCGGTGATGCACGCTCGTCGTGATCCGAGGCGTTGGCGAAGGCGTACATAGGCTATTGCCCTGCTTGCTGGGGCCTGTCTGGAATCCCGCGGGAGCAGGCCGCATACCTGAGAAGGACTCCTGGTCTCCTATGTCTGGGGCGTAAACAGGATGATCTCGACGCGGCGCGAGGGCTGGCCGGATTGGGCCGGGTCGAGAGTCCTGGGTACGTGAGTGCCGAAACCGACCGAGGCGACCTTGCGACTCTTGAACCAGCCGGCCGACTGGATCGCATGCTTCTCGACCAGGTAATGACGGACGGCCTCGGCCTGCTCCTGGGTGAGGATCTCGGCGAGGTCCTCGTCGCGATCGTCGTCGGTGAACGCGGCGATGACGACCTCCGATCGGGGCCGGAAGGCCTGCTTGCACCACCGGGCGACCTCGTCGAGCCGGGTGCGGCCGACGGGGGTCAGGACGGATCGGCCCGGCTCGAAGAGTTCCTCGGCGCGGAAGGCTCGGCTGTTCCGATGGGCGCCGGGCTGGAACAGCACTCGCTCGCGGTCGAGGTAGGCACGTCGGTCGAAATACCGGGACAGCGGCCAGGTCTGCTTAAGGGCGTCGAGGTTCTCCTCCAGGGCGTTGAGCGTGCGATCGCCGCGATGTGCCACGGCGATCAGGTCGCGATAGAGCGTCTCATCACGGACGAGCTTGCCCAGGCTGCCGTCTCCCCGGCGGATCGAGCCCGCGATCGCGTTGACCTCGCCGAGCCCTTGCTCGGCCGATCGGGCGAGCCGATCCAGCCGCTCCAGCGAGCCGGCGGCTTTCTTGAGCAGGTCGGCGACCTCGATCGGCCGCTCGGAGGCGATGCGGTCGAGGTCGGCGACGAACGGCGCGTCGGGACGGCCGGGGGTCAACTCCACCACCTTGGCGCCGACCAGCCCCTCGGAGACGATCCGGGCCAGCGCGTCGGTGCGCACCAGCGGCCGGAGCCGCTCGTCGAGCCGGAGGATCAGCTCGACCGGCCGGCCCGGCTCACCCGGAGGGACCACGCGCTCGACCACGCCGGCGTCGATCCCCTGGAGCCGGACGCGATGGCCGGCCTCGAGCCCGGCGATCGTGTCGAATTCCGCCCGGACCCGGAACGTCGGCTGTACCTGCCAGTGCCGGCCGGCGACCTGATACAACCCGAACCCCGCCAGGGCCAGGACCGCGAGCACGAACCCCGCGTTGGCCGCCACCCGCCACCGCCCGACGTTGAGCCTCATCTCAGGTCTCCCCCGTTCGATCGCCATGGTCGCCCTCGTGGAGGGTCGGGGTGTGCCGGAGAGCGCGATCGGGAAGCCGCGATGGCCGGCCCGTAGAGTGCTCCGTGAGCACCGAATTCGGCCGAGCGACCCGCATCGGTGCTCGCAGAGCACCCTACAGGACCTTCCTGGACACGCTCTCACGTCATTTCATTTGGTGGCCTCCTTGCCGACCCCGCCCTACGTTATAGCTTGCAGCGAGATGTGCCCCATGATCAATGGTTGCATCCCAGTTCTTCGAGCCCCGCCTGGATCAGCGGGACCATCACGACGTTGGCGGCGAACACGGCCAGGACGGCCCGGACGACGCCATGGATCGCAGCCCGGCCGACGTCCTCGGCCGATCGGCCCGCGTTCAGGCCGGTCCAGCAGGCGATCATCCCGACCAGGAGGCCGAAGACGACCGTCTTGAGCGTCGCCGGGATGATGTCGCAGAGCCGAAGGAACACCAGCGACTTGCTCCAGAAAAGCGCGGCGGTCAGCTTACCGGCCGCCATCTCCGCCCCGAGCCCCCCCAGCAGCGCCGAGGCGTCGAGGATCACCGCCAATAATGGGACGGCCATCGCGCACGCCATCGCCCGGGGCGCGACCAGGCTCGGCACCGGGTCGACCCCCAGCGCGATCCGGGCGTCGATCTCCTCGTTGAAGACCATCGACGCCAGCTCGGCGGCCAGCCCAGCCCCCATCCGGCTGGCTACCAGGAGACCTGCAAGAACCGGGCCGATCTCCACCAGGACGGCCACCGCCAGGAAGCTGGGCAGGGTCGATTCGGCCCCGTGCTCGACCAGCAGGCGATGGGTCTGGAGCCACGTCACCAGCCCCACGCTCAGGCCGGCACCCAGCACGATCGGCAGGCTTCGCACCGCGACCTGTTCGAACTGATCGAACACCTCGCCCGCATGGCGGACGAGAGCGCCCGGGATCGAAACGATCGTCACGACCACGAAGGCCGTCAGATCCACGCAGGCACCGAGCCAGCCCACGCCATCCACTCGCATCGGATTCCCTCGTACTATCGGCGCGGGCGATTCTCCGGATTCCTTTTTCCCGCGAATGTATTCGACGATCGAACGCAACTGTTAACAGGACCGGCGGGATTTCCGCCGAATCTCGGAGTTCTTCGAACCATCCCGAACCCCGAGCGAATCGCAAGGGCAGGGGGAGACGATCCGGCCTATCCCGGTCGAGGGCCCTATCCTTTCCCGGAGAAGGTGTCCTCATGGCGCTCGAACCGCTTATAATACTGGAGAGAGACGTCTCTGATGCATCCCGATCGGCTCGTGCCTGCGTAAGGATTGATGGAATCCGTCCCTGCACGAGTGTCGAAAGCCGACCGGAGGGCCATGGGGCTGACGCCGTGCGAGGCGTGAGGCCAGCATTTGCGAGGGAGCCAGCCGATACCAGGACGGATCTCAATCCGTCCTGTGAGGCCAGCGAGGGGTATGATGCAGGAACAGGAGGGCGGCAGCCGTGGTGTGGACGCCTGGCGGGAGGCCACGGGCCGGGCGCTGGCGTTGCTGGCCCCCTTCGCACAAGTCCGGCTCACGCTCCGGCTCCCTCCGGATGCTTTCGACTCGGCCCTCTATCGGAACTTCCCGCTCCGAGACGATGAGCATCTCGTCGCCGTGATCGACTGCGGCAAGGGAAACCCCGACGGCTTTTGCGCACTGACGACACACCGCATCTACTGGCCCGTAGCGAAGGAATCCGGAGGCGCGTCGCCCTCGGATGACCGGGACAGAACGAGGAACTCCAGGGCCGGTCCGAGGACCGTCCCTCCGGATGGCGGCCCGGACCTCTTCGCCTCGGTCTCGATCACGGCCTCGGCCGGCATGGCAGGATCGGGCTCCGGCGCCGTCGTTGATGCGAACCCGCCCGCGAACGGTCACGCCCCGAGTTGCCGGTGGGTCGATTATGCGTCGTTGCCGGGCGACCTGGGGCGAGACGGTCCCGAGCCGGACTCGGACCGGCTCGCACTGGGAGGCGGACAGACCCTCACGCTGCGAGGCGCGGATCCTCGGCTGATTCCGGCCCTCGGGCGCTACCTGGCGATCATGGGAGCCGGGGCCCGCACGGCCCGGATCGCGACCGGGCCGGGGGCGGCCGACGTCTCGCCCACACCCGCAAGAAAGCGGGCGGTACCCGTCGCCGCGATGCGTCGTCGGATCTCCCCGAGCGATCTCCTCGAATTCCGCCGCGCGCTCGACGCCGCAACGCGTCTGGTGGTCGCGACACCCATCATGATCGTGGCCTGTGTGGCCGTCTTCGCCGCAATGGTGATCTCCGGCGTTCCGGTCTTCCAGCCCAGCTCGGCTCAACTGATCGACTGGGGCGCCAACGACGGGGCGCGCGTGATCCTCCGCCACGACTTCTGGCGGCTGGCGGCCAGCGTGTTCGTCCACGGCGGGCTGATCCACCTGGTCGTGAACATGTGGAGTCTGATCGTCATCGGTCCGCTGATCGAACGGATCTACGGCCCGGCGGCCTTCGCGGCGATCTATCTCTCGTCGGGGATCGGCGGGGCCCTGGCCAGCGCGTTGATACCGCCGATCCGGGTCAGCGTGGGGGCCTCCGGCGCGATCTGCGGGATCCTGGGGGCATTGACGGCCTTCCTGATCGTGAATCGCCGCACGATCCCGCCCACGGTGCTCAAACTGCTCCGGGACAACCTGGTGGGGATCGTCGCATTCATGGTCGTGCTGGGCGTCGTGGTGCCCAACATCGACCATTCCGCCCACCTGGGCGGCCTGGGCACCGGGTTCGTGAGCGGGCTGCTCCTGGGACGTTTCTGGCCGGTCGTCCCGAGCCGATGGGTCGCCGCACGACGCCTGGCGATGATCACGGCGATCGCGGGCGGACTGGGCGGCATCGCCGTCGCGGCCACGCGGTGGGCCGAGGCCTCGGTGCCCCCCGAGCGACGGCTCGACGACTTCCTCGATCAGATCAGGATGCCCTACGACGAATTCTTCTCGATCAAGCGCGCGATCTCCGCCGTCGGGGGCGACGCCAATCGGGACCACGATGCGGCCGCCGAGGAGGAAGCCTCCCGGAAACTCCGGGAACTCGCCGCTCGCGGGGGCGCTAATCTGGATCGGCTCCGCCTCGTCAAGACGACCGATGCCGAACTCCATGCCATGTCCGACGCCCTCATCCGCGCGCAGACCGGGCAAATTCACCTGATCGAGGTACTGGGCCGATTCGTCGAGTCCGGCGGTGCCAAATCGGCCGAGGTGCCGGCAGCGGCCGACGCCATGAATCGGCCGATGCGGGAGTTCGAACAGCGCCATCTCGCCTATCGGAGCCGGCACGGCTTGAGGCCCCTCGGCAGGAAAAGGTAGTCGCGATCCGCGCGTAGGGACATGTTCCGGGCCGCGCGAGCAAATGGGTGGAGCACCCGGCCGGGCCGATTGCAGATCGACGGCCCCTCATGATATCGTCAGGGCTCGAACCGGCGGGTCGGTCGTGGACCGGCCGGAGACGGACTCGAACCTGGTCGGCGTCCCGAGACACCGGGCGCCTGGGGGAGCCTTCATCGTGACTGGACTTCGCGGGCGGATGGCATCGATTCGTCTCGGGATGGTCGTGATGGCCGTGGGTTGCCTGGTCTCGATCGCGAAGACCGAGGCGCGGGCCGGGCTCGACGATTACGTCAAGAAGCCGGACCCGGCGTTCGCCTGGACCCAGCTCGGCGACCGATCGACGCCCGCCGGGACGATCAACGAGCTGAAGCTGACCTCCCAGGTCTGGCAGGGGATCACCTGGACCCATTCGCTCTTCATCTACGAGCCCACCCGCATCACTTATCCCGATGCCGCGCTCCTGTTCATCACGGGGAAGGACAACGGGGAGCGGCCGAAGGACGACGACCACAAGGTCGCCTTCACCCTGGCCCAGGTCTGCGGCGCCCGGGTGGCCGTGCTGTATCAGGTCCCGAACCAGCCCCTGCTCGACGGCAAGCAAGAAGACGAGCTGATCGCCGAGACCTTCGTCCGCTTCCTCCAGACCAAGGACGAGGACTGGCCGCTGCTGTTTCCGATGGTCAAGAGTGCCGTCCGGGCCATGGACGCCGTGCAAGCCTGGGCCAGGGACAGCGGCAAGCCGCCGATCGGGCGTTTCGTCGTGACCGGAGGATCGAAGCGCGGCTGGACCACCTGGCTGACCGGCGCGACTGATGACCGGGTCATCGCGATCGCCCCGATGGTCATCGTCATGCTCAACCTCGGCAAGCAGGGGCCCAATCAGCTCAAGGTCTGGGGCAAGTACAGCGAGCAGATCCACGACTACGTGGAGCGCGGGCTGATGGAGAAGGTCCAGACGCCCACCGGCACCCGGCTCTGGCAGATGGTCGACCCTTACACCCACCGCGATCGCCTGACCAAGCCCAAGCTGCTGATCAACGGCACCAACGACCGGTACTGGACGCTCGACGCTATCGACCTGTACTGGGACGGCCTGAAGGGTCCGAAATACCTGGTGGAACTGCCCAACGCCGGGCACGGCCTCGACAAGAACCGGGACTGGGCGATCAATGGAGTAGGCGCTTTCTTCCGGCAGGTGGTCTCGGATCGCCCGCTCCCCCGGCTCTCTTGGGAGTTCGCGCACGGCAAGCCGGGCGAGGCCACATTGACGATCCACGCCGATCCGGCGCCGAAGTCCGCACGGCTCTGGACGGCCCATTCCGCGACGCGAGACTTCCGCGAGGCCCGATGGGAATCGACACCGATGAAGCCCGGCGCGACCATCGCCGGGAGCGTCCGCACCAACGACGATGGCCGACTCGCCCTCTTCGGCGAGCTGGAATACCAGGTGGACGGGATTCCTTATCACCTCACGACCACGTTCTTCGAGCCCGGCATCACGCCGCACAAGGATGCGCCCGAGTAAGGCATCACCGCTCGAGACGATCGCATCCGACGAAAAGACGTCGCGGCGGCGCGGGGCCGCCGCGACGCGAGCCGGTATCCCTAGGACACACGGCCGTTGCGGCGTCGCAGCCAGCCGAGGACCGACAGGACGACCAGCGCGGTCCCGCCCGAGATCATCGTGCCGGGCTCGGGGACGCCGGACCCACCGAAGGATTCTCCCGGTAGACTCAGGCCCGGGAGCAAGGAGAGGTCGGGGGAGATGGAGTCGATGCTGGCCGGGTCGGCATAGAAGGTGAGCGTCGAAGTCACCTTGATCGACGTATTGGCCGAGAAAATGGCGGCGTAATTGTCGATGGCCAATCCCGAGAACGCGCCCGTCAGCGGGTTCACGACGATGGCCGCACCGGAGGCGGCGTTGGCGTCACTGAGGGCAACATAGGTATAATTACCGCCTCCCAGGTTGCCGATCGCCAGTATGAGCGGGGCGAACACATACTCGGTCGTGGCTCCGCCATGGGGTGTGACGAAGACTTCCGTCTGCACGGCCGCGACGGCGGATGAATTGACGATCCCGACGTTCCCCCCGATCGAGAGGTAGGTCCCGAACGTCCCGTTGTAGGCCGTCGTCTGCGTGTAGTAGGAGTTCCAGGTCTCGATGCCATACGAGGCGGTGCCGTGGCCCCCCGGGGTGGAGTCGGTGAGGCCAAAACCGGCGGAGGGCCCGTAGATCGTCGCAGCACCCGTGCCGAACGTTGAGCCGTCGCCGCTGACGCCGCCGGTCCAATTCAGATACTGGTAGACCCCCGGCCCGTAGGCAGCCGGGCCAACCCCCGCGACATTGTTGCCAATGACAGGGTTCGCCAACTGGAATGTACCGCCAGGGCTGGCGAGGATATCGTTCAGGCCCGTGTTGATGTTGGGAATCCACTGCGGTGTCACCTGGGCGCCGCCACCATAGGTGGTGGCACCGAACACGATCGCCGAGTTGTTACTGCCCGTATACACCAGCGCGGCCCGTGCCGGCTCGGACGAAATCAGCCCGCAGACCGCGACGGCCGCCAGCACCAGCGCCGGGCGGACCAGGCCTTGAGTGCCGGCTCTCAACCTCTGAAATATCATGAGTGAAGTCTCCTCGTGCGAAAGTATTGCAGAGCAAGGAAAGATGACCACATCGGTTTTTGCGCGTTGCGCGGCGGGCCGATCGGCCGCCCGCTCGCCCGCTCCTGGGATGTCCCGTCCCAGCGAGTTTGACTTCCAGTCCGGATCCGGTCGCGAGAGAGGAAACAACGGATCGATGGACCGTCGACCATTCAGAATCCGAACCCTCGAGTGCGGGAAAATCGGATGAGGTTCCGGTCTGCTGTCGGTTTTCGTAGCTAAGTAGGTCGCAGTAAGTTCTTTGACAATCGGACTCTCATCG
>JBKQHM010000275.1:0-4607 GCA_052148775.1 Isosphaeraceae bacterium | reverse complement strand
TCCGGATCGTCGCGAGGACTTCGCGTCCTCCGCGCTTCGGGTCGGTGTACTTGCGATCAAACAGGCCTCGGGGGTCGTCGACGCACGGGCGATCCGCAACGAGGCCGACCGCTTGGTCCAGATTCTGAGGGATTCGCTGGGGCAGCATACGACGTCGCTATCCAATGACCTTCGGACAATTCTTCAGAGATACTTCGATCCCAACGATGGGGAATTTCCCCAGCGGGTCGATCGTCTCATCCGCCGGGATGGGGAGTTGGAAAGCCTCCTCGCGAGGCATCTGAACGGCGACGGCTCTACCCTCGCCCAGACGCTCGAGACGCACTTCGGGGAGAGCAGCCCGCTGCTCCAGGTCCTCTCGCCCGACCATCGTCGGGGGATTCTTGCCGCGCTCAAGGAAACCGTGAACGCCGTCCTGATGGACCACGGCAAGCACATCACGGGGCAATTCTCGCTCGACGACAAGGGGTCCGCCCTGTCTCGTCTCGTCTGCGAGATCACGGACAAGAACGGTGTCCTGCAGAAGAGTCTGAAGGATGACATGGAGAAGATTCGCAAGGAATTCTCCCTCGATCACGGTGATGGTGCCCTGGCTCGCCTCGTCGCGAGCGTGGAACGGGCCAACAAGACCATCCTGGCCGAGTTCTCGATGGACGACGAGAAATCGGCTTTGTCCCGGATGCGATCGTTCTTGGAGCAGACCAACCAGAACATCGACGCGAGCCTCTCGCTCGATGACGATGACTCATCATTATCCCGGTTGAGGAGGGAGCTACTCAATGTCGTGGGGGAGTTAAAGCGGGGCAACGACGATTTCCAGAGGGACGTCCGTCTCCATCTCGAGACCTTCCAGGCTCGCCGCCAGGAGGCCGCGCGGTCGACCACGCACGGCTTCGCCTTTGAGGAGGCAGCCGGGGAGTTCATCGGCGACGAGGCACGTCGCCTCAACGATCTCTTTGAAGTGACCAAGGACTCATCGGGGAGCATCTCACGCAAGAAGATCGGCGACTATGTCGCGATCCTGGGAGCCGAGAGCCGTGCTCCGGGCGCGAGGATCGTGTTCGAATCGAAGGAGGATAAGTCTTACACGGTCAATCGAGCGATCGAAGACCTTCGTGTCGCACGCGAGAATCGAACTGCCCAGGTCGGTGTATTCGTCTGGTCCAAGTCCGCGGCCCCCGAGAATCTCGAGCCACTCACGCGACACGGACAGGACATCCTGGCTGTCTGGGATGCGAATGACCCGTCATCCGACGTGATCCTCAAGGCCGCCATCTCCCTGGCTCGATTAATGGCGGTACAGGAGCGGGTTGCCTCCGAAGAAACCGCTGCGGACATTGCGGAGGTCGAGTCCTGCCTGACCACGATCGCGCGGGAATTGTCCGTACTCGACGAGATCAACACGATGGCGAACACGGTCAAGAACAACGGCGAGAAGATCATGACGAAGGCCGGTTCTTTGAAGCGGAAGATCGAAGATCGAATCGAGACCTTGACGGAACATGTGTCCGTTCTCAAGTCGGCGTTGACGTCGGAGAGCTGATACCCGGGGCGGTCGATCCGCCGGAGAGTCATTCCCGCATGCTGATGAACCTTGTCCTGGAGCGTCCGCTGGCGGTCCTCGATCTGGAAACGACCGGCGTGGACCCGAAAGTCGATCGAATTGTCGAGATCAGCGTCCTCAAGATCCTGACGGACGGCAGTACGGTTCAACGGACCCGCCGACTCAACCCTGGTATCCCAATCCCGGCCGAGGCAACGGACATACACGGAATCTGCGATGCCGACGTCCGAGACGAGCCCCGCTTCTCACAGGTTGCTGGCGGTCTCTTATTTTTTCTCGATGGATGTGATCTTTGTGGATTCAATCTCAAGAGATTCGATCTGCGGATCCTGCTTGGCGAATACGCCCGGGCAGGGATGGCGTTTCCGCTCGATGGTCGCTTCATCATCGACCCCATGGAGATCTTTCACGAACGGGAGCGGCGGGACCTAACCGCCGCTGTCAAATTCTATTGTGGGCAGAATCACGAAGGAGCCCACGGCGCCGCCCAGGATACTCGCGCAACGGCCGCTGTCCTGGATACCATGCTCGCTCGTTACCAGGATCTTCCCAGATCGGTCTCGGGGCTTCATGATCTATTCCAGGAATCGATCCCGGCTGACTCGGAAGGGAAATTCACACGGTCACGAGAGGGATTGATCATGAACTTCGGACCTCATCGAGGTCAATCACTGGATCAGGTTTCGCGCGAGAATCCAGGCTTTCTGAGGTGGATGCTTGGCAAAGAATTCGGCGAAGACGTCAAGGACATCGTCCGCGCTGCCCTCGCCTGAGCAGACCCGCGGCTATAGGATTAAGAGGCAGACCCGAATTTCACCTCTCGGATACGCTCGACGCCGAGGCCAAGGCGTACCTGGCCCATCCCGTCCTCGGGCCGCGGCTGGTCGAATGTGCCGAGGCGGCCCTGGGCGTCGAGGGGAAGACGGCGAACCAGATCTTCGGCTCGCCCGACGACCTGAAGCTGAAATCCTGCGCGACGCTGTTCGCCATCGTGTCGCCCGAGGGCTCGGTCTTCCACCGGCTGCTCGATCGGTACTTTCAGGGCGAGCGTGATGAGAAGACGCTTCAACTTGTCGGTCATGATCCTGGGGCGGGGTAGCCGGCGTCGATTTCCAGGATGCGGGTCCCTTCTGATCATGATGAAAAAGTGTGATTCCAGGAGAACCAAAACAGAGCGGAGTGGTGCAGGGTCATCGAGGATTTTCGGAGACTGTAGCCGAGTCACCGGGCCGGCTGTCGTCGTCGTTCAGACTCACCCGAAGCGTCATCGAGGTTCCGGTCCGCAACTCGGGACAGCGATCACCTCGCTGACGCTTCGGGTTGGTATTCGGAGCGGACGACCGTTTTAGCCAGCCCAAACGCCTACCACCCACCCGGCGCCCTTGCTACAGACTCCGCCACTTCGAGTGGAAGAGAGACGATGCGACTCGCCCCCCACTCAGGGCCATTTCATCGGCCTTGAAGGACTCCCCACCGACGACTGGTACTTGCGCCTGGTCGGCGAAGGGGGAAGGATGCTCCGCGGGCAGCGGCCGGCGACCCGGGACATCCCGATCCGCCCGTGATCGCTCAGACGGCGGCTGGTCTGGTGACGCGCGGTCATTGGACGGCACGACCGATTTCGGACGGTGCCGCGGACTGACGACAAGTCGAGACCCGGATCGCCCGGAAATACCGCAACCCTGGAGGCCGATGCGGCTCAGTCCCGGCCGTCCCCTTGCCGCGCGCCACCGCCCGGATGCGGGGAGCGCGGAGAAATGGCGCGTCCCCGATCCCGGCCGATCTCGCTGTGTCCCCCCTTGATGCCTCAGGTGGGGACCGATTCCAGGAGCCTCTTGAGGTTGGCGGCGGCGTCGCGCGTCTGTTTGCCCAGGCCCATCCGGATCAGCGGCGACATCAATTTGCCCATGAAGCTCCGGGGCGTGATCTCGATGACGTGCGTGGTCACGGTATCATCGGACCCGGCGGCGACGCGCAAGTCGACCGAGACCTCCATCATGCGATCGGTGTACTTGCAGTGGAGCCGTTCGCCCGGCGTGCGCGCGACGATCTCGCCGGCCATCTCGCCCTGGTGGCCGCCTTGCTTGTAGACATAGCGCAGCTTATCGCCCGGGACGTTCGGCCCCGAGCCCAACTT
This sequence comes from Isosphaeraceae bacterium, assembly GCA_052148775.1. Classification (GTDB taxonomy): domain Bacteria; phylum Planctomycetota; class Planctomycetia; order Isosphaerales; family Isosphaeraceae; genus CAVZRC01. Next base: position 906 of record JBKQHM010000275.1, on the reverse strand, counting down.
CTCCAGGCTCACGCAGGGCGGCAGCCATCGGGCCGCCAGCGGCAGGTCGTCGATTGCCGCGAACGCGCGCTCCGGGGTGGTGCGGACAGTCTCCGTGTGTTCATAGCGGATCGGCATTTTACCCTCCTTGTGGATCCTCGTGAAAACGCTGACGCAATGCGGATCGGCCGGCGGTCCGCCGGACGCGACTCCGATCGATGAGCCGAGGACTGGGCCAACCAAGGCCCAGGGCCGTTCGTCGGGATTCTACACCAATGCCAGCGCTTCCAGCAAATGTCTGCAAACCGATCATGACTCCGGTCGGCAGGACGGGCTATCATCCGGGGACGAAGAGGACGTTCTCGAAGGGACTCACGCCGGAAGGGAGCCAAAAAGCAGACCGCCTCCATCGCCTCGTCGTCGGCGGTCGGTGTGACGATGACGTAGTCGGTCAGCGTCCGCGTTTCTCGTCGATGATTTGCTGCATCTGGGCCAGCATCTCGGCGGCGGGTCTGCCGAAGCCCGCTTTTCTCTCGGCGACGGCCCTGCGGGTGATCTCCATCTCCTCGGCCCGCTCGGCGAGCTCGATGAGCTTCTGATAGGAGGCGGTGTCCTGGACGACCAGCTCGGCCTTGCCGTTGATAGTGAGGACGATGGGCTGCCCAGTTTCCTTCAACTGGCGGAGGAACTCCGGCGTATTGCGTTTGAAATTCGAGAGTGAATTAATGTCGCGGGTTAAATCCAGCATGGTCGTAGCTCCTCGCGTCTTATTTGCATCTTATTTGATGCTAACACAGATGGGGGGCGTTGGCAATCGGGGTCTGAAGGCGGCTGATTCCGCTTTGCTCTTGATTCGGTCGCTGGCGTCCTGTGCCAGCTTGCGTACGTCGGGGTTTCCAGACGCCCGTCTTGTTCCGCGAATAAGGG
>JBKQHM010000274.1:0-4138 GCA_052148775.1 Isosphaeraceae bacterium | reverse complement strand
GACCACGGCGAGAGTTTCGGCGAGCATGCCGGCGTCTTCTGCCACGGGATGAGTCTGTACGAGACCGAGCTCCATGTGCCGCTGCTGATTCTTCCGCCGGCAGGCAGCGCCCGGCCTTCGGGGTGGGTCGTGGACCAGACGGTGAGTCTCCGGGACCTGGCGGCCACGATGGTCGACCTCGCGGGTCTCGAGGCCGGCTCGCCTTTCCCCGGCGAGTCGCTGGCACGCTTCCGGGACGGTCCCTCGCAGCCGCTGGCCGAGCCCGACGCCTCCGGTCCGGCGCTGTCGGAAGTCGTCCCCAACGATCCACTCCTCAATCCGCTTCGATCGGAATTGCTCGAGCCGCACTGGCCGATGTCCGCACTGGCCGAAGGGGATTGGACGTATATCCGCCGCGAAGGAGACGCCAAGGAAAAGGAAGAGTTGTTCCACCTGCGCGACGACGCCAAGGAGATGCACAATCTCGCCGCGGACCCGGCCATTAGGCCCCGACTCGAGCAGATGAGGGGCGCTTTGAACCGGCTCACGGCCGGCCCGCTGACCCCGCAACGGTTTCATCCATGACGAGTTGATGAATGCGATCAAGCGACTTCGCCGTTCGTGAACCAGGCGTGACGTCATAGTACCTCGGCAAGCCAGTGAATCCTACAAGCCCGAAGCGCCAGCGAGTGAATGGATGGTCCATGCCGGAATCCACTCTCTGGCGCTCCGGGCTCGGCTGGGCCATTCTGGCTTGCCTGGGCAAGACCGTCCCTTCGGGGCTATGGAGGTGGGATGGACGAACCGAGCCCGTCGAGCACCCCGACGAACTCATCGTGGCGATGGGTGCCCGCGTTGCTGATTATCCTGGTCATGTTGGCTGGCCTGTGGAGTTTGCCGCCCCGGCCTGATGTCCCGGAACCTATTGAGGTGCAGCCGCCGCCGGCCCTCCCCCCCATTCCCTCCAGTTTTTATCGGAACACCGGGACGGGCGTGGCTTATGTCGGGGACGCCGTCTGCGCCCGCTGTCATGGGGAGATCGCTCGAACCTTTCGCGAGCACCCCATGGGGCGGTCGATGTCCGCCCCGGCCGGATCGAAGCCCGAGGTGAATGGGGAGGTCTTCCGGGTCGCCGACCTGGTCTATTCGATCCTGCGTCGCGACGACCGGGTGTTCCATCGCGAGGAGAAGCACGATGACCAGGGAAAAACGATCGCTGTGAACGAGGAGGAAGTCCGCTATGTGCTGGGCTCGGGCCGGCGCGGGCTCTCTTTCCTTGTGGAGCGTGAGAACGGACTCTACCAATCGCCCATCACGTGGTACGTCCAGGAGCGACGATGGGACCTGGCGCCCCGCTATGAGACCTGGAACCTCCATTTCGACCGGCCCATCACGGCCGGCTGCCTTTTCTGTCACACCAATCGGTTCGAGATGGCCGAAGGGCGGCCGCCGGTCTTCCATGGCCTCGCGATCGGTTGCGAGCGTTGCCATGGGCCCGGTGAGCTGCACGCCCGGAAGCCCGAGTCGGTCGACGGCCGAGACTGGACGATCGTCAATCCGGCGCACCTGGAGCCGCGCGCGCTGCGCGAGTCGGTCTGCGAGCAATGCCACTTGCAGGGGACGAACCGCGTGAACCAGCCCGGGCGCTCGGCCTTCGACTATCGTCCCGGCCTGCCGTTCGACGCGTTCGTGAGCGCGTACCCGACTCGGGGCGATCCGGTCGCGGCCCTCCGCTCGATCGGGCATGTCGAGCAGATGCGCCAGAGCCGCTGCTACCAGCAGAGTGGGGGCGAGCTGGGATGCATCTCGTGCCACGACCCGCACCAACTCCCCGGTTCCGGGGAACGTGTCGCCTATTATCGGAGCCGATGCCTGGCATGCCACGCCGAGCCCGGTTGCGCGTTGCCCCGGGACGAACGCCTGGCGAAGCATCCCGACGACGACTGCACGGCCTGTCACATGCCGTCGTCGCGCACCGTCGACATCGCCCACACCGCCATCACGCTCCACACCATCCCGCGCGGCGACAAGACGACCGAACGGAGTGGAACCACGGCCGATCCTCACAGGCCGAGAGAGGGCCGGTGAAAGCCGAGAGGCACATGTCGGCTATCAGGTGGTTGACGGGACCGGGAGACCTTCGGGCGGGGTCATGAGACCCTCGCCCAGCGTCGGTCTTGACACGTCTGGACATCCATCCTGGTTCCGTCGACCAGACCCCGGGTGGCTGGGGTCGATGTCGGCTCCGCCGACGAGCCCCCAGGAGTGCCCCCGCAGCGGATCAGGGGGCGGCTCCGGCCGAGCCGGCTTGACCCCAGCCACCCGGTCATCAGGGTGCAACCAGTAGACGACTACCCGGCCGGCTCGATCCGGCCGATGAGGGCTTCGAGGCTCCTCAGAAACATGCCCTGCGCTGGGGACAAGGGTCGGCGCAGGCCCTCACGGCAGGCGGCGAGTGCCTCCGTGGCCGTCCCGCGCTGGGCATTCACGAATGCCAGTCCGAACCAGGCCTCTCCCAGGCCGGGGTCGAGTCCCAGGGCGGCGCGGTAGGCCCCGTCGGCGGCCGGGAAGTCCATCGACGCCAGGGCGGCCGTGGCGATCCGGTTCCATCGCATCGCGGGCGAGGGCGGGTCCGTCGCGTGCTCCCAGATCCGGCGTGCCTCGGCCGGCCGGCCCATGAGCAGCAACCCCGCGGCCACTCGGTCGCTGGCGGACCAGCCGGGGACGATCCCGCGACCGTCGGCCTCCGCAAGCAACAAGGCCGCGGCCTCGGGTCGGCCTTGCCGGAGCCGGTCGACGAGGGAGCGGGCCAGGCCGTCGGCGTCCAACCGGCTCCAGTCGGTCGGGGGTAAGGGCTCGGCCGCGGCTTCGAGCGGGCGGCCGCTCGGATCGCGATCGGGATCGAGGTCGAGGCTGGCATCGTGGTCGGCGTAGACCCCCACGGCCTCGGTCCAGGCCCGGCGCATCATGGCGGCGACCGAGCGCCGGGCATCGTCCATTCGGCGGCCATCGAAACTTCGAAAGAGCGCGAACAGCGCCCGGATCTCGCCCGGGTCACGCTCCAGGGCCTGCCTGTAGCAGAAGGCGGCCTGCGACGGCAGGAGGCCGCGCGCGGGGTCCCAGCGCTCGTCCGGGCCGGGAGGCGCCGCGACGGAGTCGGGGGACAGGTTCGAGCAGGCATCGCCCAGCAAGGACCACGGTTCCGCGGCGGTCGGATCGTCGGCGATCGCCTGACGAAACCGGTCGCAGGCCAGCAGCGCGAGGGCCAGTCGCAACGACCGGTCGGATCCGGGCCGATGCTTGACCGTCGTGGCCAGGCCGATCAGGCTCCGCCCCTCGGCGAGGCCCAGGGGCCGGGACGGCACGGACTGCCAGGCCGCGTCGGCGAAGTGCCGGGCGACGAAGTCGACGTCGGGATAGGAGGCGTCCAGCCCGCGCAACCGACGCGACAGGAAGACCGAGCCGACTGCATCGGAGTAGACGCATCGCCAGGCGGGATCGACCAGGAGCGTGGCCTCGGCGCCGATGTTCGCCTCGTGGTCGAGCAGGACCAGGGGGTCGCCCATTCGTCGCAGGGCCGTGTCCCAACCCGGTCGGCCTTCATTGAGCATCCGGCCGAGGAGCATGTAGGACTCGAACGTCTCGCGGGTGGGCACCTCGAGCCGCCCGTCCATGAAGACCTTCCGCTCGGGGCCGTTGTGGAAGATGTAGACGGCGGCCTGGCGGAGGCTGATCGCCAGGGCGTGATCGGGGAGCCCCGGCCGTCCGGCGAATCGAGCGGCCTCGTGGGCATAGGCCAGCGGCGAGGCGAAAGTGCCGAATCCCCTGCGTTCGCCCGTAGCGCGGAAGAACCGACCGGAGACGGTCGCCACGATCAACAGGCCGAGCAGGCCGGCCAGGACGGCGCGCGCCCCCAGGTTCATCGCGCGCCTCGTCGGGCTCGCGGGGAACACGGCCGCGAGCTGGCCGGCCCACTCCCCGAGATCGGCGGCGAGGACGAATCCGGCCACGAGGCCGAAGAGGTTCGCGTTGCGGATCGCCTGGAGCGCGAGGTATCCGAACGCCACGGCCAGGATCAGGCGGAAGGGGCGACCGCCGGCACGGAGGGTCAGGCCGGCCGTCGCGATACCCAGGGCCGCGGTCGCCCAGCCGAGGGGGG
>JBKQHM010000273.1:0-16495 GCA_052148775.1 Isosphaeraceae bacterium | reverse complement strand
GGTCGACCACCCCCCGAAAGTGCCTCTCCGACAACCCCGCCAGCCCATAAAACCGTAAAACCCGCGAGGTCGAGGCCTTGAATCCGTCTTGGCTTCTCAAATACCGCCGAGTTGCGGAACTGCTGCGAGGCACCGCCGCCGCTTGACCCTGTCGCGCCGGGGTCGATACGATGAGGACGTAAGCCGCGAGCGTGTCACGCAGACAAGGACCGGTTTTCTCGCGACTCGCAGCCACTCGCCACGAGCCACCGAGGTAAGATCGATCGTGCAGGTCACTATTAACGGCGAGCCTCGCGAAGTGCCCGGGCCGCTGACCATCGCCGAGCTGCTCCGGCACCTCGGGGTCAAGCCAGAACACGTCGCCGTCGAGGTGAACAAGGATCTGGTCACGCGGTCCCGGCAGTCGGAGACCGCGCTGGCCGCCGGCGACGTCCTGGAGATCGTCACCCTGGTCGGCGGCGGGTCGGTCGCGGCATCGCCGGTCATCGAGCCGCTGACGATCGGCACCCACGTCGTGCGGAGCCGGCTCCTCGTCGGGACGGGCAAGTACACGACCCTCGAGCTGATGCGCGACTGCCTCGAAGCCAGCGGTACCGAGGTGGTCACGGTCGCGGTCCGTCGCGAGCGGCTCTTCGACCGCCAGGGCCGCAACCTCCTGGATTATCTCGACCCGAAGCGCTACACGATCCTGCCCAACACGGCCGGCTGCTTCTCCGCCGAGGACGCTCTCCGCACGGCGCGGCTGGGCCGCGAGCTGCTCGAGGGCCTGGGGAACCCCGGCGCCGACTGGGTCAAGCTCGAGGTCCTCGCCGACACCCGGACGCTCCTGCCCGACCCCGTCGCGACCCTCGAGGCGACCCGCGTTCTGGTCGACGAAGGCTTCCAGGTCCTGTGCTACACCAGCGATGACCCCATCATGGCCCGCCGTCTCAAGGAAGCCGGCGCCACGTGCGTCATGCCCGCCGGCAGCCCGATCGGCAGCGGTCAGGGCGTGCTCAACCCGAACAACATCCGGATCATCCTCGAGGACCTCAAGGGCAATGATCCGTCCTATCCGGTGATCGTCGACGCCGGGGTGGGCACCGCCAGCGACGTCGCCATCGCCATGGAACTCGGCTGCGACGGCGTGCTCTTGAACACCGGCATCGCCGGCGCCACCGACCCGCTCCGGATGGCACACGCCATGCGGCTGGCCATCGAGGCCGGCCAGCTCGCCGCCGCCGCCGGCCGCATCCCCAGGAAGCTCTACGCCACCGCCTCCAGCCCCACGCAGGGCCTCATCGCGCAGTCTTAGCATGGGGCCCGCAGGTTCCCTGTGATAGAATCAGACGGTCGAGAGCCCCCAGAGCGGATGTGCCAACGGGTCTCCTCGCGGCGGCGAAAATCCACGCAGGCTATCACGCGACCTGCCTTTGGACAGCCCGATGGGCTGTCTTGCCCATGATCGATCTGAGGAGGCCTTCATGCTGCCGAATCCCGCCCTAACCATTGAGGAAACACCGCTCTCCGACGAAGTCCGCGCGTTCTGCGAACGTCACGCGCTGTTCGGCCACCTGGCCAAGGCGTTGGAGCTCGCACGACAGTATTTCACCATCATTGGAGAACCCGTCATTCAGTGGGACCAGGATCCCGAGAATGACGATGAATACCTGATCATCGAGATTCAAGCTCTTGGCAGTGTCTCGGAGGTCGTGGAGGCCCACGGCCGATATATTCGAGCTTGGCTGAAATTCGCCACATTGCCGGAGATCCGTCTCATTCGGCTCATCCCCCGTAGCTCATGACGAGTAAGAATCGCGATGGATCTCCGAGATTTCAATCAGGTCGCCATCGACATCATCGTGAAACGACCGCCGACCGGTCCGGCGGCGTATCGTTCGGCGATCAGCCGGGCCTACTATGCGGCGTTTAACGTCGCGACGAATGTCCTGGACGCGATCGGACATTCCCCCGGCAAGGGGGACAGTCAACACAAGAAGGTTGTGATCTACCTTCAGCAAAGCGGTGACGTGGCCCTCGAGAGCGTCGGCAGATACATCGACATGATGCGTCTCCGGAGGAATCAGGCCGATTATGAGATGGCGAACACCACCGTCGAGACGATGTCCACCGCGCGGGACATGGCGGAGACCGCCCGGAAGATCATCGAGGATCTGGACGGCTTCGCGGCAGACCCCGTGCGAGAGCGTTTAGCTGCCGATGCGATCGCCGAGTACAAAGTCAAGACGAGCACTCCATAAACGATCGTGTCATTCTGGGACTTGCCCGTGGGGCGGGTCAGGTGGGGACGAGCATGGCAAAACTGGACCCCGTCTCGATCCTCGGCCCCGGCGGCGCCATCGCGCGGCGATTGCCCAGCTACGAGCATCGCGTCGAGCAGCTCGCGATGGCCGGCGCGGTCGCGCGGGCGATCGAGGGGCCCAACCACCTGATCGTCGAGGCCGGCACCGGGGTCGGCAAGAGCTTCGCCTACCTGGTCCCGGCGATCCAGGCCACCGCCGACCCCAAGACCAAGGTCGTCGTCTCGACCCACACGATCGCGCTCCAGGAGCAGTTGCTCAGCAAGGACATCCCGTTCCTCCGCTCGGTGATGCCGCAGGAGTTCTCGGCGGTCCTGGTCAAGGGCCGGTCGAACTACATCAGCCTGCGACGCCTCGATGTCGCCGTCAAGCGCCAGGACGCCCTGTTCCAGCGTCCCGAGGAGTTCGACCAGCTCGCGACGATCCGCATGTGGTCCATGCGCACGGCCGACGGCAGCCGATCCGACCTGGACTTCCGGCCGCTGCCCAGCGTCTGGGAGGCCATCCAGAGCGAGGACGACAACTGCCTCGGCCGCGAGTGCCCCAACCACCAGGAATGCTTCTTCTACAAGGCCCGCCGGCGGATGCGATCGGCCAACGTCCTGGTCGTCAACCATGCCCTGTTCGTGGCCGACCTGGCGCTCCGGGGCGAAGGGCACGGCCTGCTGCCGGACTACCAGATCGCGATCATCGACGAGGCGCACACCCTCGAGTCGGTCGCCGGCGAGCACCTCGGCCTGCAATTGACCAACCTCGGCGTCGATTACACGCTCGGCCGGCTCTACAGCGAGCGGACCCGCAAGGGTCTCCTGGCGATCCACAAGCTCGACGACGCGATCCAGCAGGCGCGGCGGACCCGGGCGGCGGCCGACGACTTCTTCGACCGCGTGGTCGACTGGCATCAGCGCCAGCCCGAGGGCTTCAACGGCCGGCTCCGCGAGCCGCCCCCCTGGAACCAGTTCCTCTGTGAGGAGCTGCGGCGCCTCGCCACGGCCATCGACCTCGGCGCCCAGGAGATCGAGAAGCTGGAAGAGCGCATCGAGCTGACCGCCGCCCAGACGCGATGCCGGACGCTGGCCGACGAGGTCGCGAGCTGGATGAGCCAATCGGCCAAGTCCTGCGTCTACTGGATGGAGCACGAGAACCGCACCCGTCGACGCATCCGGCTCGCCGCGGCGCCCCTGGACGTCGGCCCGAGCCTGCGCAGCCTGCTCTTCACCGAGGTCCCCACCTGCGTGCTCACCTCGGCCACCATGTGCGTCGGCTCGCCGCCGCGGTTCGACTTCATCCGCGGCCGGCTCGGGCTCACCGCCGCCGAGACCCTCTCGCTGGGCAGCCCCTTCGACTATGTCCATCAGGTGACCGTCCACATCCCCAGCAACCTGCCGGACCCCTCCGACCAGCCGGCGCTGTTCGAACAGGAGGCCATCCGGGCGATCGCCCATTACCTCGAGCGGACCCAGGGCAAGGCGTTCGTCCTGTTCACCTCCTACAAGATGCTCGAGGCCGCCTCGCGCGCCCTGACGCCCTGGCTGGCCCGGCGCAACATCGCCGTCTTCGCCCAGGGTGACGGCATGCCCCGATCGAAGATGGTCGACGCCTTCAAGGCCGACGTCAACAGCGTCATCTTCGGCGCCGACAGCTTCTGGCAGGGGGTGGACGTACCCGGCGAGACGCTCTCGAACGTCATCATCACCCGGCTGCCGTTCTCCGTCCCCAGCCATCCCCTCCTCGAGGCCCGCCTCGAGGCGATCCGCAGCCGCGGCGGCAGCCCGTTCTTCGAGTACCAGGTCCCCGAGGCGGTCATCAAGCTCAAGCAAGGCTTCGGCCGGCTCATCCGATCCCGATCCGACCGCGGCATCGTCGTGATCCTCGACCCACGCGTCCTCACCAAGCCCTACGGCCGTACCTTCCTCAATTCCCTCCCCAACTGCCCGCGAGTCGTCGAGACCCCCGCGCTGACCGATACCCGGCTTTGAAGGGAATCGCACCCATCAAATGTCGACACCCATGCACGCTACGAAAGCGCTCGAATGCGTGATAGCAACCCTCTTGTATCGCATCGATAGCTAAAGGATTTTCCGGCGTCAATCCAGCACGATCCTCGCCTCAGCACGACTCGATCGCGAGGCATGAACAACCACAAAGCCTTACGGAAAAAGGCGATAGTCGAATACGCCGTCGTCGTCGATCCGGTCCGAGAAAAACGCGGAATTCTAGAAAAATGTAACCGGAGATCGGCGTCGGGACACTTTAAACTGGTCGACTCAACAAAGGAGATGCCCAGATGACCAGTCTATTAGCGAAGAGGCGGATTCGGCACGATGGCGTGACACGAGCCGAGGAGATGCCCGACGAGGATTTACTGGCTCAATACCTGACCGGGACATCCCAGGTCGCCCAGGAATCGTTCCGGGCGATCATCGAGCGCCATGGGCCGATGGTGCTGGGGGTCTGCCGCTATGTGCTGAACCAGGACCAGGATGCCGAGGACGCGTTCCAGGCGACGTTCCTGGTCCTGGCGCGCAAGGCCACGTCGATCCGGAATCGCAGGGTCCTGGCCGGTTGGCTTCACGAGATCGCCTATCGCATCGCCATCAAGTCGCGTGCCAGCACGGTCCGCCGTCGCAATCTCGAAAGGGAAGGCATGGCCATGGCGGCCCCGGCGAGCGAGCCCGACGATCAAGGCGACCATGCCGCCTGGAACGAGCTGCGTCCGGTCCTGCACGAAGAAATCAATCGACTGCCCGACAAATACCGGATTCCGGTGATCCTCAGCTACCTCGAAGGCAAGACGAACGAGGAGGTGGCGGAGCAGTTGCGGTGGCCGCTGGGGACGGTCAAGGGCCGGCTCTCACGGGCACGCGACCTGCTCCGGTCGCGATTGACCCGACGCGGCCTCGCCCTCTCGGCGGCCTTCCTCTTGACCACCCTCTCGCGCGGGCGGACCTTCGCCGAGTCCGTCCCGACGGACCTGATCCAGAAGGCCGGGCGCCTGGCGACCACCCCCGGCGCCGCCGCCAACTCGGCCGATTCCCCATCCTCGCCGGATCCGGACCCGGCGCCGCAGCTCGCGGACCTCGCCCATCCGGCCTCGCCGATGTCCAGGGCCTCCCGCAAGTTCCCGAGAAGGACCCGGCTCCTCGTCATCACGTCGCTGTTCCTCGGCATATCCTTCTCACTGGCGATCGGGACTTGCATGGCCGTACTCAAGAAGAGTGGAGGCCACTCGGGCTTGACAGCGACCCTCCCGACGCAGTCCCACCCACGAGACGGCTCCTGCCGGTGAACGGCAGGAGCCCTGTCGTAGGTTGGGCTGTTCAGCCACCGAACCCGGCGCCTCGAAAATGGCATCCCTTGGGTGCACGTCCGCTCCTGGCGAGCCTTCTTATAGCCTATCCCAGCAAGTCCGGTGGGCCGTGCCCACCCTACTGGGATAGGTTCTTATCGAGGAACCCGACGACCGGGCTCGCGACCTCGTCTTGCCGGCCGCCCCCGGATCTCACGAGCACATCGACCAGACGTGATGCTGATCCGGCCCATGAAGTTGTCCGGAACACACATTTCTTGACGATCGCGGTCGCGTGAGGCAGAATCTGAGGATTGCACAGTCAAGCCGGTCATCGCCATGACCCGGGGACTTTGCGTCCCGACTCCCCCGACCGACATCGAATCGGTCCCGATCGTGGTGTCGCCGTCCATCGTGCGGTAGCCGAAAACGGCATGGGAGAACGGGCCGGAATCCCGATCCTCGGGTGTCCTCGTACGTCCTATCCGCCGAGCCAGGTCCGTCTTCGCTCGATCGCTGATCCGTGAGGCGTTCCGAAATTCATCCGTCATGTGTGCGCCGATCCGCCACGAGACGGCATCTTCGAGAAGCGGGCAGGGGGCAGGCATCCGAGAAATCGCCGAATCGTTCCGACTCCTGGACAGGGTCGCACATCATGTGCCATTTCTTGAAAAGTGATCCGTGTTCGTGGATGGCCGCGATTCCGGCGGCGATGTCCGGGTCGGGAGGTCGGAGGCGGGACCACCGCCGCTACAGGCCAGGGCCCTTGATCCTGGAGGATCGCCGGCTACTTTCCACGTTCGCGGTCACCAGCACGGCCGATAATGGCAACGACGGCACGCTCCGATGGGCCGTCGCCCAGGCCGACGCGGCCGACAGCGCCAGCACGATCGAGTTCGAACTAGGCACCGCGCCGGCGACGATCACACTCTCCCAGGTGCTACAGCTCGAGCTGAGTAACACGTCGGACGCGACCACGATCGAGGATGGGCCGGGGCAGGGGCCGGTGACTGTCAGCGGCGACGACGCCAGCCAGGTGTTCCAGATCGACAGCGGCGTCACGGCGACGATCACGGGCCTGACGATCGCCGACGGATCGGCCGGACACAACGGCGGCGGTGTGTATAACGCGGGGACCCTGACGCTCTCCTATTGCACGATCAGCGGCAGCTCCGGCTTCACGGGAGGGGGAATTTACAATAAGGGCACGGCGACCCTCTCCGAGTGCACGGTCAGCGGCAACTCCGGCTTCGGCTCGGGGGGCGGGCTGTTCAACCAGGGCACCATGAGCCTGACCGACTGCACGCTCACCGGCAACATCACCTCCTACCAGGGGGGTGGAGGGTTGACCGGCACGGGAGGTGGATTCCCCGGCGAGGGGAACACGGGCTCGGGCAACGGCGGCGGCATCTTCAACCACGGCACGCTCGACCTGACCGATTGCACGCTCAGCGGCAACAGCTCCAGCGGCGGCGGCGGCCTCTTCAACTACGGCTCGGCGACGCTGCTCGCCTGCACGATCAGCGACAACGTCAGCCCTTCCGGGGCAGGCGGCATTTATGATTATTCTTACAAGAATGATGAGGGCAACGCGACGCTGACCGACTGCATTGTCGCCGGAAACTCCGTACCCGGCAACGACATGGACTACCTCGGCGTCGACGCGGTCGGCGGTGGGATCACCGGCTCGTATAACCTGGTCGGCGACATATTCCAGACCGGCGTCGACGGCAATATCACCTTCGTGTCCGACCCGCTCCTGGCCCCGCTGGGGAATTACGGCGGCCCGACCCAGACCATGCCGGTCCTGCCCGGCAGCCTCGCCATCGGCGCCGGCGTCGCGCTCAACGGCGTCCCGACCGACCAGCGGGGCGTCGCCTTCGGCTCGACGCCCGACATCGGCGCCTTCGAGAGCGAGGGCTTCACCATCACGCCGGTCGCCGGTAGCACGCCGCAGTCCGTCGAGACCGGCGATGCGTTCGCCAATCCCCTGGCCGTGACCGTCGCGGCCAACAACCCCATCGAGCCCGTCGCCGGCGGCGTCGTCGCCTTCACCGCCTCGCCGCCCCCCCCGCCGCAGACCAGCGGTCCCTCGGCCCTCCTCTCCGGGTCCACCGCCGTCATCGGCTCCGACGGGGTGGCTCAGGTCACTGCCACGGCCAACAACTTGACCGGCGCCTACACCGTCAGCGCCTCGGCGTCGGGCACCCCCGGACCGGCCGTCTTCGACCTCTTCAACGTCATCCCGATCGATTACTCGGACATCATCGACCAGAGCATCACCTACGGCACCGCGAGCCTGACCGTCTCCGGCACGCTCTCCAGCGCCTCGGGATACCCGCAGGGCGCCGGCGAGTCCGTCGCCGTCTCGCTCGACGGCGTCATCCAGCAGGCCCCCTTTGGCACCGGCGGCACCTTCTCTACCACCTTCACCAACACAGTCGGCCTCACCGTGGGGCAGTCCCCCTACACGATCGAGTATGTCTTCAGCGGCGACGATTCCTATGCCCCCGCCATCACCACCAGCACGGTCACGGTGACCCCGGCCACGCCCACCGTATCCGTATCCGATTCCGGCGGCGTTTACGATGACACCGCCTTCCCTGCGACGGCCAGCGTCGCCGGTCTCGGCGGCTCGCCAGGACCCACCCTCGAGGGCAAGAAGCCGACCCTCGCCTACTACAGCGGGATCTACACCACCACCGCCCAGCTCAGCGGAGTCACGCCCCTGTCCGCCACGCCGAGCGACGCGGGGACCTACACCGTCCTGGCCCGCTTCCCCGGCAGCACCGACTACACCTCCGCCGAGGCCCTGGCCAACTTCACCATCGCCCAGGCCACGCCCACCGTCACCGTCGCCGATCACGGCGGCACTTTCGATAACGACTCCTTCCCGGCCACGGACACCGTCGCGGGCATCGCCGGCTCGCCCGGCTCCGGCCTAGAAGGCATCGGCCCGGCCCTGACCTATTACAGCGGGACCTATTCCAGCATCGCTCAACTCAACGGGCTCACGCCGCTCTCCGCCGCCCCGAGCATCGCCGGCGCCTACACCGCCCTGGCCACCTTCCCCGGCAGCACCGATTACACCGACGCCGACGCGATCGCCGACTTCACCATCGCCCAGGCCGCGCCCACGCTCGCCGTCGCCGATCCCGGCGGCACCTACACCGGCTCGGCCTTCCCCGCCACGGACACCGTCGCCGGCATCGCAGGGACACCTGCGTCTCGACTCGAGGGCGTCACACCGTTGCTGGCCTATTACAGCGGCACCTACACCTCCATCGCCCAGCTCGCCGGGATTCCGCCGGAACCCGCCCCGATCATCGCGGGTGCGTACACCATCCTGGCCACGTTCCCGGGAAGCACTGACTACTCCGAAGTCACCGCCCTGGCCGGCTTCACCATCGCCCCGGCCACGCCCACCGTCACCGTCGCCGACCCCTCGGGCACCTATGACGGCTCGCCCTTCGCCGCCGCGGCCGAGGTCGCCGGGGTCGGCGGCCAGGCCGTCCAGTCCCTCGAAGGCGCCTCCCCATCCCTGGCCTATTACCGCGGGACCTACTCCGAACCATCCCAGCTCGACGGCCTCACCCCGCTCACCGACGCGCCCAGCGATGTGGGCTCCTACACCGCCCTGGCGACCTTCCCCGGCAGCACCGACTATACCGATGCCTCCAGCCTCGCCGACTTCACCATCGGCCAGGCCACGCCCACCGTCACCGTATCCGACGCGAGCGGTCCCTATACCGGCTCGGGCTTTTCGGCCACTGGCACCGTCGCCGGGATCAGCGGACCGGCCGGGGCGAACCTCCAGGGCGTGCCCCCGGGCCTGGCCTACTACAGCGGGGCCTACACCGACAGCACGCAGCTCATCGGCCTCACACCGCTCACCGCCCCGCCCATCGACGCGGGCGCGTATACCGTCCTGGCCACCTTCCCCGGCAGCACCGATTACACCGACGCCGACGCACTCGCCGACTTCACCATCACCCAGGTCACGCCCTCGCAGAGCATCGACGCCCCCGGTGGCACCTACGACGGCTCGCCCTTCACCGCCTCCGCCACGGTCGCCGGATCCGACGGCACACCCGGCCCCACCTTGCAAGGCATCAAACCTTCGCTGATCTATTACAGCGGCGGCTACACCAACGCCTCACTGCTCGACGGCCTCACCCCGCTCCCCGGCGCTCCCACCCAGGCCGGCACGTACACCGTCCTGGCCACGTTCCCCGGCAGCACCGATTACACCAGCGATTCGACGCTAGCCAGCTTCACCATTGTCCAGGCCGCACCGAGGGTGACCTGGAACCCGCCGTCGGCGATCGTCTACGGCACGCCCCTCTCCGCCACCCAGCTCGATGCCACGGCCTCCATCCCCGGAACCTTCACCTACACCCCGGCCCTCGGCGCGATCGTCGACGCCGGCCAGACGCTGTCGGTAACCTTCACGCCCGGCGACTCGACCGACTACACGACGACCGTCGCCACCACCACGATCCCGGTCGACAAGGCCACACCCACTCTCGACGTCTCCGACCCCGGCGGCCGATTCGACGGCAGCGTGTTCCCCGCCTCCGTCACCATCGCCGGCTCCGGCTCGCAGAACGCCCCCGCAGCCAGCCTCCAGGACATCGCCCCGACCCTCACCTACTACAACCACGATGGCACCAGCCTCGGCTCCGCACCCCCGTCAGACGCCGGGACCTACACCGTCATCGCTGTCTTCCCCGGAAACGCCGACTACGCGGCCGTCCGGTCCGCAGCCATCCCGTTCACCATCGCACCGGGCGATGCGACGATCGCGCTGACCTCGTCGGTCAGTGCGGCCGTCTACGGGCAGCCGGTCACGTTCGTCGCGAACGTCTCCCCCGCAATCGCCGGCTCCCCGACCGGCTCGGTCACCTTCACCGACGGAGGCACCCCGCTGGCCACCGTCGCGCTCGACGGCTCCGGCACGGCGACCTTCGCGACCGCGGACCTGGCCCTCGGCTCCCACGCGATCGCGGCGTCCTACAGCGGCGACGCCGACTTCCTCGGCGCCCAGTCGGGGCCGGCCTCCGTGCCGGTCTCCCAGGCCCGTACCGCGATCGTCCTGGTCCCGCATCCGATCCTCCACAAGAAGCACCTGAAGTTGATCGGCCTGACCGCCGAGATCGAGCCGGTCTCCCCAGGCGGCGGCGTGCCCAACGGCGGCACGGTCACCTTCGAATTCGGGAAGAAGCACGGGAAGAAGGTGAAGGTGAAGATCCTGGGTACGGCGGCCATCATCAACGGCGATGCCACGCTGAGCTTCAAGCCCAACAAGGTGCTCAACAAGCCGCTCACGATCGTCTACAGCGGCGATCCCGATGACCTGTCGGGCACGTTGAACCCGCCCAAGCTGACCAAAAGGGCGATCAAATCGTTGGAGTAACCGACGATTGTCGTTGACTCTTCGTCGATCCCTCAATCCGCTCCCTTGCGAGCCGATCGCCCCAATGGACGACCCGCGCGCCCCGAAGATGTTTCGCGTAGTACGCATTCCTTGACAACGAGAATCCGGGGATGCAAAATCTGATGATTGCACGACCCAGTCCTAGATCGCCAAGACACGATGGTCCTGCGAGCGGTGTACCCGTCCCTGACCGGATCGGGCGAGACCACGGTGTCTCGATCGATCGACCGGTCAGTCCGGGCCTGGATGAACCATCGGTCAGGGATTCGATCGTCGAGAGAGAAACCGGGGGCCAATCGTTTCGGCTCGATTCGCGGTGTCCCGGGATACAGATACACTCCGACTCGTTGGTAGCCTATGGAGTCGGCGTGTTGTGAGTGGCGGGCATCGGTGCCGCGTGGCGGGCGACGCGATCCGCGGAGATTGGTCTCTACTGGGGATTCCGTTCCATGAGTACCGAGTCTGAGCCCGCCAGCAACGACGCGGCGTCGCCCGAGCCGGCCCCGACACCGCCGCCGGCTACGCTGCGGGCCGTGCATACCCCGAACTTCCCGGCGTTGCTCCGAAGTCTGGGCGCCTCGCTGCTGGTCACCACCTACCAGGCGGGCAAACTGGTGATGGTCCGCGACGAGGGCGATCACCTCAACACCCACTTTCGCACCTTCCAGGCACCGATGGGCCTGGCCCTGCGCGGCGATCGGCTGGCGATCGGCACATCGGTCCAGGTCTGGGAGTACGTCGACGTCCCGGCCGTCACCGCCAAGCTCGAGCCGCCCGGCCGCCATGACGCCTGCTTCCTGCCCCGGTCCTGCCACATCACCGGCAATATCCAGATCCACGAGATGGCCTGGGGCAACGGCGAGGAGTTGTGGGTCGTCAACACCCGGTTCTCGTGCCTGTGCACGCTCGATAGCTCGGCCAGCTTCACGCCGCGATGGCGTCCGCCGTTCGTGACGGCGCTGGAGCCGACCGACCGCTGCCACCTCAACGGCCTGGCGATGGTCGACGGACGACCGCGGTTCGTGACGGCGCTGGGCCGGACGAACGAGCCCGGCGGCTGGCGGCCCGAGAAGGCCCGCGGCGGCATTCTGATGGACATCACCACCGGCGACCTGGTGGCGCAAGGACTCTCGATGCCCCACTCGCCGCGATGGCACGCGGGACGGCTCTGGGTCTGCGAGTCCGGGGGCGGGACGCTCGGATACATCGACCCGCGTACCGGCCGTTACGAGGCCGTCGCGTCGACCCCGGGGTTCACCCGCGGGCTGGACTTTGCCGGCAACCTGGCATTCGTCGGGCTGTCGCAAGTGCGGGAGACGGCCGTCTTCAGCGGGATCCCGATCACCGAGCGGCTGGCCCCCGAGGAGCGGACCTGCGGCGTTTGCGTGATCGACCTGACCCGCGGCGAGCCGGTCGCCCTCCTGCGGTTCGAGGAGGGCGTGCAGGAAGTCTTCGCCGTCCAGGTGCTGCCCGGCAGGCGATACCCGGAACTGATCAACGACGATACGAAGCTGCTGGAGAACTCGTTCGTGGTGCCAAACGCGGCACTCGTCGACGTGCCCGAGGTGCTCCAGGGCCGGCCCGTCCCGGCCTCCGACGCGGTCTGACCGAGCATTATTGCGATATCCTTCATTCATTTGCATTGCGCGAGCGAGGAAGCGGCCCTGTCTTTCCGGCATGGCGCCGGCCCTCCCGGGTCCGGCAAGTCTGATCCACGTGCGAACATGATCTCGGAACAGTGAATTACGATCGTCCTAAATTGGGAGATACGCCGTGAAGCGCATCGAGGGAGCGTCTCGTCAACGGGGTAGTGCGGGTGCGGGGACAATGGCGACGCGACCGAGGCCGTCGGGCTGGGCCGGCAGGGACCGCGCGCGATACCGGCGGAAGCCGGAGCTGGTCCAGCTCGAGGATCGCCAGCTCCTGTCGACGATCACCGTCACCAACCTCACCGATACGGTCACCAACAACGTCCCCGCGAGCGGCACGCTCCGCTGGGCGGTCGAGCAGGCCGACGCGGACGGGGGGACCAATACGATCAACTTCGCTTCGTCGCTGTTTACCTCGGGTGCCCAGACGATCACGCTGAGTCAGCTCGGATCGCCGGTCGAGATGACCACCGGCAGCCCGAACATCACGATCGATGGCCCGGGTGCCAACCTCTTGACGATTCAGGTCGCCCCCCTCGATGGCGTGGCATTGGTGGTGGATTCGGGGGTCACGGCGACGATCACGGGACTGACGGTCACCGGGGCCTCGCTCAGCGCCACAAACGGCGGCGCCATCAGCGATAACGGCTCGTTGTCCCTCAGCAACTGCACCATCACGGCGAACACGATCAGCGGGGTGTACGTCAAGGGCACGGCAACGATCAGCGACTGCACCATCACGGGCAACAATAGCTATTCGGGCGCCGGGGTGTACGTCAAGGGCGGAACGGCCACCATCACGGACTCCACGCTCAGCGACAATTCCGGCGCCCAGGGCGGCGGCGTCTGCGACACCGGCGGTACGGTCACGATGACCGACTGCACGCTCAGCGGCGACTCCACGCTCGGCGGGGGCGGCGCCCTGTATAACTCGGGCCAGCTCAAGGTCTACGGCTGCACGCTCACCGGCGATGACGGCAGCGGGGCCGCCGTGTACAACAACAAGGGCGGTACCACCTACCTGAGCGGGACCACCATCAGCGGCGCCTCGGGTTTCATCGACGGCGGCGGCCTGTCTAATGAGAACGGCGGCACTTTGACCCTGACCGGCTGCACCATCACCGGCAACACGGCCCAGATCGGCGCCGGGTTGTATAACGCGGGCTCGGCGACGCTCACCAACTGCACCATCAGCAACAACGATGCGACCTTCGGCTACGGCGGCGGCATCTCCAACGGCCACCTCCAGAACAAGGCCGTCCTGGTCGTGAATGACTGCACGATCACCGGGAACACCTGCATCCATAACGGAGGCGGGGTGGGCAACTGGGGCACGGCCACGCTGACCGATTGCACGATCGCCGACAACTTCGCCAACCAGGGCACCAGCATTCTCAACTCCAACGGCGGCGGCGTGAACAACGACGGCACGGTGACGCTGGTCGCCTGCACCATCAGCGGCAACTCCACGACCGCCCTCGGCGGCGGGCTCTACAACGGCGGCCTCGGCGTGAACGAGGCGACGCTGAACAACACGATCATCGCCGGGAACACGACCACGGCCAACAACGGGGGTCCCAGCGATATCGCCATCAGCGGCAACAACGGGGTCGACGTGTCCGGCTCGTACGACATCGTCGGCATCGGCGGCACCGGCGGGATCGTCAACAACGGCAGCGGTGACGTCATCCTGACCAGCCTCGCCGGCCTGGGCCTGACCGCCCTGGGCAACTACGGCGGGACGACCGAGACCATGGCGCTGCTCCCGGGCAGCCCCGCCATCCACGCCGGCAGCAAGACGCTCGAGGTCAACGCCCAGGGCCAGGCGCTCACCACCGATCAGCGCGGCGAGCCGCTCGACACGCCCACTCCCGATATCGGCGCCTTCCAGAGCCAGGGATTCACCCTCACCGCCGTTGCCGACAGCACGCCGCAGTCCGGCGCGACCGGCGCGGCCTTCGCCGAGCCGCTGGGCGTCACCCTGAAGGCGAACAACCCCATCGAGCCGGTCGCCGGTGGGATCGTGAGCTTCGCGGTCAACGCGGCCTCGGACGGCGCCGCGGCCACCCTCTCGGCATCCAGTGCGACCGTGGGGTCCAACGGCGTGGCCGAGGTGACCGCCACGGCCAACGAGATCGCCGGCGCTTACACCGTCAGCGCATCGGTCGTCGGCGTGACCACGCCGGTCACCTTCGACCTGACGAACCTGCTCGCCCTCACGTTCACGGTGACTCCCAGCCAGAGCGTCACCTATGGCACGCCGAGCGTCACCCTGGGCGGCACGCTGGCCAACGGGGCGCAGGCCCCGACGGGAGAGGACGTCTCGGTCACGCTCGATGGCATCACGCAGAAGGCCGCCGTCGGCACTTCGGGCGCATTTTCCACCACGTTCGACACGGCCCTCCCCATCTCCGGGTCGCCGTACAAGGTCACCTACGCCTACACCAGCGACGGGACCTATGCCTCGACCAGTACGAGCAGCACCCTGACGGTGACGCAGGCGACACCGGTCGTGAGCGTCTCCGACGCCGGCGGGCCTTATGATGCTTCTCCCTACACGGCCACGGCCACGGTCGCCGGGCTCAACGGCACGCCCGGGCCCAGCCTGGAGGGCGTCACGCCGACGTTCGATTATTACAGCGGCACTTACACCAGCACCTCTCAGCTCACCGGCCTGGTCGGGGCGACCGTCGCGCCGAGCGCGACCGGCGCCTACACGGTCATGGCCACGTTCCCCGGCAGCACCGACTACACCACGGCCTCGGCCCTGGCCAACTTCACCATCGCCCAGGCCACGCCCACGCTGACCGTCACCGATGCCGGCGGCACCTATGATGGGTCGCAGTTCCCCGCCACGGCCACGGTCGGCGGGCTCAACGTCCCGCCGGGCCCCAGCCTCGAGGGCGTCACGCCGTTGCTCGCCTACTACACCGGGACCTACACGAGCACGTCGCAGCTCACCGGCCTGACACCGACGTCCACGGCGCCGAGCGCGGCCGGCGCCTACACCGTCCGGGCTCGGTTCGCCGGCAGCACCGACTACACCTCCGCCCTCGTGCTGGCCAACTTCACCATCGCCCCGGCCACCCCCACGGTCACCGTCGCCGACACCGGCGGCACCTATGACGGGTCCGCGTTCCCCGCGACGGACACTGTCGCCGGGCTCAGCGGCGGGCCCGGCACCAGCCTCGAAGGGATCGCACCGACGCTCGCCTACTACAATGGGACCTATACCAGCGCCTCGCAACTGACCGGCCTGACGTCCTCTTCCAGCGCGCCCAGCGAGGCCGGCGCTTACACGGTACTGGCGAGCTTCGCCGGCAGCACCGATTACGCCGCAGCCTTGGCGCTGGCCGACTTCTCCATCGGCCAGATCGCGCCCGCGTTGAGCGTCAGCGACACCGGCGGCGCCTACAACGGCAACGGTTTCTCCGCCACGGCCACGGTCACCGGGCTCGGCGGCACATCGGGCTCCAGCCTCGATGGCGTCACGCCGACGCTCGCCTACTACACCGGGACCTACACCAGCACGTCGCAGCTCAGCGGCCTGACCGCGTCTTCCACCGCGCCCGACGCGGTCGGCGATTACACCGTGCTGGCCAGCTTCGCCAGCGCCGACTACACCGCCGCCTCGGCACTGGCCAATTTCACCATCACCCAGGCCACGCCCTCGATGACCATCACCCAGGCGGGCGGGACCTACGACGGCTCGCCGCTGCCCGCGACGGCCTCCCTCACCGGGGTCGGCGGCTCGCCGGCATCGAACCTCGATGGCGGCACGCCGACGTGTGCGTATTACAGCGGGACCTCTACCAGCGCC
>JBKQHM010000272.1:0-8914 GCA_052148775.1 Isosphaeraceae bacterium | reverse complement strand
CAGGGCCAGCAGGAACATGATCGCGTGGTCGGCGACCTCTTCGGAGCCGTAATCGGGCACGTTGCAGACGACCACCCCGTGGCGCGCCGCGGCATCGATGTCGATGTTGTTGTAACCCACCCCCGCCCGGACAACGCCGCGGCATCTCGGCGCCCGGGCGAAGCTGGACTCGCCCAGGATCGACAGGTCGTGGAACACGACGATCGCATCGGCATGCGGCAGGTGTCCGACCAGCTCCGACTCGTCGGTGGCCCGGGCCATGACCAGGTCGGCGATGTCGTCCAGGACGGTCGACTCGATCGAGGTCTCGTCCAGGAAGTCGGCGATCAACACGTTGAATCGATCAGGCATCGAAAGCTCCTTGGGGCGCGATGCGTGGGTGAGCCACGACGTCGTCCCGATGCGGATCGGGAGAGAACCAGCCCAGGACCGCGTCGGGATCGGCCACGGCGAAGCGGGCGTCATCCTGCATCCGGGCCGAGAGGCGTAACAATTCCGGCCAGTTCCGGACCGGGGCCAGCCGGGCGAGGCGCGAGGGCTCGGCCTCGATCCGCTCGATCGAATCTCGGGCCGCCGACCAGGGCGGGTGGCCCCAGTCGGCAGGGAAGAACCAGATCCGCCGGCTGGTGAGCACCAGGGCACCGGGCTGCCATCGCCCTTCCGACTGCCAACGTCCCGGCACGCTGGCCAACGGCGAATCGCCCGAGGACAGGTGGAACATCCACCACGACGGATCGACCTTGGGGGTGAGCCATCGGTTCAAGAGCGGCCTGACGATGACCTGCACGACCATTGTCGTCGCCAGGGTGAAGCAGCCGGCCAGGATCATCGCGTTGAACACCGAGCGGCGCGTGGCCCTCGGGGCCAGGAGGAAGATGATCAGGCGGTGCCCAGGAACACGCACTGGCATCTGGCGAAGCTGATTCCACAGCATCCACTCGAAGACCAGGAAGAAGACGAGGAACGACCGCCAGAAGATCCAGACCGCGTCGATCTCGAGCGGCTTGCGGGATGATGACATGGCACGACCGGCCCTTCTCCCCTGATGGAGCGCCGAAAGACAGACCCCTTGGTTCCATGCGTCCGGCAGGTTAGCCTGCTCTTCTCGACAACGGAGAGAGCGCCCGGCGTGGTGGACGCCGCGCCGGGACCGAGACCGATCTTATTCTCCATAATTGGCCAAGGGGAGGGAAGTCGAAGGATGCCACGAATCAAGACAATGCTGGCGGAAGGGAAGGTGGTCAGGGTCTTCGGCTGCGGCCAGTTGCTCAGCCCGAAGCTGATCGAAATCCTCGGCGAACACGGCGAGTTCGACGCCCTCTGGATCGACCAGGAACACGCCGGGTTGACCATGAAAGAGATCGAGCTGGCGACGATGGCGGCCCGAAGCTACGGGATGGACCATTTCGTCCGCCTGCCGGCGACCGACTACGCGTCGGTGATGCGTCCGCTCGAGGCGGGGGCGGGCGGGTTGATGATCAGCATGGTCCGCTCGGCCGCCGAGGTCGAGCAGGCGGTGCGCTGGGCCAAGTTCTGGCCGAGGGGCGAACGGGGACTCAACGGGGGTAACCGCGACGGCCGATACGGGCTGGTCCCCCTGGCGGAATACACGACCCGGGCCAATGCCGAGACGTTCCTCGGCGTCCAGATCGAGACCGCCGGCGCCCTCGAGGCCGTCGGCGAAATCGCCGCCATCCCCGACGTGGACCTGCTCTTCGTCGGCCCGTCCGACTTGAGCCAGGTCCTCGGCGTGACCGGCGACTTCGAGAACCCGCGCTGCCTGGAGGCGATCCAGTCGATCGCCCGGGCTTGTGCCGCGGCCAAGAAGCCCTGGGGCGTCTTCTCTCGAGGCCCGGATTATGCCACGAGGATGCGCGATTGGGGCTGCCAGCTATTCGTCATCGCCGCCGACCTGCACGTCGTGCACGCCGGCATCCGTGACATCAAGAATCGATACGCCGTATTCTTTCCGCGGCCGTGAATCCGAGAAAAGTGGGCGGCGCGTCTGTTGACCCAGACCGTGTTCTGAACGGTTAGCCCAGGTTTTCCCGGTATTTTCGGCTGTAGCCGGGGTCTGTGACCCCGGGTGTGGAAGTCCCGGCCTCGTAGAGGCCGGCTACAGGAGATACCTCCGCGCCGACGGTCAACGCTCCGGCGGCATGCCCTCGCCCGCCGGGGATTCCTTGCTCCGCGCCTGCTCGACCGACCAGAGTACGCCCGCCGCGACGCGACGGTAGAGCGCCGATCGATAGCGTTCGGGGGTGTCGGTCGCGATCCATTGGCGTGCCGACGCCGCCAGGCCCCGCTTACCCTGAGACTCGGCGATGGCCCCGAGGGCCACAAACCGTTCGGATTCCTCGGGATAAATTGCGGTGCAGGCACGGGCGTCGTCGAACCGGCCCGTCGAGAGCAGGCTGTCGACCAGGTATCCGACCATGACCCCGCGAAGGCCGTCCTGGGTGATCGCCGCCGCCGCCAGGGCCGCCGCCTGGTAGGTCTCCGTGGCCTTATTCCCCAGGCCCTCGCGGCACTGCGCCTCGGCCAGGATCAGCATGGCTTCGGTGCGAGACTCGGCGTTCTGTATCCTTTGGGCCAACTGCCGGGCCCGCGGAAACTGCTTGGAATCCGAGGCGGAGAGCGTGATCTTCACCATCGCGCGATTCTTCCAGATCAGCCGGTCGATCCCGTTGGCGACATTCCAGGCGTCGACCAGCACTTCGTCGGCGAGTTTCGCGTAGGCCGCATTCTCCTGGGCATCGCGGGTCATGGCGGTCGCCGGGGGAGCCGGCCTCGCCGGTTGACCCGCTGCCGGAGCCGGACGATTCCCCATCGATTCGCCCTCGTCGGTCCCGGCGAAGTCATTGGACAGCGTGGCGCTGCCCAGCGCCTCACTCTCGGCGACCTTGTAGAGCATCTCGTTGCGATAGGTCGGATTGCCGATGATCGAGGCCAGGTAGACCGCTCGTCGCCATTCGAGACGGGCCAGCGGGATCATGACCTTGATCACGCTATCCTTGAGCTTCCGGGCCATGGCCCCGCCGAACTGGCTGTCGAAGACCTTGCCCTCGGCTTCCGTGATCTCGCCCTTCGTGACCTTCTCCTGGATCATCGGCGAGAATGAGCGGAACTGCTCCATGGCCTTGTTGAAATTGCCCGCGGCGAGTTCCTTGTCGAACTGATCGGTGAACTGCCGGATGTCTTTCAGGGTCTCGGGACGGTTGGGCAACGCCGCGGGCCGAGCGGCGATTGGCTCCAGGGCCGCCGTGGTGCCGAGCGCCTCGCGACTGACCCGCAGCAGGGAATCCGTCGAGAAGTTCATCGACGTCACCAGCCCGATCAGCCGCTGATCGCGGACCAAGGGCACGTTCACCTGCGAGGCGGCGGTGATCGCCTCCTCCAGCGTGTGGTGTGCCAGCCCCAGTTGATTGCTGGCGATCGCGCCGTTGGCGATTTGCCGCAAGGCCAGGCTCCGTTCCGCCGGGTCGGCGATCTTCCGGGCGTTGTCCAGCAGGTCCGAGGTCACCTCGGTCGCGGTCTTGCCCTCGATCGGGTTGGGGGTGGTTTCGGGGAGGAGGAATGGCAGCAGGTAGGGATCATTGGGGAAGGACACGTCCACGCCCGGTCCGAACGTGACGGAACCGGTTCGCGGGCCGCTGCGCAAGGAGTCCACTCCCCCGCGGATGCCGCCCATATACTGCGGCCCCACGCCCGATATCGAGTCGGACCGATTACGGATGACCCCGGAGAACCCGCCGGCGCCCGTGCCGGCCCCGGTGCCCGAGGAGAGGCCGGGCCCCGAGGTCATCTGGGCCTGAGCGATCCCTGTCCAGCCGCCCCCCAAGGCCAAGCCTATGGCCAGGGCCGCCGTTTTCCTACCATCCCGTCGTGTGTTTCGCATGGCGGCTAATCCCCCGTTCGGATGGGCTCCTGTGGCGCGGATAGGGGGCCGGGAAGCTCGCGCGGCCGTCTCCTCGAAACGTGCGGCCGAGCGAGGAGAGACTTCCGGACGGCGAACCCCGATCGATCCCTATCGCGTCGCATACGGCAAGGATGCCTTCGGATCCGTCCCGGGTCAAATCCACGACGCCGAACTCAGCCGCCGGACCCGCCGAAAACCCGCTTCGGGTTGTCGATCAGGACCAGTCGTGCCAGTTCCAACGCCTGGTCCATCGACCAGCCGCGGCCCCGGATGACGTCCTCGGCCAGGACTTCCGCCAGGACCCGCCGGTACATGTTGAATTTCGGCGCGATGAACTCCAGCTTGTAGGCATCTGAATAGTACCCCAGCAGCTTGACCTTCGGCAACGCCTGGAGCCGCGCATGGAGGTCCTGCGCGATGAAGGCCGGCACGTTGGCGTACCACCAGTGGCCCATCGGCAAGACGTTGGGGAAGATCCACGCATAGGCGACCAGCTCGGCGGCGGCGTCGGGCGCCAGAGTCGAGACGGGGAACGTCACGCCGGCGAAATGATTGAAAAGGTCGCGATAGTCGTAGAGGCTGACGCGGCGGTCGAACAGGTCGCGTCCCCCCGCGACCCCCGCCGGATAGACATTCCGGATCGGGCCGATCATCAGGTCAAAGGGGAGGTGGAACTCGGCGCAGAACTCGGCCAGCATCCAGAAGACGGCGCAACGGATCTCCTCACGCTCGTCGGGCCGGAGGTCCATGCCGTGGATGGCCTTCCGGATCGGGGTCACGGCGCGGCGAGGGGTCGCGTGCCGGGGTGCGAAGTCCGGCGGCAGGCTGATGGCGCAGGCCCGCGCGCCCTTCTCGACGAACTTCTCGAACAACCGCCCGATCGCCGCGCGAAGGCTCGCGTAGTCCTGCACGTCCACGCCCGAGGCCACGCGCAGGCGCTCGATCGTCCTCGGCTCGGGCAGCTTGAGCACCAGGTCGTCAGTCCGCAGGCAGGGGATGTACGCCGACGTGTCCCACCCCTCCAGCGGATCGTCGAACTCGTTGGTGAGGAACACGGCCTCCAGCCGGCTCGACGCCCAGACCTCCCGGTCCCAGGCCGCGCCATCCTGCCGATGGTCGGCCCGGTCGAGCAGCTCGGGCAGCGTCTTCGGGGTGATTCGGTCGTGCGGGAAACGATGGAAGGTCCGGGCGATCTCTAACAACCAGGAGTACTGGACCGTAGAATCGATGCGTTCGAGATATCCGGCCAGGTTCATCGCCCGGGTCGCCGGGTCGAGATCGGGCGCGACCCGATCGGCCAGCATGCCCGCCGAGTGGGCGAGCTCGGTATAGTAGTGGTATCCCAGGATTTCATCGAAATGCCGCGCGGAGGGGCGATGCGGGTCGATGTGCGTGTGCGGGTCGAAGATCGGCCACTGCGTCATCTGCTCGAAGAGCTCGCGGGCCGTCCGGTCCGCCGGGGTCTCGTGGGATGGCATGGATGTGCCCATTGGTTCGTGGCTAGCGGCGTCGTGAGAGTCCCGATGGCCATCGGCTGGAGAACACCGGTCGTTTGCCGCTGGCCACTCGCCATTTCTGAGCCACTATCGCCATCTCCCTCCGATCCTGCAAGAGACGCCAGAGGAGCAAGAGCCTGATGAACGTGGTCGTGACAGGGGGCGGGACCAACGCGCCGGTGGATGATGTCCGGCTGATGACGAACATCTCCTCGGGCCGGCTGGCCGCGGCGGTCTCCGAGGCGTTCCTGGACCGGGGGGCCTCGGTCTGGCACGTCCACACGCCGTCTTCGCAACTCCCGCTCTGGCGATTCGCCCGGTATGCGCTCGACGCGGCCGCCCCCTCCGCCGAGCTGGACCGGCTGGTCCGACTCCGCCAGAAGTGGTTGGCCCAGCGCGATCGCCTGCAACTGGTCCCGCTCGAGAAGGGCACGGTCTCCGACTATGCCACGGCCCTGAAGGGGGTCTTCGACGCCCAGCCGATCGACGTGGCCATACTGGCCATGGCGGTCTCCGACTTCGAACCCGAGCCCTACGTCGGGAAGATCAGCTCGGACGCGGAATCCCTGGTCGTGCGATGCCGGCGCACGCCCAAGGTGATCCGATCGGTCCGCGACTGGGCACCCTCGACGTATCTGGTCGGCTTCAAGCTGCTGTCGCGGGCGAGCCGGGAGGAGCTGATCCGCCGGGCCGAGGACGCCTGTCGCGTGAATCGGGCCGATCTGACCGTCGCCAACGACCTCCAGACGCTGAGCGAGGGCGCGCACACGCTCCACCTGGTCCGGCCCGGCGCGGCACCCGAGACCCTCGAGCCCGGCGCCGACCTGGCCGAACGGCTGGCCGGCCACATCATGACCTGGGCGGGATCAGGACGGCCCGTCTCACCCACACACCCAGCTTGAGCGCGTCATGGCAACGAACGAGCCCGAACAGGCCCTCACCCAGTCCGCCGAACCACCCTCGACGCCGGAGCCGGCCGAGCGCATCTACTTCCCCGAGCTCGACGGCCTGCGATTCGTCGCGTTCCTGATGGTCTACCTGTTCCACGGCGGCGTGCCCTCGATCGTCCTCAAGCAGGTCATCGGCAAGGCGGCGACGGACGTATTCCGCGATAACGGCGGATACGGCGTCCAGCTCTTCTTCATCCTCAGCGGCTACCTGATTACCACGCTGTTGCTCCGCGAGGAGGCGCGATATGGCCGTATCGCGCTGGGCGCCTTCTGGATCCGCCGCATCCTCCGGATCTGGCCGCTGTATTACCTGGTCGTCCTGATCGGGTTCTTCCTGATCCCCGGGATCCAGGGGCAGTTCGGCACGACCGGCTTCCGCGAGATGCTGAGAGCCCACCTGCTCCCGTTCCTGGCCTTCCTGGGCAACTGGTCGATGATCCTGAAAGGTCCGGTGGCCGACTGGCTGAGCATCCTCTGGAGCGTCTGCGTCGAGGAGCAATTCTACCTGATCGTGCCGCTGTTCATCGCCTTCGTCGCGCCGCGGCTCCGGCGTCCGCTCGTCGTGGTCCTCATCGCCGGGTCGATCGCCGTGCGATGGTGGTGCGCCCATCGCTACCCGTCGGACCTCATGATCGTGTTCAACACCTTCACCCAGTTCGACACGCTCCTGAGCGGCGTGCTGCTGGCGCTGGTCATGGGCTGGGACCGCGATCGCCCCGTCCTGACCAGATGGCTACGATGGCTCCAGTGGCCGATGTATCTGGCGATCGTCTGGGTGATCAGCCGGCCTCATCTCGGGGAGGTCACGCCCTGGCACCGGACCTGGGATTACGTCTGGGTCTGGATGTGCGGGCTGGGGATCGTGATCGTCGCCGTGTGGGGGGACGGATGGCTCCGCGCCGCGCTGTCGTATTCCCGGATCGTCTGGCTGGGCAAGATCAGCTACGGGCTCTACATGTACCACGAGATCGCGTTGTGGGCCCGGGCCTATCTCTCCCCTCGGATCGGCTGGTTCCCGAACCAGGAGGAGATCTGGGCGATCGCGACCCTGGCGCTGACGATCGGCCTGGCTTCGGCCTCGTATTACGGATATGAGCTGCGATTCCTGGAACTCAAGAAAGCCTGGACCCGCGTGCCATCGCGGCCATTGTGATCGGACATTTTCTTAGCTTCAGCGAGCGGGACAAGGTCCGGATGCACGACCTGGCCGTGCGGAACCAGGACGATGCTTTGTCGCCGGTGGAGAAGGAAGAGCTTCATGCGTTCGGCAAGGCCGGCTCGCTGCTGTCCATCCTGAAATCCAGGGCCCGCCGCAGTTTGAAGGCGAGCCCGAAGAATGGCACGTTGGCGTAAAGAGCCCGTTGTTGGCCGTTCAGGGATGGTTGTTGGGGTTATCGACCGTCAGCCCTTCGGCCTGGGCGGCGGCGTTGAGACCGGCGTCACCGGAAAGCAGCGTCAGTGACAGGAGCTGCGAATGGGTTTCGAGGGCCGCCGCGAGTTGCACGGCGTCGTAGCCCCTCAGCCCATGTGTCCTGGCCAGGGAGGCGGCATGGGCCACCAGCCCGGCGGAGACCTCGACGATGGCATATTGCCGTGCGAAATCGAGTTGGAAATCCGCCAGGGCGGTCGCGGCGTCTGGTGGCGTGATGTAGCCGCCGCGCTCTTTGCGTGTGATGGCGGCGACTGTCTCGGCGAGGGTGATCCGCACCACGACCAGCAAATGCCCGGCGGCTGGTGCGGCCAGGGCCTGTACCCAAGGGGTGCCGGTTTCCTTCGCGTAACGTTTGACGACCGTGCTGGAGTCGAGGAAGTAGGCGGCCACCGCTATCGACGCTCGCGGATGATGGCCTCGGAGAGGGGTTCTCCTAGGACCGGGATGGCCTGGCGATTCTGATACGGCGTCAGGTCGGTGATCGGCGGCTTGATTTCGCTGATGAGGCCGGCCTCGAAGAGGCGACGCTGCATTTCCAGGCTACTGGGCTCGTCGCGGCGGTTTGCCGGGGCGGCGGGCGGCTGCTGGGCCTGCCGGTGCCGCTCTAGGGCGTCGAGGATCACGTCGTCCTCGCTGCGGAAGCGGCCCTCCAGGACCTGGTCGTGCACGTACTGCTCCAGGTGCTCGGGTAAATGGATCGTCATGCTATAGGTTTCTCCTCGGATTTTCAGCTTATCACAGGAGGCGGGCGTTGCCAAGGCCCGGATAATTGCGTGCATGGGCGTGCGTTTCAGTCCTAGGGGGAAATAATGCCCTGTATTCACGGCAAGGGCCATCCTGGCAGCACCGGCGACTCACAACAGTCAGGCCGATCTGTAGCGAGTGGGGACACGCCTGGTAGCTCAACCAGAAGGTTTCCGTACCTGGATTAGCTTAACGTAGGCAGCATCCATTTCCTCTTGCCTGCCGCCGATATGGGAAAGAAATTCGGTAACCGTTCACAGTGTTGAATCACTGCTGCGGGCCGTATAAACTCTACGACCATGAATACCGACACAATGCCTCCGTGTGCCAATTGCCAGCGGTTGCAAGCCGAAGTTGACGACTTGCGCGCTCA
>JBKQHM010000271.1:0-60603 GCA_052148775.1 Isosphaeraceae bacterium | reverse complement strand
CACCGAGACTGGGCGTGCCGCCCACCACGGCGTCGAACTGCCACATGAAATAGGCTTCGGTCTTCGTATGCACTTTCTTGTTGAACCTGTGCTCCCAGGTCGTGACGGCGTAATTGAAGTTGTCGTGTCCCGATTTGCGGCCGTCGGCCATGAAGTAGCGAAATTTCCCGTCGTTGATATTGTTCAAACAGGTATAAAAGGCGTCATTGTTAGCCTCGGACACCCATCGCCAGCCGAAAAAGCCGGTTGGAAGGGCACCGGCATACCACGGGGCCATGTCCGTGCCCGCCTCGATGGCGCCTTGCACCATGTTTCGCTGATTGAGCTGGAAGCTGAACATGGCGCCGGTCTGGGTGTATGTGTCGTAAGTGAACAGCAGCGAGTGCGATGCCAGGTAGTTGTCCGGAGCGTACTGCGCTTCAATGTCCGGGCACGCGATCCAGCGCCCGACTCGAATCACCATTCCTTGGAAGATATTTGGGATGTACACCTCGCCCCAAAGCTCGACAGGATCGTAACCATACAGATTGTTGTGATACAGCAGTTGCTGGCTGAACCAGCCGCCAGCCGTCGTGTATCGATAGTCGATGCCGTACAAATGTACGGAACGAAATCCCCAGTCAATATGGTCGGTCTGAACCCAGTCAATCTCGCGCTCAAATTTGAGTACGGCCTGGTCAAGCTGAAAGGAGTTCGGCACAACCCAGTACGCGGTTGGCAGATTCGAATGGATGGCGTTGCTCCAGTTCCCTGATGTCGTCACCCAGCCGTGCACTTCAATTCGACTCTCCCTGACCTCTTGCCCGAACGGGCCGAACAGCAAGGCCTTCTGCAACGGGTCTTCCGTAGGGTTTGCGGGGGTTCCGATCAAGGGATAACCCTGGTATTCGGAGCCGGGAAACGGCGGCGAATCCCAGGGGCTGGGAGGAGTCCTACGGGGTGCTCCCGGTGCCTCGTAACCGCCTCCACCGGAACGTTCACCGGCGCGAAACGTATCCTCTCTCCCCGGATCCTCCGACGCCGATTTCCGTGGCGGCCCGAGATGCTTCGGGAACCACTCGACCAGGGTCGGGTAACCACGAAGCCACCTCTTACAGAACCCGTAAGGCTCCTGCTCAAGCTCAGTGGACGAGGCTGCTGCTGAAGGCGAAACAGGCGATTCACCCAGGGCGGACATTTTTGGCTGGTCGACCAGAGGTAGCAACGAAGGAGGACTCGTTGGCGGCAGAGCCGGAGGCGAACCAGTGTCAGTCGGCACTCCCATGTCGTTTCCGGCGGAATCAGGCAAGGCAGGCGGTAGCGAATCCAGCGAAGGCATCGTCGGCGAGCTCGTCGATGGACTGGGCTCTTGCCGCAACTCATATGAGGCTCGCAAGACGGAAAGATCGGGCTTCACGTCGGAGCCATCCGCGGAATCCGACTCCCGTTCCGGAGCATATTGGACCTTCCGCCCGATAAGCCAGCGCCTTCGGTCTTCCTCGCGATCGGGCTCCGATTGGGTCTTCTTCCGGCGGAACGGCGAGACCGCATCTCGGAACCGCTCCCACCGCGACGGCTCCTGGCACAATGGGGGAGATTCTTCTGCCGATCGTGTTCCCGGCGTTTTCTGATCAGGATGAGACCCTGAGGAACGATTTGATGACTTATCCTGATCTTCCCGCGGCTCGGCCTCCTGCGACTGTGCCGTTGCGGCCGTTGTTACCAGGCAGAATAGAAGAAACACGCGAATCCAGCTCGCAGCACGAAATCCAGCTCCCATTCCTAGTGGCTCCAGGCGAATGGCCATTGACCGTATTGGGCAGCGCCATCTCCATTAACAGATCTCCTGACGCTGTGAGCAGGGAGAGTGCGTATGTCTGATCGTCAGAACGAATTGGTCGACTTGAGGGATTACGCTGAGTTTCGAACTTGAAATAAGAGGAATGATTATAGCGATTGATTGGGCGGGAAGCACTCAATCTACTCCTTCAAGAAGGAGGTTGAACGACGATCCCGAGAGACTGACACACGAATAAATGAAGGCTCACCTGACCGAGCTTAGCGAGAGCGGGCGATGGTTGATACACATCGAAGATGGTCCTGGCCGGGAGATTTGATGAGGTCAAGGTAGCTCCAGCCGGGGAACCTCTCTCGACGAACCACATGCTTGAACATTCTCCCTGCTCGGCACGTATCCGTCTCGATCAGATCCCCGGCCGGAGGCACCCGGCCGTGTTCGGTTATGAGAATCATTCGAGGAGGCGTCGTAGCGTCAATTCAGCGTAGTTCGAGGAAGCCAACGCATTAGCAACTGGTGTGCCGAACGAGACGACTCTTCACGCAACTCTATAGTTACCTTGATTTTCAGAATTTTTTTCTTCATCGAATCGTTCCCCTGAATGGACTGTTTCATGCAAAAGGCAAGATCCCATAGAGCGAAATGCAACGAGAGGTTTCCTGGCAAACAGCTCGATTTCCTCAAGAAATGACGACACTTCTCCTGGTGCTCAGGAGTCCGAGACGACCTCGTTCAACCCACCTTGCCAAGAAACCGATTCTCTGGTAGTCTCCGCGGGCAAGTCTAGTTGGGTCGTGGTTCAAGGGAGCCCAATCGAGATTGTATAATTTCATCGATACACACCTCTTCCCGGGTACATCTCACGTCCTCGGATTGTGACTCAACGGAGCTTGAAAGCGAAACGCGCTTTCTGACCGACATTGATGCGGGGATTGGTTACGATTGCGCCCGGGAGGCCATGATGTCGCATGGAGTGCGGAGGGAGCGCAGGCGCGTGGAAGGCCATCGCCGGACGAATTGGAACGTGTCGGTGGAGGACCTGGAAGGTAGGATCCTGCTCAGCGGGGTCGGGGAGCCGGCCGGGACGTCCGTCCCCGCCGCAGTCCAGCATTCTTCCCTTCAGTTCGAGACCACGACCTCGCTCCAGTCTTCCACTAAGTCTACCGCGTCCGGCAATAGACTGACCCTCGTCGCGACCGTGCACACGGCTGGCAAGGGCCGCGAGGTCGGCTCCGGCCTCGTGCGATTCACTGAGATCTCACCGACGCCACAGGCGATCGGGTCGGCACACGTGAACCACGACGGCGTAGCGACGGTCTCCACTTCACGATTGAATGAGGGCGCTTCTCATGAAATCCTGGCCCATTACATCCCCGTCGGAAAAGTCTTCGCCGCCAGCGACGCGACCGTGAATGTATCGGTCACTCCGGCCGCGGCCACGTCGTTACGGATCAGCGCCCCCCATTTCTTCGGCGCCCCAGGAACTCCCATCACTTTTTACGTCACGGCGCTCGACCGGGCCGGCCAGCCTGTGACCGATTATACGGGCACAATCAGTCTCTATAGCCCCACCGACCATGCAGCGCAGTTCTCGATGAAGGCCTACACTTTCACCACGGCCGATCAAGGCACTCACGAGTTCGCCGACGGAGTCACATTTCACAAGGGCGGTGCCGAGGTTCTCAAGGTCGACCAGGTCAATAATACTCAGATTCATGGCAAGGCGAAGTTCGGCATCGAGTAAGCGACCAGGCGACCCTCTTCCATCCTGATCACAATCGGCCTGGAGCCATGCCGTCGCGAATCGGTGACTGATTCGCGAAAACCTGCACGTCGCGTCTCACCGTGCTGGCCGACGCGGATCGATTCAAGGAACCCGGTGTCCGCGACGACTTGCGATCTGCACCGAAGCAGAGTACCGTCAAAGAGGAACATCGCAAATGGCAGCATGAGACGCACCTCCCAGTCGAGGACGTCGAAAACGCGCCTTGTTAGGCGGGCGGCTTGGAGCCGGCGTCGCACGGGGACCTGGACGCGAACGTCGATTCCCCGCCAGCTCGGGACGTGGTGGACCTGGAGGATCAACGATGTCGGGACCGCCGAGAGGAGCCAAGGGTGAGCCGGGACGTGCCCCCGATCGACCGGGCGGGGGGCAGGGGCCCTCCGGTCCCCGGCAGTCCGGGCCGAGGCCCAAGGGCCCGGGCCGTCCCCGGCAGAGACAGGGCGGTCCTCCGACCCGGCGTCCCGGGCAGAAACCGGGTTCGATTGGTTTGGCGCGGGTTGGCGGCAACGATTTCGAACTCGTCCATCCCCGCGGGGTGAAGGAGATGGAACTGGATTACGAAGAGGGGATGGAGCTCTGGAAGGCCGGCGACCCGGAGAGTGCCCGCGATGCCTTGCGTTATGCACTGGCGGCCTGCCACGATAATCTCTGGATCCACGCGGCCCTCGGCAGGATCGCGCTGGAAGAATTTCACGATCCCAGTCTGGCCCAGGGGCATTTCGGCTATGCGGTCGAGCTGGGGCGCCAGGCATTGCCGCAGAATTTCTCAGGGCGGTTGTCAGCCGATCGGCCCTCCAACCGTCCCTTCTTCGAGGCCGTCGAGGGATTGTTGCGTTGCCTCGAAGCACTGGGGCGGCGCGATGATGTCCGGCATCTGCGCGCGCTGCGAGCTCGGTTGTCCGGCGGGTCGACGTGACCGTGTCGGAATGGCCGTGAAACAAGAGATCGAAATCCGTCAAGAGACGGCGTCGCGACATGGCAGACTTTTTCGACTTTAGGAATTTTTCGGCCTTGCAGGGATCTGCGGATCGGGATAGAACGACCGCAGAACGAGGCCCAAAAGCCAAAGGATTGGGACGGCGATCACGCCCTTCGCCCCGGTGCTTGCGAGAAGGAAACCGAACGTCGATGAGCAGAGGTTTGGCGAAGGCGTTTTCCGTGTCCTTCACGAGTCATACGGCGAGGCCCTGGGTTTGCCGACCGCGGACGAGCCGACTCGAGGCATGGGTCTTATGATCATTCGACCGATCGCCGGCGGCGTGGAGATCTTCGCGCCGGCGAAGTTAAACCTGTTCCTGGAGGTCCTGGGCCGGAGGGCGGATGGCTATCACGAGATCGAGACCGTGATGCTAGCCGTCAGCCTCTACGACACCTTGACCATCCTCGACGAACCGTCGGGCGAGATTCGCCTGCGGTGCAACGATCCGACCTTACCGGTCGACGGTAAGAACCTCGTGATGAAAGCGGCCGATCGCTTGAGAGCGGCGACGGGCTGCGGCGGCGGAGCGCAAATCGTCTTGACCAAGGCGATCCCGGCCCAGGCCGGATTGGCCGGCGGCTCGAGCGATGCCGCCGCGACGCTGGTCGGCCTCGATCGGGTCTGGGATCTGGACCTCTCCAGGGATCAGTTGGATTCCCTGGCGTCGGAGGTCGGCAGTGACGTGCCGTTCTTCAACCATGTCCCTGCGGCGGTCTGCCGTGGTCGGGGCGAGCGGGTCGAGGAAGTTCCGCTGAACGATCGTTTCCATTTTGTTCTGGTCTGTCCCCCCGTCGGCGTGAGCACGGCCGAAGTCTATCGACAGGTGGTCCCCCCCGAGCAGCCGCGGGCTGCCAGAGAAATTCTGGAGGCCCTGGCCAAGGGCGGGAGGGATGACCTGGGACCCAGCCTGTTCAACCGACTTCAACCTTTCGCCGAGGCGATCCGTCCCGAACTGATTCGGGTCCGAACCGCCCTGGCGGAGCTGGGCCCGTTGCTCGACGGGTCCTCGATGAGTGGCAGCGGCTCGGCCTATTTCGGGCTGTGTCGCACCTTGGCCGCGGCCCAGCAAGCCGCGAAGATCCTTCAAACCCTCGGACTAGGATGGGTCCGGGTCGTGACCTGCGGCCCCTGAGCAGCGAACGCCTCGTAAAGGAGTACCGGCTGTGGAGATCACTGAAGTCCGCATCAAGCTCATGGAAGACAACTCGGGCAGCAACGAACGGTTGCAAGCCTTTTGCAGCATCACGTTTGACGACATGTTCGTCATCCGCGACTTGAAAATCATCGAAGGCGCCAAGGGGTTCTTCGTGGCGATGCCGTCGCGCAAGCTCACGGATCGCTGCCACAACTGTGGCACCAAGAACCACCTTCGCAGCCGATTCTGCAACCAGTGCGGTTGCCGGCTGGACGAGAACCGTGCCCTGCGCGACGCCGACGGGCGAGCCAAGCTCCATGCCGATATTGCCCATCCCATCAACTCGATGTGTCGGGAGAAGATCCAGGCGGCGGTCCTGAATTCCTACGCCGAAGAGCTCGAGCGATCTAAGATGCCCGGCTACGTGTCCCGCTACGACGAGTACGAGGTCGACGATTTCGACGTCCCCTACGACCCGCACTCCGTCCCGCCGCTCTCGACCGGCAACGAACCGCCTTTGCGTCGCGGTCCGCTCCGCGGCCATACCCATCACGCCCGCGGCGGGCAATCCGTACTCCGGGGCCCGCATCTCTCCGCTCGCAAGGAAACGGCCTCCGAGGGCGTCGGCTCCGACCACCATCATCGCGGTGAGTCATCCGGTTTCGGCAACGGGCTGTGATCGGTCATCAGACCGATCATGGCACGGTCCTTTTTCCTGAGCTCAATCGGCATCTGAATACATCCTTAGTCATTCCATCCCGAGTCATCGAAGGATCGTGAGTCCCAGCCATCCCGAACCGACCCGGCGCGGCGAAATGGCCCGCGCCGGGTCGATCATTGCGCCCGCTCCGACGAGCCGCGAGGTAACGCCCTCTCATGCCAATGCGACGGGAGATGAGGAAGACTCGGCACTCGAATGCCAAGATGCATCGTGCTAAGGTGCTTCTCCTCTGATCAGCGACCGAGCCGCATGTCTCTGACTCGAGTTATCCGATGAGCGACCCCGGTGCGGCCACACCCAACGTTCGCGAGACGGACCGTGGCGCGAACGCAACCTCGAGTCCCCGGCCCGTCGGATCCCGGTGGAGGAGACCGATGATGAGGATCGCTTGCATCGCCGCCCTGACTTACGTGGGACTGCTCATCGTGTTCGCCTCATTCCAGACGCGCATCATATTCCCAGGACAGGAGACCCAGGGTCAGGACTATGCCCAGGTCAGGCCTCGACCCGGGACGGAACTTGTCCGACTCAAGAGCCGGAGTGGCGAGCCGATCGTGGCCCTTTTCGGCCCGGCCCTGACTCCCGACGGGCGTCCCGACCCGGACGCCGCGCGACGGCCCACCATGATTTACTTCTACGGCAATGCGATGTGCCTGAACGATTCAACGGGCCAGTTCGAGCAGTTCCGCAGGCTCGGCGTCAACGTGATCATTCCGGACTACCTCGGATACGGCATGAGCGGCGGATCCGCCTCCGAGAAAGGCTGCCAGGCCACGTCCGAAGCGGTCTATCAATACCTCGTCTCGACGCGCGGCATCGCTCCATCGCGAATCGTGGTGGCGGGGTGGTCGCTCGGCGGTGCCGTCGCCATCGACCTGGCCTCTCGCGAGCCGGTCGCCGGCCTGATCGTCTTCTCGGCCTTCACCAGCGGGGTCGACATGGGACGCCGACTCATGCCGATCTTCCCCGTCTCACTACTCTTACGCCACCGCTTCGAGAGCTTGCGCAAGATCCAGCGGGTCGAATGCCCGGTCCTCATCGGCCACGGCCGCCGCGACCGGATCGTGCCGATCGAAATGGGGCAACGACTGGCCGCGGCAGCCAAGGGGCCGATGACCACGCTCTGGATCGAACGGGCCGACCACAACGATTTCTATGATGTCGGGGGCGATCGCATCGACAACGCGATCAGGAATTTCCTCTCGGCGGTGGCGGGTGATTGATCGGCGGAGAATAACGACTCACTCCACCGCCCACCCCGCTTTCCACTACCCAGCGGCACGCCTCTCCAGGATCGGCCTGAGTGCGTCGGCCATGCGACCGAATACGTATTCCCAGTCGCCGAGGGTTTTCTGACGGAAGAGTCGCATGGTGGGATACCAGGGGCTATCCTCACGTTCGCTCATCCACCGCCATTCGGCGACGGTTGACATGGCGACCCAGACCGGAACGCCGAGGCCCCCCGCGAGGTGCGCCAGCGCCGTGTCGGGCGTGATGACCAGGTCGAGGTGGCTCACGATCGCGGCTGTGTCGAGGAAATCGCGAGGGCTGCTGCCCAGTTTGACGACTGGAAACTGTCCATCGAGCGATTGGAGTTGATCCAGGCCATGGTCAACTTGGAGGCCGATGAGCCGCACGCCCGAAAGCTTCGCGATCGGCAACAACTGGGCGACCGGGAACGAACGCCAGTGATCGTTTAGGTGCGTGGGGCTCCCTTGCCAGGCGACTCCGATCAGAAAGGGCTTTCTCGAACGGCCGTCGCCCGGATCGTTCGACGATCCTCCGCCAACTTCGGAGTTCGCGGCGAGCGTACTCGCCAGCACCGATCGCCATCGGTCGAGGACGACCGGATCGTTGAACAGGTACGGTATCCGCGATGGGATCGTGGTGAGCGTGGTGCCGAGGAGGGCCGGAAGGCTCATCAAGGACGCGTGAACGTCGCAGTGGGGTGTGAAGGAGGATCCGTCGAAGGCCAGATCCACTCCGGCACATCGGGAGACGATTCGCAGTAAACGCGTCTGGCAGAGCACGAACACCGAGCCCACTCGCTGCTTGACCAGAGAGGCGTAGCGGATGAACTGGAGGGTATCGCCATAGCCCTGCTCGAAATGGAGCACGATGATCTTTCTGTCGAGGTGTTCCCCCCCCCATTCGGGGCGATCGATCTGAAAGCCGAGATGGCGACGGCACTTCAAACGCCATTCGTGTTCGGGCCACCCGCGCTCGTAATCGCCGAGATACAATCGGGCATAGGCCCGATTGCGGTGGACCTCGGCATAGTCCGGGTTCACGTTCAGCGCCCGGTCGTAATACTCGATGGCCTCGTCCCATCGATTGAGGCGGGCGAGGGTCATGCCCAGGTTTTGTAGGCCGTCGGCCATGTAGGGCCGCTGACGGACCACACCCCGGAGCCAGTGCAGGGACTCCTCGAACTCGCCGAGATCCGAGAGCACGACGCCGAGGTTCATCTGAACATCGACCAGATCCGGATCGAGCCGTAAGGCTCCTCGGTAACAATCGGCCGCATCCGCCGGCCGTCCAAGGTCCCAACGGGCGAGGCCAAGGTGATTGAGAATCTGGGCATCATTGGGCTCGAGCTCATGGGCGCGGCCGAAGCATGGCTCCGCCTCCCACGGCCGACCTTGCTCCCAGAGGCAGGCGCCGAGCTGATTCATGATGTAAGCATCGTCCGGCCGCAGACGAAGTGCTTGCCGGAGGAGCGTTTCGGCCTCCCCATATCGCCGTTGCTTCATCAGCAGATCGGCTTCATGGAAGTAGGTCGTTGCCATATCACGACTGGCGGCATGTGTCCGCCGTCGGTTCGGCGCCAGACTGGCCGTCACACCGTCGACAATCCCTTCCATGGGAGATCCTCCCGACTTTGTGAGTCAACGCGGGAAGTAAACCGCGATTCCCGAACTCTTCCAAGGCCAACTTCCGTGAGATTCCACGGCAGCCGTCGATCCGAGGCACGCCGAGGATCGAGGGCGAGACGTGTATTCATCAGCGAGGGGTATGTTGCCGGTGATGTGACAAAGCGCCGAAGTCTAACCGCGGAGCGAGTTAACTGCGCTGATGAAGATCCCCAGCCCGTCACCCACGTCCGGAAGTTTGCCGCGATGCCGGGACCAGCGCGGATGATGCCAGGGTTCGACGAATCGTTCGGGATGGGGCATCAGGCCGAAGATCCGGCCGGAGGGATCGCAAACGCCCGCTACAGCCCGTGCGGAGCCGTTGGGGTTGGCCGGATAGTCCTCGGTCGGTTGGCCGTCCCGGTCGGTGTATTTCAAGATTAACTGTCCGGCACAATCCAGCCTGTCGAGATCCGCCGGATCGGCCGTGACGAAACGCCCTTCGCCGTGCGCCACGGGGAGTTCGATCGGGGCGGGGAGATCGGCCGAGACGAACGGCGAGATTCCCGGTCGCGTTGCGAGACGGACCCAACGGGCCTCGAACCGTCCCGAGTCGTTTCGCGCCAGCGTTGCCGAGCCGTGAGAGCATCCTCCTGGGAGTAAACCCGCCCGGACCAGGACCTGAAATCCGTTGCAGATCCCCAGGATTAGACCGCCGCGGTCGTAGAAACGCCTCAAGGCATCTCCCAGGACCGTACCAAGTCGGGTCGCCAGGATCCGTCCGGCGCCCAGGTCGTCCCCATAGGAGAAGCCGCCCGGGATCGTCAGGATCTGGAAAGGATCGAGCGGATTGGCCGTTTCCATCAGGCGGCCGACGTGCCAGGTCTCGACGTCTGCGCCGGCGCGCTCCCAGGCGGCTGCCGTCTCCTCATCGCAATTGGTGCCGGGCGCCCGCAAGACGATTGCACGCGGTCGAGCCATGATTGCCCTAATGCGGCCTGCGGCCGCTATCTGGGGAATGCGGATTGGGGAATGCCGATTCCGGATGTCGCGATCATCCGATCGA
Source organism: Isosphaeraceae bacterium (assembly GCA_052148775.1). Classification (GTDB taxonomy): domain Bacteria; phylum Planctomycetota; class Planctomycetia; order Isosphaerales; family Isosphaeraceae; genus CAVZRC01. The sequence continues at coordinate 50,290 of JBKQHM010000271.1, read as the reverse complement.
GTCTCCGTCATCGGGGATTCGCGACGGATCGGGTCAGTAGGGTGGCTCGTTCGGGCCGAACTGCGATCCGTAATCCGACTCGGAACGATAGGCGAGATTCCGCCTCAGCAGCTCCGACTCGTAGACCTGGACCACGAAGTCGGCCGCGATCTTGAGCCGCGACGAGGTCCCCTTGGCCGGGAAATCGGCCGGTGAGCCGCGGCGAAACTCGACCACCCCGACGTGCTTGGATCGGCTCTTCACGTAGTTGATCCCGGGGATGCCGTCGGCGTCGCCGGAGATCAGCAGGGCGATGTCGTAAGTCTCCTGGAGCGCAACCATGTCGACCGCCAGGCTGGTGTCCAGCCCTTTCTCGTTGACGGTGTGGTGCAGCAGGTCGACCTTCCAGTGCCCTTCCTGGCGGATCTCGACGAAGTCGGTCGCGGCCTGGACTCCGTGGTAGAACCGCTTCTTCCGCTCCAGGGCACGCCGCTTGCCCTCGTACCACTCGCGGGTCTCGCTGAAGCAGAGGTTCCAGGCCTCGTCGATCCGACGATCCATGGAGAGGTCGGGATTACGCCGGCTCGCATCCTCGACGTAGGCGTCGCGGAGCCGGGGGTTCATTTCAAAGCGGGTCCTCAATCGCGCCTCGGCCTTGGGGTCGTTGAGGTCCCATTCGTCCATCTTGCCCACGACGTACCAGTAGATCCGCGAGTGCTGAGCGGTCGGCCAGCGGGCACCCTCCGCGAACGTCCGGCCCCAGTAGTGCACGCTCTGCTCGAAGGCGTGGCGATAGAAGGCGCCGTAATCATCCACTCGCAGGTTGAGGTGCTTTAGGACTCCATCCAGATTCGAGCCGTCAACGAAAGTCACGAAGCGTAGCATCAGCAGGTCCTTCATAGATATCGCCGTTATGTGGAGTGTAATCTGGTTAATCCGTCATCACAAAAGTCGCCGACGCCATTTCGCGCCGGCCGCTCGACTTGGTCACGGCCAGTTCAGCGGCCTTTGCCAGGCGGTTTTCATATCGCCCACCGAGGCTTCAACGACGACTGATCCGTCCCGTCCGACGACGGTCAGCCGAGGAGCGGTTGCGCGAGCACCGCCGACACGATGTCCTACGTTTCCAAGACGGCCGACGGGCAATCCAGCGAGGCGATCCTCCAACGCACCGGCGTCCTCGGGCCGAACTTCCAGGAGGAACCGCGTGGGTGACTCCGAGAAGAGGAGGAAGAAATCATCGGCCGCGTCAGACTCGTGAGGGATTCCCGCGAGTGAGACGTCGGCCCCAAGATTGCCGGCCATGGCCATCTCGGCGAGGGCCACCGCCAGCCCTCCTTCGCTGAGGTCGTGGCAGCTCCGGATGAGTCCGTCCGAGATCGCCGCGTGGAGTGCTTTGAACAAGCCGGGTGCGCGTAATACATCGACCATGGGCACCCGACCGCCGGGCTGCCGATGCAACTCCGACCAGAGTGAACCCCCGAGCTCACGCCGGGTCATCCCCAGAAGATACAGCAGGTTGCCGTCTTCCTTGAGATCCATCGTCACGCAAGAGCGAACATCCGGGACGATCCCGATCGCGCTGATCAACAGCGTCGGGGGAATCGCCAGGCTTCGTCCCTCGTGGGTGTATTCATTATTCAGGCTATCCTTACCCGAGATGAAGGGAGTCCTGTAGGCCATCGAGACGTCGTGGCATGCCTGTGCGGCGCGGACGAGCGAACCGAGCGTCTCGGGACGCTCGGTGCTACCCCAACAGAAATTGTCGAGGATCGCGATCCGCGACGGATCGGCACCGACCGCCGTGCAGTTGCGAACTGCCTCGTCGAGGACGCAGCCGGCCATCGCGTAGGGATCGATCTGCCCGTACCGCGGGTTGATCCCGCATCCCACGGCGAGCCCTCGCATCGATCCGCGAACGGGGAGCACAACGGCCGCGTCGCCCGGACCATCATCGTGCGCGCCCACAAGCGGTTTCACTACGGTCCGCGCCTGGACCTCGTGGTCGTATTGACGGACAATCCATTCCTTGCTGCAAACGTCCCAGTGTTGCAGCAGGGCGAAGAGGTCCTGCGTGAAATCGCGACGATCCGGAGCGTTGAACGGCCGGTCGGGGGCGGGCGACCAGGTCGCCTCGCGGACGACGGTCGGCCGGCCGTCGTGCAGGAACTGCATCGACAGGTCGCCGACGATCGCGCCCTGATAGCGGAGGGTCAGCCGGCCGGAGGCCACGAAGCGGCCGAGGTCGGTCGCCTCGACCCCCTCGCATCGGCAGAGTTCCTGGAGCGCGGGCCATTTCTCGTCCGGGACGGCCAGGACCATGCGTTCCTGCGCCTCCGAGATCCAGATCTCGGTGTAGGTCAGACCCTGATACTTGAGCGGTGCGTGACTCAGCTCCACCTCGGCCCCGAGCTCGGCGCCCATCTCGCCGACGGCCGAGCTGAAGCCGCCGGCACCGCAGTCGGTGATCGATCGGAATAACCCCCGGTCACGCGCCTGCACGATCACGTCGAGCACCATCTTCTCCGTGATCGCGTTGCCGATCTGGACGGCTCCCCCCGAGATGCTTTCGCTGTCGGCCGTCAGCTCGGCGGAGCTGAAGGTGGCCCCATGGATGCCGTCGCGTCCGGTTCGCCCGCCGATGGCGATGATGCGATCGCCCGGCTCGACACGCTTCGTGGCCTTGCCTCGCGGCAGGATCCCGACCGTACCGCAGAAGACCAGCGGATTGGCCAGGTAGCCCAGATCGACCGCGAGGGCTCCGTTCACCGTCGGAATCCCCATACGATTACCATAGTCGCGTACCCCGGCGACGACGCCCTTGAGGACGCGTTTCGGGTGGAGGACCCCCGCCGGGAGGCGATCCGGTTCCATTTCGGGGGATGCCACGCAGAAGACATCCGTGTTGCAGATCGGCTTGGCCCCGAGGCCCGTCCCGAGCGCGTCGCGGATCACGCCGCCCAGCCCCGTATTCGAACCGCCATAGGGGTCGATGGCCGAGGGATGGTTGTGCGTCTCGACCTTGAAACAGACGTCGAAGGCGTCGTCGAACCGGATGATCCCGGCGTTGTCGCTGAAGACGCTGACGAGCCAGTCGCAGGCCAGCTCTCGCGTCGCGCGGAAGATCGTCTCCTTGAGCAGGTTGTCGATCGTCCGCCCCTCGAACGCGATCCGCCCCTTCAAGGTCTTGTGCGAGCAATGCTCACTCCAGGTCTGGGCGAGCGTCTCGAGTTCGCAATCGGTCGGGTCGCGGCCGAGCCCGGCGAAATGTTGCTGGATGGCCCTCATCTCGGCGAGGCTCAGTGAAAGCTGCCCGGACCGGCTCAACTCCATCAGCGCGGCATCACCGAGCCCGCGGATCGGAATTTCTTCCCGACGGAAATGATAGGGCTGCCCCTGACCCAGGTGATCGATGGGCAGTTCCCCCAGTACAGCCTGTTCGACCGCCTCGTTGGCCAGCACACGTTCGATCAAGCGGGGTAGCGTATCGGCGGGCCCATCGATCCGGTAAGTCCGGATCGTCCGGACATTCGAGACGGAGTAACCCAGATCCTTCAAGAGCGTCAGGGCACTTTCAGCCTCGGGATCCGTCACGCCCGGCTTGGGCAGTACATTCACCACCGCGGCAGTCCCGCCGCCCGAGGATCCGAGCGGGCGGATGGACACCGACTCGACGACCGGATCGGACAGGACGTCACGCGCGGCTCGTCGGATCGCCTCCTCCGCGATCGCACCCTCGACGAGGAAGCCCCGGCTGGCCCGGATCGTCCATGGGCCGGCGAGACCGAGTTCCACAGCATCGATCGCCAGCCGTTCGCCGACGTGATCCGACTGCCCCTCGGCCGGTTGGATTTCGATATGCCAGAGCATGGACATAGACTCAAATCGTGGTCAGTGGTCGGAGAAGATGGAAGTCGATACTGGCCGATCGGAGGACGGGGTTCGGAGTCTGCACGCCTCTTGTGCTGGGGCCGAACCCGTCGAACAATGCGTCGCGACGATCCAGGGGCGTGTGAGACACGACCTCTTCACGGCGACCCATCGGGGCGTTGCCGGGCGAGCGTGGAAGCGGCGGTAAGCTCATCGAACAGATCGCGTCGCTGCTTGGCTTGTTCCCACCAGCGGCGAATGGCTTGTTCGTCATCGGTCATCAGGGCATACTTGAAGTCGGCCAGGCGATCCTGGAGCGAATCCAGGGCCTTCAACAAGGGACCGCGATTCTCGCGAAAGATGGCGGTCCACAGGCCGGCGTCCGCGGCGGCGACGCGCGTGCCGTCCCTGTAGGCGCCCGCCGCCAAGGCGAGCCAGTCGGCGGGTACGGATGAAGCCAGCGCGGCGGCGATCGCATGGGGCAGGTGGCTGGTGTAAGCCAGGATCTCGTCGTGCTCGGCCGGACCCATTTCGAGCACGCGGCAGCCGATGGCCGACCAGAATCCCAGGGCACGACGCAGGCGCTCCGCTCGAGTACGTGGCGTCGGCGTGATCGCACAAGCACGTCCTTCGAACAGATCGGCGTGGGCATTGGACACGCCCCGGCGCTCCGAGCCCGCGATGGGATGGGCGCCGACGAATGCTGATACCGATCGAGGCTGGCGCTCCACGGCTTCGACGATCTGGCGTTTCGTGCTCCCGACGTCCGTGATCAATGCGCTCGCGGGGGCGGATTCGGCCGCTCGTCGCACATCCTCGGCGATCCGATTGACTGGCGTGCAAACGACCACAATCTGGGCCCAGGCGACTCCGTCCTGGATCTCGGTGGTGCCCCGGTCGATAGCCCCGAGCCGTACCGCCTCGTCGAGGGTCGCCGGGTCGCGCCCCACTCCGATGACTTCCGAGGCGAGTTTCCGGGACCGGAGTGCCAGCCCGATCGATCCGCCGATCAGTCCGACTCCGATCAACGCCACCGTCCCTTGTTGCTCCAAGGCTCAATCCTCTCCGCTCGACGCGATCGTCCTTCCCCGGTCGCGCGTAGGCTTTCCGAATGCCGTGGTAGGATGGTCACAGGGCATGCCGTCGTGCGACCGTTCGATCGCACCATCGCGGCGATGCTCGTCGATCCCCGTGACTCGATTGCAAGACCCTTCACTGGATTTTAACCGCCAACGGCGTCCAAGACGAGGGGCCGGCGTCGAAATGAGTCCGGCGGTGGTTCACCGGGTCGACTCGGCGTGATTGCTCGGCGATGTCAGGCGTCTCGAATCTCGTGGTCGGACTCCGTCTGACTTAATATCGCCGGACGGCCTCCGCGATCAATCCGGACGTCGCCAGGCGACGAACTCGGGCGACTTACTGGGATTCACTCGCCCTGACCGCAATCGGGTACAAGTACGGACGGAGCGCGTCCGCCATCGCCTGGGCCGATTTCCATCGATCTCGCGGTTGCTTCTGCATGGCCTTGAGCAGGACCCTCTCCAATCCTTCCGGAGCATCCGGCCGGAACGCACGGAGCGGCACGGGGGGATGCTGGAGGATGATCTCGTAGGATCCCGGCTGGCGGGGGTCGAAATTCAAGTAGGGATAGCGATTGGTCAGCAGATAGAATAGCGTGGCCCCCGCGCTGTAGATATCCGCAGGCTCCCGGACCTCGCGGAAATCCCGGATATGGTCGGGTGAAATGAAGCCGATCGAGCCGCCGACATCCCCTTGTCGCGTCAATGTCGTATAGCCCTCGGTCTCGTCGAAGCTCTTGGCGAGTCCGAAGTCGGTCAGCTTGACGCGGGGACGATGGGCCGGACCCATCACGAGGAGGTTGGAGGGTTTGACGTCCCGGTGCACATAGCCCTTGGAGTGTGCGTAATCCAGCGCCGAGAGTAGGTGACGGCCGATCTGCGCGGCCGAGTAGAACGGCATCGGATCCTTGAGGGCCCGCGTCCATTCCAGGGCGTTCTTGCCGTCGACATACTCCATGACAAGCTGGAATTGCGAATCGATCTCGTAGATTTCGTAGAACGCCACGATGCTCGGATGAGACTGTCCTCCGGACATGAGCAGATCGCGAAGGACCTCGATCTCCCGCCGGAAGTAACCATTCGCCTTCTCGCCCGCGGAGCTATTGGCGCTCATCATCTTGATGGCGACCGGCCGATTCTTCGAAAGCTGTCTGGCGCGGAAGACTTCACCCATCCCGCCTCCACCGATCCATTCCTCGATCATGTAATCGGGATGGCTCTTCGGGAACTTCAACCGACGCGTCTGGCAATCGGGGCAAAGCCAGGGATAAGAGGACGCTTCGCCGGGATCGTCCGAGACCAGCCCCGGCCGCCGGTCCGCGGCCTCTTCGATCGGGACCCGCTTACCGCAGCCCGCACAGGTCGCAAAATTCTCCCCGTCGCGCGAACCTTCCGCGAACTGGACGAGAAACGAACTATCGCCGGCTGTAATGACGTCTCCGTCTCGGAGCTGGACCCTTTCGACGCGCAGGCCGTTGACCTTCGTCCCGTTGGTGCTCCCGAGATCAAGCAGGTGGCAGAGAGGTGGCTGGTTCTCGATGCGGAAGTGCTCTCTCGAGAGCAGGAGATCCTTCGTCATGGGGAAATGGACGCGCGAAGAACGACCTACCATGAACGCTTGTCGGCGGTCGACTAGATACTCCTGACCGGAGTGGGGGCCTGACGTGACCCGAATCACCACCGCCATCGGAATCTCCCTCGCCTTTCGAGAGTACCACTCCTTTTTACTAAGAATCCCTCCTGGAATAAACCCATCAGATGAGATTTCGACTCGAATTAATCGTTGAGCCCCTGACAATCGACCCGTGGTATGCCTGAAGCACGAGGGTTCGTAACGCGCCGGCTCATGCCGGTCGGATCGACCCATTGTCCGGGGGTCTCGCCATTTCAAGCTGCTGGTTCCGAAAGATGGCAATCGGCCGTATCACGCAGCCGATCATAGATCATGGATTGCAAATCGCGGCTACTCGAAGCGAGCCCGTCCGGACTCGAAGGATTCCTGTCCGAAGTCCACGAATGGAGGTCGACAAGCGGAGGTGCTCCTCTGGGGGTCAATCCGAGCTCGACGGTGCGGGCTCCTCGGGGCTGCTCTGCCGCTCCAGGGCGATCGCGCGGAGCTTCTTGAGATCGAGCTTTTCCAGCCCGGCAGTGATCGGGATCTCATCGATGAGGAGGAAATCCCGCGCCGAGGGGATCCAGAGCTTCGGGAGAGGGCCGGCGGCGAGTTGGTGCTGAACTTCGGCGGGCGTCATCCCGAGATCCGTGAAGAGGACGCATAGCTTTTCACCCTGCCTGGGATCGGGTACCCCGACGACGGCCAGGTGGTTCTCCGCGACTCCGGTGATCTGGACAATCGCCGATTCGACCATGAGATGAGGTACCATCTCGCCGCCGATCTTCGAGAAGCGACTGATGCGGTCGGTGATCTTGAGGAAGCCGTCAGGGTCGACGTAGCCGAGGTCGCCCGTCGAGTACCAACCGTCGCGGATCGCGGTGGCGGTGGCTTCCGGCCGGTTCAAGTATCCGACCATCACCTGCGGTCCCTTGATCGCGATGACCCCCTCGGTCCCGGGAGGAAGGTCTATTCCTGTATCGGGATCCGTCGTCTTGATCGCCGTCCCCGGCAAAGGTAGCCCGACGGTACCTAACCGGTTGCCATAAATCGTGCGTCCACCAGGCAGCTCAACCTCTCGGGGAACATTGACGGCGACGACCGGCGATAGCTCCGTGCATCCATACCCCTCCAGTGGATCGATACCCAGCGTCGTCTTGATCTCGCGGGCGAACTCCGGTTTCAGCTTCTCGGCGCCCAGGATCAGGTGCGTGAGCGATCGGAATTGCTTGGGCTTGCAGTTCTTCAAATACAAGCGGGTGAATGTGGGAGTCCCCACGAGTAGCGTGACCCTATGCTGCTCGCAAAGTTTGCCAATCGTCCGGGCTTCCGTCGGGTTGAAATGGTAAACGATTTTCTTTCCCAGCCCGAGCGCCGTCCAGATCGTGACCGTGAATCCGAATGAATGAAAAAACGGCAGGATTCCCAGCAAGACTTCATCGGGCTTGAGATGGACTTGCTCTTCGATTTGGTGCGCGTTGCTCAAGATGTTGCGGTGGGAGAGGACGACGCCCTTGGGCTCTCCGGTCGATCCCGAGGTGAAGATCACGGTCGCCTCTTCGTCGAGTCGGCTGCCTCGGAGGCCGGGCACGAACAGGCTCAGGGCCTTGGTCGGTACGAGTTTGGCCACCGCGGCCGCCCAGAGCTTGTCGACGAGACGTACTTGCTTGGGGATGTCTTCGAGCAAGATCAGCGTCCCTTTCGGCACGATCTTGAACTTGGCCAGGACCTTGGCGGACGTCACGACGTGCGTGATTCCGCACTGCTCGATGGAGGAGTCGACAACCCCCTGGTTGGCGCTGTAGTTAAGATTGACCGGGATCCTTCCCCAGAGTGAGACGGCGAGGTTCGCCACGGCCGCTGGCACGGTCGGTGGGACCATCAGCCCGATGTGACGCGCCTCGCTCCAGGCGCGCGAGAGCACGCGTCCGAGCACGAGGGCTCGGAGAAGCGTCTCGCCATACGTCAAGGTCGCTCCCGTGCTATCAGCGATGGCGGTCTTCCTGGGGTGCGCCCGTACCGAATGCACGAATGCGGCCGGTAAAGACCGCCAGGAACGGGGTAAGGGCGGCAACTCGCGAAGTGGCGAGAAGGAGACCGGTTCCTGGCCCGCACCGCGTGGATTCGCCGCGATCGAACTCATTTCAGCAACTCCCCCGTTCCACCCAACGCACCGAGAAGACAGATGACGAGATGATGGATACTCAGACCAGGTCCCACTTTACGAGAGCGGTACCGGAGCGACAACAGGCTACTCCGCGACCCTCGAGCATTGACCGCTGATCGGGTGCTTCCGATCAAGATGCCGTGTAAGCACTCGTGCCCGTCTGACCTGTCGCTCGTCTGCGTCCAGAGACACTCACGATTCTCGGACCGATTGCCGAATCGAGTTGGTCTCTGACGAGGGACCAGACGTGGTCGGGCGTTAACTCGGACATACATTCGAGGCGGCTGCAATTCTTGAGGAAGCTTGGCGCACACCAGATGCAGCTCTGGACCGTGGTGGCGCGAGGGCCGAATGGCCCTGTTAACTTCGGGCTGGTGCAGGTGTAGATTCCCAGGACCCTGGCCCCGGCGGCGGCGGCGAGGTGAAGCGGGCCGGTGTCGTTGGAGATCATCAAATCGGATTCGAGGCTGAGGGCCGCGAGCTGAGGGAGTCGAGTCTGGCCGCAGAGATCGAGCACCCGGAGCGGACCGGCATGTCGAGCCAGCGCATCCACGAGTGGCCGATCCTCGCGTGCGCCGACGGCGATCAGTCCGCCGCCGAAGTTCGAAGCGACGCGACGACCGATCTCGGCATAGTGCTTCGGCGGCCAGCGCTTGGTTAGCCAACGCGCACCAAGGTTCAGGATGACCCGCGGCCGAGGGACCTCGACGAGGACCTCCGTCGCCCAGCAACGATCGGCTTCGGCGATCGGCAAGTTGAAACGCGGCTGGGAAACGTCCGCACCCAGTTCGGCGGAGACCCGGAGTACACGCTCGACGGCATGGAGACCGAGACGGGGAGCCTCGATATGGTGGGTGTAGAACCACCGGGCGCCTTCGCGCGCATCGGCCATCCCAACACGAATCTTCGCCCTGGTCGCCGCGGCCATCAGCGCCGATCGGAGAAGTCCTTGCAAGTCGATCGTCAGATCATATCGGCCGCGTCCCAGTTTTCCCAGGACCCCGGCCATACCATTGATCCCGAGCCGATCGATCCCCTGACCCTTACGATCATAGACGATCAACTCATCGAGATCGGGGTGGCCCAGGAGCACTTCACGGAAGGGTGCGTTCACGACCCAGGTCAGGTGCGATGATGGCCATCGCGATCGAAGGGCCGAGAGAATCGGCAGGGCATGAACGACATCCCCGAGCGAACTCGGCTTGATGATGCAGATTCGTTCCGGCTCAATCCCTGCCAGGCAAACGGACGACCGAGTCATGGACGAGGAACTCCCTTCCCCTCGAACAGCGAGGGGCCATAATCTATACCATGGCGGACCTTGAGACAATGCCGGGCCACCTCCATCGCCGGGAAGCAGGGTCGATCAATGTCGTTCTCGTTGCTGGTCTCAGCCGTGATCATGCTGCCTCTAGCCATCGAACGCGGGGAGGTCACCTTTAAACCGGGGCCAGAGGAGTCGTCGGTCCCCGAACACTTCCGACTTGAGTCGTCGACTTTCTCCTACGAGCTCGAGCCCGTGCTTTCGACGCGGAATTACACCGTTTCACGACTCCGTTTCCCGTCTCCGGTCACGACCCCCGACCCGGAAAACAACGTGGTGCACGCCGAGTATTTCGCGCCGACCGGTCACGGACCGAAACGTCCCGCCGTGGTGGTGTTGCACATTCTGGGTGCGGATTTCCCACTTTCGAGATACATGGCGGCCCGACTGGCCGACCGGGGAGTCGCGGCGCTCTTCCTGAAGCTGCCTTACTACGGGGAACGGCGACCGGCTACCACCGGCCCCAATGCCAGGCGCTTTCTGTCCACGGACATCAAACGGTCGATCACGGCGATGAGGCAAGGAATCTGCGATGTCCGGCGCGCCACCTGCTGGTTGAACAGCCGGCCAGACGTCGACGGGAAACGGCTGGGCGTATCCGGGATCAGCCTCGGCGGGATCGTCTCGTCAGTGGCGGCGGCCGTGGACCCTTCGATTCAGCAGGGGGCGTTTCTGCTCGCGGGCGGCGACCTTTCCCGAATCCTGTGGGAAATGCCCGAGGGGGCCGCTTACCGCTCGATGTGGATCCGCGCGGGGAAGACCCTGAGCGACTTGAAGTCGCTCACCGACCCGTTCGATCCTCTGACATACGCCTCCAGGCTCACCAGCAAGCGTGTGTTCATGATGGCTGGCAAAGTGGATGAGGTCGTCCCGCCTTCCTCGGCCCGTGCCCTGTGGGAGGCCGCGGGCCGTCCGCCGATTCGATGGTACGACTGCGGCCATTACTCGGCCGTCGGCTTCTTACTACCCGGAATCCGGGAGACGGTCGAGTTCTTCGCCAATCCGATGGAACGCGGTACCTCTCCTCACCGTGGTTCTCGGTAATTGGGGTAGTCTGTACTCATCAAGACGTCAATCTCCGCCATCCGTCGCGTTGTTTCGATTGTCAGAAAGTGATCCAGGGGGTAATCTCCCAAAAACGCATATCGGTCATCAGGGAAGGAGCCTTTCCCGATTCGCGTGGGTAGGGGGGATTCGACCGCGGGAGTTGGATGAGTCCCTCGGTGTGACGGCTTTCCATCGAGTTCCGTCTCACCAGCTCCAAAGCCGAATCGGCTCATGGTGAATCCACGAAGGCTCTTCCCGTTCGTCGAGAGGGGGGACAGGAATGACGGCCCGTATCACGAGCGTCTTCTTGTACGTCAAGGACGTACGAAGGTCGCTGGAGTTCTACAACGAGGTCGTCGGTGCCGAAATCGTCCAGATCCATGCGGAGCATGAAAACGCGCCCTATACCCTCGCTATCCTTCGAATTGGCGAGTTCACGCTGATGCTGCACCCCCAGGAACCGCACGCGCAAGAATTTACGGACACTCGCGTGGGAGTCGGCATCCATCTCCAGATGCAAGTCCCCAACGTGGACGAATTCTACCAGCACTGCCTTGAGGAAGGCGCGATCCTGAGCGTATCGGGCGAGCCCGCCGATCAGAATTGGGGTTGGCGCGAGTTCGCCCTTCGCGATCCGGACGGATACGTCTGGTCGGTCTACCAGATTCTCAACGAGGCGGGGAGTCAGTGGACAGCGTGATGCTATTGACCTTCGCCGACGATCTCGGGGGGGACAGGTTTCGCGGCCATCTCGGCGCGGCCGCGACGGGTGGCCGCGGGTGCGACCAGGAAGTAGACCCCGACGACGAGAAGGAATACGGCGTAGAGACGTTTCATTGCGATCTGGGAGACGGAACCTGCCATGACGGCTCCGGCGTAAGCGCCGAAGAACAAGCCGGTCGTGATGCAAAGACCCGCGCCGACCCTCACATTGCCGTTTCGCCAGTGTTCCAGCACGCCGAGCAGACCGGTGGGGAGCAAGATTACGAACAGTGACGTGCCGACCGCCATCTTGGGGTCGAAACCGAAGACCAAGACCAGGATTGGTACGATCACCAAGCCGCCGCCAATCCCGAACAAGCCGGCGAGGATGCCGGCGGTCAGACCCAGGGCGATCATCTTGAGGATCTCGGAGTATTCCATCATTCGTCAGCCTCCGGGACTCGGGAGAGCAAGGCCGCACAGCCAGCCAACCCGGCCGTTTCGATACGGAGCATGTGAGAACTGAATCGGATCGCCAACCAGCCGGAATCGCGAGCAAGGTCAAATTCCGAGGAACTGAATCCGCCCTCGGGTCCAACGGCCAGGACCACGGAACCACCGCGCGGGATCGTCGCCCAATGTTGCGGCGGATTGCCCTGGGGATCGGCGAGAAATCGCATCGATCCGGGGAAGGCCCCGAGCAGATCGGTCCATTCCATCGGATCGTCGAGGAGCATCAGTCGAGCCCTGCGGCATTGTTTCGATGCCTCGATGATCGAACGCCGGAGACGGTCGAGCTTCGAACCGCGAGGGGCGACGACCGATCGGTCGGTGATGAGTGGAACCAGCCGCTCGACTCCAATCTCGGTCGCTTTCTCGATCAGCCAGTCGAATCGGTCCCCCTTGGGCACGGCCGTGGCGAGTGTGAGCGAGACGGGAGTCGGCACCTCGGCCAGCCAGCCCTCGTCGACGCCGAGTTCGACGCTAGCCGATGAGACGGCGAGGATCTGCCCAAGGGCCACGGAACCCCGACCATCGAAGATCTCAACGCGATCCCCGACGCCAAGACGACAGACTCGAGTCAGGTGACGAGACTCATCGGCATTCAAGAACCATCGGCCGTCATGCGGCGGATCGGGGCAGAAAAATCGAGCTGGCACGCCTCGTCTCCGGGTCTGGCAAAAGATCGAATCCTATCGTATCCGATCCTTGGGGTAGAACGCGATGCGATGACGATCACCGCTTACGTCCGATTCCTGGGACGGACCAGGCAAATCAGAAACGTTGACAGGGTGGTAGTCGCGCAAACTTGCGAGCGACAGTCGACCGGGGAGGGTGATCGACGTGTGGTATCGGCACTGGGGATTGTCAAGTCACCCCTTCGACGACGCCAATTCGCCCTATGTTCCTCTTCCGTCACATGATGAGGCTCTTTTTCGCCTCGTGTACGCGATCGAGCAGGGCCACCGCTACGTGATTTTCCGCGCGGAGTCGGGTCTGGGCAAGACCACGGTGTTGAGACGGGCAATCGCCGAGATACGCAGCCCGCGTCGCAGGGTGGTCGTGGTCGGGCCCGGCGGCGGCGGCACGCGACTCTCAAGCGCGATCGCGGAACGGCTGGGGCAGCCTGCTGGATGCAACACCACGTGGCATGCACTCGACCGAGCGCTCCGCATCGCTGCACTGCAGGGCATCCAGGTCATCCTCGCCCTCGACGACCGGGCCGACCATACCTCTTCTCTGTCGATCGATGAACTCAGCACGTTGGCTCACGGAGGATTCGGGCAGGAGGCTAAGCTCACGATCATCCAGATAAGCCGCCCGTTATCCGAGCCAAGCTGGCAAGGGGAACAGGGGTGGACGCTCGCGATCGGACTTCAGAGGCTGACTCGTTCCCAGGTCGACGACTATCTGGCCGCTAAGCTCGCGGGGGCCGGATGTTCCGAACGGGTTTTTACCCCACGTGCGGTCACACGCCTTCATGGTCTCTCGGGAGGCATTCCGCGCGGACTCGAGCAGCTTTCCGCTATGTGTCTCCTGGCGGGCTCGGTACGCGGGCTCGAGGTCATTCCTCCCGATGTGGTCGACGGCGTCTCGGCGGAATGTTTCGAGACTCGATCACCGGCGAGAGCATGGGAATGAGTCTGTTCCCTCCTTGACTCGGAAAGTGACACGGCATGAGCCTGGATGTGTGCCGGGGTAGATTCTCCGACACCGTTCGTGCTAGCATCAGGATCGGGCGAGGATTGACGAGGAGCCTTCGGGCCCTCGTTTTGCCGAGAGGAGATAGATAAGACGCGATGAGCGAGCAGACCGTTTCTCTGCGGAACCCGGTCCTGGCGGCCTTCCTGGCGTGGTTGATACCCGGGGCGGGTCATTTTTATCAAGGTCGGACCGGCAAGGGCCTCCTCTACGCCGTCTGCATCCTCGGTCTGTACCTCATGGGCATGGTCATGGGAGAGGGGAAGATCGTCTACTGGCGATGGGTCAACCCCTTGAACAACCCCGAGAAGTTCTGCCTCTACTACCTGGGACAGTTCTTCGTCGGGCTGCCGGCGTTGCCGGCATTGATCCAGAGCACGCTCCATCATTACGGCATGGACTCGATCCTCTGGGGTTTCATGGCGGAGCCTGATCAGAAGGTATTGAACAGCCTGCAAACGCGGCTGGGGAAACTCGTCGAGATCGGCACGATTTATACGACCGTCGCGGGATTGCTCAACATTCTGGCAATCTACGACGCCTATGAAGGCCCCGCCTATCAGGACATCGAGGAAGAGGCGGCTTCTCAGAAAGTCTCTCAGCCGATGCCCGCGTCGGGCCTCAGTGCGGAGGGGTCGGCATGATCCTGGCATCGATCCACATCTACTGGCTGATCCTGCCCTTGGTGATCGCGATCAGTCTCGTTTATTCCGCCTCCCGCCATGAATCCTGGACCCGGATCTGGTCGCATTCCCTGAAACTGAGCGTCTGGATTCTCAGCATTCTCGTAGTCGCCACGGTTGTATTGCTGCTGATCAACACACAGGTCTAGAGCCGTCTCACGGTCGGGTTGCGCACAGGCCCGTAGAGTGCTCTGCGAGCACCGATCCCTTGGCCTGTCCCGAGATGGTGCTCGGGGAGCACCCTACAAGACTGTCCGAGTCGGTGGCGCGCCCCCGATCCAATCGTCACGGGCTCTAGTCGATCCCGCCAATCCGGTCGTCTTTGCATTCGGCACAACCGGACGACTCTTGCAGGTGCGCCACAGGCCGGCGATGGCAAGGAACTGGATCAGGACCAGTGGCAGGAACTGGACGCAACGCCAGCGTGGGGGCAAACCCTTGATCCTCTCCGGGGCAATCAGTGAGACGAGGTTCTCGCCGAATTGCTCTTCGAATCGCCAGCCGGGATAGGGATCTCTACCCGTCCAGAGCGGCCAGACGGCATTCGCCAGAGGCTCATCCAACTCCCGAACCTGCCCCGACCGATCCACCTGCTGGTGGGGGATACGTCCTCCGGCGCCCTGGAACAGGAGCATCTCAACCCCGCCGATCAGGCCAAGACTGGCCGCGGCGATGGTCGCCAGCCTCGCCCATCGCGAGTCGCCCGCCATCAGTCCGGCGACTGGGATCATCGCGAAGGGGATGAGCGGCACGAGGAGCCGCGGGCCCGTCGACCATCCCCCCGTCCATTCCGGATAGCTGAGGTTCACCAGGAAGACTGCGACAGTCACGAGAATTGACACAATCGCCAGGCTCCTCTGGCCACGTACGATCAATACCAACCATCCTGGCAACGTCAGGAGCAGGATCGGCGCGAAGACCAGGAGACCACGGTAACGGCTCCAGAGCAGGGGGCCAACCTTGCTCCAATCGGGCGTCAGCAATCCCAGCGGGTTGTCGCGGCTGTGCACACGGGCAAATTCCTCGATCGCATGGTGGAAGTAACCCATGTCCCACGGGGAGTGGAATGCGAGCTGGTTGTAGCCGAGCAGGAGAAGCGTCGGCAACAGGGCCCCGATCGCGAAGATGGCGAGACGGTCGAAGCGACGAATTCCTCGGACCCACTGCGCGAAGAGGTAGAAGGCGATGATGGCTGACACGGGCGCCAACTGGAGTTCGATCACGGCGGCATAAGCCGCGAGGAACCCGGCGAGGAACGTACGCAACGCATCGCTCTCCGACTTGTTCTTCCAGAGCAACAGGAATGAGCTGAGGACTGCGAAGGCCGAAGCCTGGTGACCATACGCCAGCGTTGCATAGACGTAGGCCGGCGTCGAGAGGCCATAAGACAATCCGATCAGCGCGGATGCCCAGGGATTGCAGCCCAGGTCCCGCGCCAGAATGACCAGCAGCGCCGCGGTCCAGGCCGTCAGGATGCCAGAGGTCCCCAGCGTGATCCAGTAGTCCGACGGCCAGTATCTCAGCGGGGATGAGTCGAGGGGATGATCCGGGATGTCGAACGCCCAACGCGCGTAGGCATACGGCAGCGCCGCCAGCAAGGGATAGCCGGGCAACTTGTCGGAATAGAACCGTCCCTCGAACCTGGCCTTGTCGCCGGTCTGCTGTTCCAATCCGTTGATCTCGACCGTGCCCCGGTCGACCATGGCGTAGGTGAGCATGAGCCGACTGGCGGTATTCCAGTCGCGCGAATGCCAGAAGAAGGCGTAGCTCCCCAGCAGAATCACGAACACCCACAAAGCAGGCGTGTCAGTCCGATTCCAGGCGGCGCCAATCGGGGCCTTGAGCCGATCCCAGAGGCTCGAAACGCCGACGGCCGCCAGCAACGCATTGGGTGCCTGGATCGGCAGCAAGTAACGGTCCCAGGCCATCGGGAGATAGACCGCCACCACGGCCCAGGCCACTGAGGCCCAGATGAGTAGTGCGATGGCCGTCGGGGGCTGCCCCGATCGGAGCTGTTCCCGTCCCAGTCGGAACGACTGGAAGGCGCCGAAAACGACCAGTGGCCACCAGAAGAATGCTCCCCAGTCCTGGCGCAGGTCGTAGCGAATCTCCGAGTTCGATTCGGCCGGTCCGAATGGGCTGAACCGGCCGAATCCCTGGACAGCAACGACCCCAACCTTATCTCCCATCCTCGGGAGCGCGTTATGAGAGAAGCTCTTCTGTTGGTGTCGAGAGGTCTTGAGACGTAGTGCGATCATCTCGCCGAATCTCTGGAGAGGATCCTCTTTCGCGAGAGCGAGCTTGTCGCCCTCCAGATGCCCGGTCGGCCTGGCCGTCATCGCGGGGTTCAAGGCGATGAAGACCCCGAAGGCGATGCACGTCAGCGCGAGGGCAGCCGCGACCATCTCCAGCTTTCGCGACACCGCAAGGCGCGGGGCGATCGAGGCGAACCCGACCCACGATGTGACGACCAACAGCCCAAGGATGCCATTGAATTTGCAGAGAATCGACAGCCCGGCCGCCACTCCGGCCATGACGACGAGGAGGTAAGTCGCAGGGCGCGAACGGCCTGTCCAGAGTCGCGACAAGGCATATAAACCCAGGCATAGCAGGGAGATCAGGAACGCTTCGTACGGGACGTCGGACATCGCCCGGTGGGAGTGGAGACGATAAAGCGGATTGATCATGAGAAGGACCGCGGCGATCGTTGCAACTCGACGATCCTTGATGACCACGCCGCAACCGAAGAGTGCGATGCACCCGAGCGATCCAAGGATGAGGAACGGGATTCGTGCGGCGGTCAAGGTCGCCTTGTTGCCGAACGGCGTGTAGTGCTCATGATACCATCGCCAGGCGTCGGCGGGACCGGGGATGCGTAGGTTGGCGAGACGTAAACTGGCACCGATCAAATACTTCGGGACGGGCTGTAGGTCGAAGGCGTAAAAGTCCAGCCAGGCGGGATGTTGGAGTTGGCCTTCGAAGAAGAGATCGGCGTAGTAGCTCTGCGTGATGTAGGCGTGCTCGTCCACGAACGAGTCATCGAACACGCCGAGGGCGAAGAGAGTCAGGGCCAGGCAACCCACGGCCGCTGCCCGGCGAACATTTGACGCTGAGGACTGCGGTGAGTTTGTCGGGAGAGCCTGTTGATCGGGTGGCGTAAACCCCATGTGGGAGAGAAGCCTTGAGTGATTTAGCGGCTACGCGGCAAAGACTTAAAGTCTCATTCTAGAAACCCCTCGGATTCTTTGGCAACAGTCGGATCGTCGGCTAAGTTTCATCGACGACCCTTTGCAATGGGTTGTCTCTAAGGTTCCATACCAATGCGTCGAATGGGTTGACTGGCCGATCAGGCGGGCCGGACGCCGAATTCCGAGAGATCGGTGATGAGGTGAGTCGGTGGCCGGTGGAGTGATCAGTTTGCCCGCTCGGCGCCCCTGGGAACGATCACCGAACGTTGAGTTTGCACCCCGAGCGTCCTGATGTGCATCTTCGTCTGGAACTCTTGGTTGCGGCGTTTTCCCTGGTCTCGACCAACCATGTGCCTGCGGTCTCGCCCCGATAGGGGAACGGTGTCCGCGCCATCGGGCGCAATCACCTCGAACCGGCGGCACCCGGAAGGAACTCGATTCAACCGGCAGATCTGGCAGGGCGGACCAACGGCAGAATGCAATTCAACCGCGTCGGTCGAAACCGTGGCCGGGAGATTCGACTTGGCTCGACTCGTGTCGCGGGCGACCGCCGTCGATGATGCGCGCGGCGGTGTCCGAGAACAGGAGAAATGAACGATGTCTCATCTGTACTGGTTCAAATCGGGCGGTACAACGCGGGGTACTCCGCGACGCATGACCTGGCCGCTGGTCCGTCTGGTGGCCCTGGCCTTCATCGGTGGCGCGGCACTCCTCCAATCGGGTTGCCGATCGGCGCCGACCAGCACGAGTTGCAGTAGTTGCGGCGACTGCGGCAAGTGCAGCATCGGCGGCTACTTCTCCCGTGCGACCAACCGGATTCTCCATCGGAATCGCGTTTATTCCGAGATGCCCGTATCCGATGGGGTCGTCGAGTATGGTGGCGCGGCGGGCGTCGTGGTCCCGGGTGCGATTCCGTCCTATCCCTCGGGCGGGAGTATGGGAACGGCACCTTCCAACGTCTCGCCATCCACGCCAAATAATCCGATCGATCTCGAGCCGGCACCGACTGCCAAGCCGGGCGCCACGTCCGGCGGCACCGGGCCGAGCGGTAATTCGGGTTCGGGGGTACGACCGCTCGGTTACACGACCCGCCGCCCCGGTACGTCAACGACGATGCGTTCGGGTCGGAGCATTTCCAGCACCCCCGACTCGACGACCCAGCTGACCTCGCGGTCTGCCCAGGATGCGTCGCCACCGGCGGGAAGTCCAGCCGAAGGCTCACTCGAGGATAACTTCCTCGATCACCTACCCCCACTGGGACTCCCCAAGGAAGTGACGAAGTCATCAGCCACCCCTCCGTCTCCCCCCTCCGCCCCGGCCGACACGAAGAGCCGGGAGGCCGATAAGGCCGACTCCGCCGCCCAGCGTGGCGGCGCTCCGACCGAGGCGGAATTTGCCCTCACAATCGCGGCCGATCCGACGCCGGAGACCGTCTCGACGGCCGGCGCCGGAGCCGGCTTCGCTCATTTCGCGACCGTCGATCCCAAACTCGCCGGCGGGTGCGCCCCTTCGGAAGCCGGCTTGAGCTGGCTCTCCGAAAAGGGGTACCGCACGCTACTCGACCTCCGTGAATCGACCGAAGTCCCACCTTCCTTCATCGCCGAGGTCGCACGGCGGGGACTTCGGTACATCGCGCTACCGCTGGACCTCAAGGCCGTCGATCGGGACCACGTCGCGCGCTTCAACTTCGAGCTTGCCTCCGCGGATGCCCGGCCTACGTTCTTCTTCGATTCTGATGGTTCGCGAGCCGGCGCCCTCTGGTATATTCGTCGTGTCACCGTCGATCGTGTCGACCCCCAGATCGCACGCCGCGAGGCGGAAGAGCTCGGCCTCGTGGACAAGACGGCCTGGCTGTCGGCCACGAACTATGTCGAAAAGCTCGAGGCCGCCAGGGTCGATCACGGTTCGGCGCGATCGAGCGAGACTAGTCCTCTGGGCGACTCGGCGACTGCTCCATCGAGATTCGAGGAATCCGACAAGCTTCGCGGCGGCGCCCGAACCGACCAGGCGCGTGCGGATGACGCACCGTTGACATTCCAGGACTTGCTCGAGGAAGTCACTCCACCGGAGGAACGATCACGTATTCAGAACACGAGTGATGAGCCCCTCTCGCAAGACCATCCCGGCGAAGTTAAGAGTCAGGGCTCGGCCGCCACTTCGGCCTCCGCCAGTGATGCGATCGTCTGGCGGCCGTTCGCCGCGATGATTCTCACGGGTTTGAGTATCCCCCTTGCTTACTGGACGCGAACCACCGTTCCCGACCTCCTGACAAAGGCTCGGGCCAGTCTGATGGCACCGGGGCAACAACCGCGATCGCTTCCCCACGAGTCGGGTGCTTGAAGGTTAATTCTCGCGCATGTAATGCAATCCTTCCGCGACCATCCGATGCCACGATCCGAGACTTCGCACCATATTTCGCGTCGCCCACGATCGGAAGACCACGACCCGCCAACTGGGCCCTGAGTTGATGGCTTCGGCCGGTCTCCGGTCGCAACTCCAGCTTGCTCACACCAGGCTTCCGTTCGAGCACCCGGAATTTCACCTCGGCCACTTTCCCATCCATGTCCCCTTCCTCCAGAAGTCGAGAGCGATTCACTCGATGATCCTTCTCGAGACGATCCGTCCACTCGCCCTCGTCCTGGGGCGGCTCGCCTTCGACGATGGCCCAGTAGACCTTTTGGATCGTACCCTCACGGAACTGCTCCGAAAGCCGTGTGGCCGCCTTGCTGGTCCTGGCGAGCAAGATCACACCCGACGTCGGGCGATCCAGGCGGTGGAGAAGACCCACGTAGACATTTCCGGGCTTCCCATACTTGAGCCGGAGATACCCACCCACGAGGTCGACGAGACTCTCATCGCCGGTCACGTCCCCTTGCGAAGGTAGCCCCGCCGGCTTGTTGATCGACAGACAATGATTGTCTTCGTAGAGCACTTCGAGGTTCATCGGGTAGCACCCGCGACATCCGTGAGCCGCTTGACCAGGATCGTCGCATAGGAACCCTTGGCGAGCTCGAATGAAAGGCGGAGTCCACGTCGACCGGGATGGAGCTCATCGTCGATCGGCTCGAATTCCAGTCGCTCGGGGTGGAAGAGACAGGGACGCGAACCCTTTGAGAAGAAGATGTCCTTCAGGTGCTTGATCCGCAGGTCGGACCACGAGAGGCCGAAGCCCTGAAGGAATTCCACGACGATCTCGCCCAGCCGTCCTTCGGGGATCGGGGAGCGACAACAGGGTAAAGCGAGCATAGTCCGGCTCAGGGCCCGGACGACCTCGGGCTCCATCCGACGAGGGAACGGGAAGGTCCCGACCTTGAGTGAAACCGGGACGAGTTGATCGGCCGTCGCATTGCACTCGAGCCATCGAGCGAGCATCAGGTTCCACAAGTGGCTCT
Organism: Isosphaeraceae bacterium; assembly: GCA_052148775.1. Classification (GTDB taxonomy): domain Bacteria; phylum Planctomycetota; class Planctomycetia; order Isosphaerales; family Isosphaeraceae; genus CAVZRC01. The sequence continues at coordinate 29,045 of JBKQHM010000271.1, read as the reverse complement.
GGAATGCCGAGAAATACAGCATCCTGAGCTCGCGACGCAGCCGGGCGAAGGCGCCCCGGTAATCGGTCGGATGATCGACGAGGTAAGTCACGATACTCCGGGCCGACGACCGAGGCAGCAAGGCTTTGGCATCCGCCCACCGGCCCCAGTGCTCGCGGAGGATGGCCTTCTCGGACTTCACGGCGGCGCGGTCGAACGAATTCGGCTCCGCCAGCGCGAGCCGGAGGGCCCGCTCGTGCTCGCCCAGTAGCCAGGCATGTGCGGCGAATTCCCCCGAATAGCCCACAGAACCGAACCGTTGGTCGTCAAAGTAATTCGGCAGGCCGACGCTTGCGATCGAATCGATCTCCGAGACCGCTCGGCCGAGGTCCTCCTCGGACAGACTGCGAAGGACCAACTCGAACCGATTTCCCCGCAAGAGCTGCGATGTGTACGCGCGGTCAAGGCGCCCCGCCGGCTCGAGCTGGAAGTTGGCCGCGTTCAGCGACTGCCAGGGGCCGTCGACAATCGTCAGATACTGGATCGTGCTCGCATGCCGGTCTTTCAGGCCCGCATAACTCACGCGATGGCCGGCAAGATTCCATCGCCGGCATATGGCCTCGACGGCTTCGATCGTGCCTAAACCCTGCTTGCTCAATCGATAAAAGGTGTAGCGCCCCGGCCCATCCGGTCTGGCCATCGACAACTCTTCCACCCGGAAGTCTTCAGGAAGGCACTTGAGTTTCATATCAATACAGAACTGGGTCGAGACCGCCGATGACCGGCACCGCTTCGTGGGATGTTGACCCTGCTCTCATAGATGCCAGAGTCGATCAAGATTGTATCTTAACAGAAAAGTCCAGCCCTGAACCAGATTCCAGGAGTCTCTGTTCGCCAAAAGCCCAAGCTCATAAGCGTTTAGGATAAGAGTTCTGCCGTAGGGCATCGGGCTACTCTGAGGATGACGTTGATCGTGGACGGGAAAATTGTTTTTTCGGCTGAGGGCATGGAAACGTCGGCTTTCGGTGCGTACAAGAATGCGTACGGTCAGGAGTCCACCCGCCGTTGACTTGTGATTTCGATTGCAAAATGGACCCGGCGATCAGGCTCCGCGAAAAATGAGTGCGTACGAGCGATGGTCGGTCTTCGGGATGTCCTATGACTTTTGATGACTCCGTGACTCGCCAACCCTCCGGTTGGTCGAACCCAGACAACAGGCCGATGGACAAACCGATCGCCTGCTTGCAGTGATACATTCAATTGCCGTGACATCGAACAACGAGCACTCAAGCCTGAACGAGTATTCGGTGCTCCATCGATCAGTTTTCCCGATGGCGTCGATGGACCCACGCGGCTGAGCCCCCGCCTCCATATTTCAATCAAAGGTTGATTATGTCGACAACGACGTCCGGGCAAGTGACGCCCTTCAGGATCGCTTGGATTCCGATCGTATGGATCGGCGCGATGCACCTCGGAGCCCTCCTCGCATTGAACCCGAGCTTTTTCTCGTGGTCGGGCCTGGCGCTCTGCTTTTTCTTGCACTGGTTGACCGGGGGCATCGGCATTTGCCTGACGTATCATCGGCTCCTGACCCATCGCAGTTTCGCACTGCGTCCGCGGTGGCTGGAGTATCCCCTGACGATCCTGGGGACATGCGCATCGGAAGGCGGTCCCATCGGTTGGGTCGCCGACCACCGCCGCCACCATGCCTTCTCCGATGACGAATCGGATACGCATACGCCGAACGAAGGTTTCTTCTGGGCTCACATGGGCTGGTGGATGAAGGTCGAGCCGAGCACCGAACATACCCCCGAATATTACGAGAAGTGGGCCCCCGACCTCAATCGTGACCCGGTCCATCGATGGATCGAGCGATACCATATCATCTTCCCCTTGCTTCTGTTCGCGGGCCTGTATGCCGTCGGCGGGATGAGCTGGCTGGTGTGGGGCGGTTTCTTCCGCACGGTCTTCGTCCTCCATTCGACTTGGCTGGTGAATTCGGCCACCCACATGTGGGGATATCGTTCACATCCAACCCGCGACAACTCGACGAATCTCTGGTGGGTCGCGCTGCTGACCTACGGCGAAGGCTGGCACAACAATCACCATGCGTATCAAACGTCGGCGCGCCACGGACTGAGCTGGTGGGAAGTCGACAGCACGTATATTGCCATCTGGCTGATGAAAAAATGCGGGATTGCCTACAATATCCGGATGCCCAAGATCCGCCCTTCCACGCCGGCGCCCGAGTTGGCGACGGTGGGATCATCGAACTGATCGACGTTGTGAATGGGCAAGACCGGGTAACACCCCGTCTTGCCTTTCACTCGACGAATGGCGAAGATGAGAGCGTATCGAGAACGAGAGCGGCCCTAGCTCAACGGCAGAGCAGGGGACTCATCAAGGAAAGGGTGGCACCGGAGGGTAACCTTCGATTGCGAACCGGGTGAATTGCGGGAAACCTAAACTCGGCATCTCTCGATCGCTTGGCCTGGATCTCTCTCGCCTCACGGATGGGAGTCGTTTGGGACTCAGTGGTCTGAGGCTGGAGCACGGCAATCCGCAGCCAAGCCTGGCCGGGCCTCGGTGGCCAGGACGGTTCAGAGACTAGCGGGGTGAGTCCCAACAATAATCCCCGCCGACGAGCGCCCGGCCTCCTTGGAACTCGTCGCGGCTTCCGGTCGATCATCGCGACCGGAATTCTCGCGGCTTCGTCGAGGAGGATGAGATAGTCCAAGCCTCGTGGAAACGCGGGGGCGCTTGAATCCCTTGGTTGCAGGTTCGAATCCTGCGGGCCGCATTGATCCGATCGCCGTGCTAGATTCGTTGATCGACCACTACTCCCTGCCCCCGGCCCTCCAGTGCCTTCCGCATGGCCCATCTTCAGCACGACTCGACGAGGTCCAAGTCCGACGCGGACCAGACCCTCTCCTCTCGACTCCGAAGAACTTCCTCATCTTCGGCGGCCAAGCGAGCCGTCGGACCGACCTCGATCGTCGTGCTGTGCTTCTTGCATAGCCTGGCGATCTGGACCAGTCTGGGGGGACGGGCCGGCTTGACCAACGGCTGGCCCTTGTGGCGCGACGACCATCCGCTGTACTTCCATAGCGCCCTGGTCACTCGCGCGTTCTTGCGGGAATCATCAACGACCGCCGGGTATGATCCCAGTTTCATGTCGGGCTATGCGAAGAGTGTCGTATTCCCCGCGTCCTCGACGCTCCCCGAGGTCGTCATCGCGGCGTTCGGCGGCATCCATCCCGAGTTCGCATACAAGGTCTATGTGCTCCTCTCGGCCGCGGTCGTACCCTGGTTGATCGCGCTGTCCGGTTTCGTCTGGCGCTTCAGGTCGGCGACCGTGGTCGCAGGGGTAGGTCTCGCCCTGGTCTACATCTGGACCGATTTTCCCATTTCCTATGTGGCGTTCGGGATGCTCCCCTATTTCTTGGGCATTCCATTGGGACTGGTCGCGGCGGGCGTCTTCGCGCGTTACCTGACCATCGGGGGCTTTCGCTTTTGGATGGCCTCGGCCGCTTTGATGAGTCTGGCGGTTCTCGTCCATCTGACAACTGCGATGATCATCGCACCCGCCGCCTTACTCGCCTACATCGCGGCATGCTGGAATTCACCTCGAAGACTCCCGGGCTCATCAGCGGGCCTCGGTACCCCAGTTGCCGTGCCGGAGCGATGGGACGTGCGGTTGACCCGGATGCGCCATGTCGGCGTCTGGCTGATCCCATTGGTCGTGCTGGCGTTCAACGCATTCTGGTGGCTTCCCGGACTGTGGTTGTCTTCCACCAAGGGACCGAGCGACTTCGCATTCTACCATCCCGAGGGCGTGATGAGCCGACTGGCGAAGATCGTCGGGGGGCCGGAAGCCCCGATCCAATGCATCCTGCTGGCGACCGGTCTTCCGGGACTCGTCGCGATGATTCGTCGGAACCGCGTCGATGGGGTGGCCTTGCTCGGATTCTGCGGAGCCGGGCTATTCTGGGGTTATCTGGCCGGCGGACTCCGTGCCTTCGATTTCTTGCAGCCGGGCCGGCATACCTACGCACTTTACAGCGGGTTGACACTCGCCGCAGCCGGCGGACTCGAGGAGCTCGGACGGCGCCTCCGCGCCGGCTCGACGGACGCGGATCATTTTTCTCGATGGGTGATGGTCGGAGCGGCCTTGATCGCGGTGCGGATGGTCGGCGGTCCTTTGCTGGAGTCGGTACGCTCATTGGGCTCGGCCGGGGAACCGTTCCTGTCGAGCCGGCCATCCCACCGCTTGCTCTGGGTGATCGAACGCATCCGGCGCCATGTCAAGCCAGGCGAACGCCTGCTCTACGAGGAGGGGGGGAAGGACCTGCCCGGTATACCGGATCCCTTCCAGCGCGGTCGGTTCAGTGGACTGCTCCCGGAACGCACCGGGGTCGAACTCCTGGGCGGTCCTTATTTGCACGCCGCGCTGACGACCAACTTCACGCAGTTCGGTGAGGGGATGCTCTTCGGCCGCGCCGGCTGGTACAGGATACTGATCGAAGAACTCCCCAAGCTCGACCTCGACGCAGCCGAGAAAGTGTTCGGGAGGCGAGATCGACTCTTGCTGGAAGAACTCCGGAAGGTCGAACCGGGCATGGCTCGAACGATTCGCACGCCCTATGGCGGGATGGAAGAATTCCTGGATAAACTGCGCAAGGTCGACCCGGCCCTGGCGGCGAAGGTGTTCGGCAGGGGGGGCTGGGATCGCGATTTCTTCGTCCGATACGCACGGCTCTATCGGCCGTCGGCCATTCTGTGCTGGAGTCCGGACGCGCGCTGGTTCTGCCGGACAAACCCGGACCTGATCCAGATCAAGGAGGATGATGGAACCCTTCTGATCGGACGAGTGATTGGTTTCGACGGGGATACGATCCGGGGTGAGGCGAAGGTCGAGACCGAGCCAGGACGGATTCGGGTCCGCGACATGGCCCCCGGCCTTGACGGATCCATCGTGCTGCGGTATCACTCCGTGCCGTGTCTCAGGGCCAGACCGTTGGTCGCGTGCGAATCGGAGTATCTCGAGGAGGATCCGGTTCCTTTCCTCCGCCTGCGACCACCAGCCGGAATTCGCGATGTCGTACTCGAGCTCGACCTCCTCGGCCAGCCTTAGCCGAGCGGGGTAACCAGTCTCGGTCCGTCCGCGTCGATTTCGCACGCAAACGAGTTGCGTGAGCGTGGCCTCCTCCAGGGAAGGGGTATGCCGTGCCAGCGTTGGATGCTGAACTCAGCGATCAGGAGCGCCGTGATCGACTCTCCCGCTGGGTTTTCTGGTCTCTCTGGACCATCATTATCTTGATCGCGGCGGCGTTCTATTATGAGAAGGCCGCCGATAATCGCAGCGCCTTCGTGCGTTGGCGACCACAGGTCCTGCAATTCTGGGATGGCGTGAACATCTATGACGAGATGCTCTTCCCGAATCCGCCGCTGATGCCGATCACCCTCTACCCGCTGATGAAGCTACCGACGGTCGCCGGGGCGATGTGCTGGTTCGCCATCAAATTCGCCATGACCTCCGCGGTCCTGATCATGTGCTTCCGGATCGCCCAGCCGACGGACCGCGTGCTGCCGCCGATGTTCCGATCCCTCGTCTTGCTGCTGAGCTTACGGCCGATCCTCGGCGATCTCCACCACGGGAATAATAACCTCCTGATCCTCTTCCTAATCGTCTCGATGCTGTATGCCTGGCGACGCGGCCACGACATCGGGGCCGGGCTCCTCCTTGCGCTGGCCACGACGTATAAGGTGACGCCAGCCTTGTTCTTCCTCTATTTCGCCTACAAGCGTTCCTGGCGAACGGTCCTGTGGGGATCGCTGGGAATGGGCATCTTCCTGCTCATCGTCCCCAGCATGGTGATCGGCCCGCGGTTCAATGCCGAGTGCCTCGGCATGTGGTTTCACCGCATGATCATGCCTTATGTGGCCGAAGGCGCGACCAGCTCCCAGGAGGTGAACCAGTCGGTCTCCGCATGGCTCGCCCGCATGCTGATCGAGCAAGCGCCCAGTCTCAAGCGATACGGGGTGAAGCACGACCTGAACCTCGTCTCGCTTTCTCCGGCCCTGGTCCGGTACGTGATCAAGGTCGTCATCCTCGGCCTCCTCGGGCTGCTGGCCTTCTTGTGCCGGACGAAGACGACGAATCGCCGCGACCCGCGCCTCCTCGGGGAATTCGCGCTGGTCGTCCTCACGATGCTATTCGTGTCGGAGCGGAGCTGGAAACATCATTATGTGACGGTCCTCCTGCCGATTACTTATCTGGTGTCGGAGTTCTTCTCTCCACGAGTCGGCCAGCGAGGTCGCATGGCGATCGCCTTCGCCTGGGCGATGTCCTTCGGACTGATGGCCTCGACGTCGGCCGACATCGGAGGCCACTTGGTCTCGAACGGTCATGAGATCGCCCAGGGCTACGGCCTGTTCATGTGGGCGGGCGTGGTCCTTTACGCGACGGTCGGCTGGCGCGTGTGGGTGAGGCGGGCCGAGACTCCTCCCGAGGCCCTTTCATCCACGGGGGGAGGGGACGATCACCCCGCGCCCGACGTCGCCAAGAGGATCGAGTTCGCGGCGGGACGCGACAGTTCGGCCAGGATGTCTCTGAACGAGTGGTCGGATTCTCGGCGGGGCCACGCCGGTGCGTGATTCCTCCCCCGCCTCATTTCTCCCGGTAATCCCATCGTTTCCTGTCGCGTGAAGCGACGACTTCTCGACGATCTACCATACACCAGGGAGCCCGGCGACCAGGATGGTTACCGGGCAAGACCCTCATGATCCGGCCGATATCGCATCGTCCGGTTTCTCACTTCTCATTGTCGATTGCTGGCCAAGGAGGGCTTATGGATACGTCCAAAACATTACCCCGAGTGCGCCGTCGCAGGTGCCTTGCGCCAGACTTCCTGGAAGAACGCATGGTGTTGAGCGCCGGTCAGGGCAGCACGTTCGCCATCATGCCGGGAAAGATCTCGACTGCCGGACAGGTCTCGTCGCTTCCCTTCACGGTGAACTCGACCATGTTCACCCCGACGAAGAGCGGGAAAATCGAGATCGGGATCGACGTCACTCCGGTGACCGCCACGACGTCGACTTCCAGCAACACTCCCGCCGCCGCCAGCGTAAGCCCCGAGATCGTGGCCGTCAAGAGTTCGACGGGTCAGGCCGTCCATATCGACCACTCCACGTATTATCCGAAGATCGCCAAGGCGAATCATCTCGGCCATACCCCGACCTCCGCCATCCTCATGACGTTGAAGGTTCCGGCCAACAGCTCGACCAATTACACCGTCGAGGTCAAGGGTCTGCACGGTACCACCGGCCAGTACCTCGTCGGGTTCTATCTCGCGGGCGATGCCAAGGGTACCGGGACCGTCAACAGCGCCGACATCACGACGATCAAGTCGCTGCTGGGCGACGCCGCGACGAATTCGAATTACAGTTTCGACGCGGACGTCAATCGTAACGGCATCATCAACAATCAGGACGTGAGGCTGGCCGAGCAGAACCTCGGGGCCGCGACGACCGTCAGCCCGGTGGTTGCCGTGAACCTGAACCCGGCTTCCGATCCGAGCCTGGATGGCACGACGAACCTGAGCGTCGTCAATTACCAGGGTACCATGACCCCCGACGGCACGATCGCCTTCGCCAACAACAACAATAACGGCCAGACGACCACGGCCACGGCCGATTCCACGGGTGCATACAGCATCAATGTCCCGCTCGTGTCAGGCTCGAATACGTTTACCGTCACGACTCACGATGGCTTCGGACAGTCGATCTCCGGCCAGATCGCGCCGGTGACCTACACCCCGAGCACGACGACCACCAGCACGAGCTCGTAACCGAAGGCCAGATCGTCGCCGGATCAGGACCGATCTGGCCGATTCAAGGTGCGGATCTACGCGGATGCCGATGCGGGTCGGGCGATTCGAGAGACTCGTCCCACCCCGCGTCGCACCGCGAACCCTGGCCGGTCTGGTGGGCCTCTCGGACGGATTGGCAAACGATTGGATCCGGATCGTCCAGATGCCGCTCCAGGGCATTGATCGACTCTTCCCCGCCGATCCGGCCGAGCGCCCATGCGGACGAGGCCCGCACGATCGGATCCTCCCCGGTGTCGTCCAGCCGAGATGCCAGCGCGGCGATGGCCTCGGGTCGGCGTCGAGTCCCCAGGACGAGAGCGGCATTCCGCAACAGCCCCACGCGTTTCGTGCGCTTCAGCGCGCTCCCTTTGAGCCGCGTTTGCCACGTGCTCTCACTGTCGTTCAACCAGGCGATGAGATCGGGAGCGACCCATTCGGCCCTGGGCTGGAATTCTTCGAGCCGCCCCGAGGGGGCCTTGCGGTTCCACGGGCAGACATCCTGGCATATATCGCAGCCGAAGACCCATCCATCGAGGTTTTCCGCGTCTTGATCGGGGAGCATCCCGCGATGCTCGATGGTCCAGTAGCTGATGCATCGGCGCGAGTCCAGTTGATAAGGCGCCGGAAACGCCCCGGTCGGACAGGCGTCGAGGCAACGTGTGCAGTTGCCGCAGTGGTTCGCCCGATGTGGATCATCATAAGCAAGCTCGACGTCTGTCAGTAGCGCACCCAGGAAGGTGAAGCTCCCGAACTTGCGGCTGATCAGCATCGTATTCTTGCCGATCCAGCCGATGCCTGCGAGTCGAGCATAGTCGCGCTCGAGCAGTGGGGCGGTATCGGCGACAGCTCGACCGCGGGCATCCGGTCGCTCCCCTTTCAGCCATTCGAGCAACAGCTCGAGCTTGTCCCAAAGGACCCTGTGGTAGTCGCAACCCATCGCGTATCGCGCCACTTGACCCTGCGCCGGGCCCGTTTGCTTCGCTCCTCGTCCCGCTTCATGGGAACCGTAAACCACGCTCAACACGACAATCGAACGGACGCCCTCGAGCAAGTTAGCCGGATTCGACCGGTTCGGCTCCTGCCGCCTGAGATAATCCATTCCGCCGGAATGGCCCTTCTCCAGCCACTTCAGGAATTCGAGATATCCCGGCGCCGAAACGGCGGGTGCGATCCCAACCTGGTCGAAACCCAGTCGCACGGCTTCGCTTTTGAGACGTTCCGTCAATTCATGGGCGGACATGGTCGCTCGACATCGGGGTTCGGCGCCGTCGGATTGACATCGGGGGAATCGGCGCGGTCCCACCCCCCGACGATTTCCGATGGCATCTCACTCACTCACTCGGACGTTACTCCAAAGCCCCAGAATCCTTGACGCCGAGATTCTCGTAGATCTGCCGGGTCGCGTCCGAGCGATTGAGTGTGTAGAAGTGAATCCCGCGGACCTGATTATCGAGAAGGTCGCGGCATTGCTCGGTGGCCCAGTGGATACCGACCTTGCTCACCGCATCGGGATCATCGGAACAGCGCCCCAGCGCGCGGAGCAACTTGGCGGGGAATCGGGCGCCGAGTGCCATCTCACCGATCCGTGCGAGGTTCTCCCTGGACGTGATCGGCATGATCCCGGCGAGGATCGGAACCCGGATCCCGGCCAGATCGCATCGTTCTCGGAAGTCATAGAAATCGGCGTTGTTGAAGAAGAGCTGGGTGCAGATGTAGTCGGCTCCGGCATCGACCTTGCGCTTGAGGAACTCGATCTCCTTCAGCCGGTTCGGCGTGGCAGGATGGCCCTCGGGGAAGCCTGCGACTCCGATCCCGAACCCGCGCCGGTCGGGGACCTGTTCGCGTGATCGGATGAACCGGACGAGTTGATCGGCATACTGGAAGGCATCCGATGCACGGTCATAATTCGCCAGCGACCGGGGCGGGTCTCCGCCCAGGGCCAGGATGTTTTCGATCTGGGATTCCGCGTATCGGTCGAGGATTGCAGCGAGTTCCTGCTCGCTATGACAGACGCAGGTCAGGTGCGAAACCGCGGTCAGCCGGGTCTCCTGCTGGATACGCACGATTAGGTCATGGGTTCGCTCTCTGGTGGATCCGCCTGCGCCGTACGTCACGGATACGAAAGACGGCTGGAGGGCCTGAAGCTGCGCGATCGTCTGGAACAGATCGTTCGATGACTTGTCTGTTTTGGGCGGGAAAAACTCGAAGCTGAATGTGGTGCGCCGCGCGCGGAAGATGTCTTGGATATGCATGGTCTTGGTCGCAACGCCACCCTCTTGGAGCCTATTCCGAGCAATCGAGCATCGTTCCTTAGAAGGATACACGAGAACCATGGGGATGGAAAACCCATTCTCCAATCAAGCAGATGGGGATTCAGTCCCTGTGCGGCCCGAGGCGCGACGGCTCGCCAGGAGAGTCCCCTTGGGCCTCGGGCGAATCGCGACCCCTATCCGCGGACAGATCTCGGAGAAGGCGCATGTCTCGCACCTGGGACGGCGGGCGAAACAGACCTTCCGTCCGTGTTGAATCAGCCGATGGCTCAGGTCGACCCAGTCCTCCCGTGGAATGGCCTTCATGAGATCGCGCTCGATCTGCTCGGGAGTCTTGCCTTTGCTCATGCCGAGACGGTGGGCCAGACGTTTGACATGGGTGTCGACCACGACGCCCTCGGCAATCCCGAATGCCGTGCCCAGGACAACGTTAGCCGTCTTCCGGCCGACCCCATTCAGGGCCGTGAGTGCCTCGAGTTCCATGGGAATCCTGCCGTCGTGCCGCTCGACGACCTGTTCGGCCATGGCCAGGAGGTTGCGTGCCTTGGCCCGGTAAAAGCCGGTCGAGCGGATCAGGGCCTCCAGTTCGGCGGGCTGGGCCTTGGCCAGGCGCGAGGGATCCGGATATCGGCGGAACAGTTCGGGCGTAACCAGGTTGACCCGTGCGTCTGTGCATTGCGCCGATAATATGGTGGCAACCAGGAGTTGATATGGGTCCGAGTGGACGAGGGCACAGACGGCCTCCGGGTATGCGAGCTTGAGTACCTCCGAGACCGCGCGCGCCTGGGCTTTGGAATTCATCGGAGTCCGTCTTGATCGAGACATGCTCAGCCTCCTTCCGAGGGCGTCGAGAGGCCGTCGGTCCCGTCTCGAGTCGGCATCCCGCGGCTTGTCTTGTCGATATTCCTTGCGAATCTACAATATCACTTGCGGGCCGACGGGCACGATCGAGACGTGCGTACCCCCCGTCACGGCCGTTATTTTCCCCATAGATCGGCCGATGTCGTCAAGCGGAATACTTCAGCATTATCGACTCGCCAGCAATACGATGGTCTCCGTCGGGAGCGTCGGAAGGAATCATGGATATTCACACGGACCTGCGTGATTTTTCGAGTCAATGCCGTCTCTTTCCCTTACCGAATCTCGTCCTGTTCCCGCACGCGATCCTCCCGCTCCACATCTTCGAGCCTCGATACCGTCAGATGACCCAAGATGCACTGGCCGGCGACCAACTGGTGACAATCGTTCAGGTCAAGCCGATGCTCCAAGGGGCTTCTTGGACCGAGCCAGTTCCCATCATGGAAGTTGGGTGCCTCGGCCGGATCGTGCAGCACGAACGACTCCCGGATGGACGTTTCAACTTCCTCTTGCTGGGCTGTAAACGGGTTCGGCTGACACAAGAATTGCCCAGCCCCAAGCTCTACAGGATCGCCGAGGCGACAGTCCTCGAGGATCAGGAACCCTCAACGGGAGTCAAGGCACGGCGTGACGAATTAATCGATCGATTCCTCACGGTCTTCGAGGAAAACCACCGCCTCGATCCGGACTTGTCGCAATTGCTGAAATCCGGCCTAAGCCTCGGCGTATTGAGCGATATCATCGCCCATACACTGGACCTGCCGGCATCGGTCAAGCAATCGCTCCTCGACGACGTTCGTGTGGATGATCGCGTCTCAGCCTTGTTCACAATCCTCCAGGATTTCCTCCCCAAGGAACAGACATTGCGTCCGTTTCCTCCTCCGTTCAGTGTCAACTAAACCACCCTTCTGGTGGCTTGATTTTCGCGTTATTGTTACATAGAATGAAAGCAGTTTTTTCCGAAGTCGAAGATTGGTATTGGTTTACAACAGACAACTGCCGACGCATCGGGTCCCAGAGAAGAACACCTGAGACGGTCGTTCGGGCAGGGCTCTCGCGAAAAGCGGGTGCCTGTCACTCATCAGCGTCCACGACCATGCCCTCGAGACGCATCGACCGTGCCCGGGTGACGAGGTAACCGAAGAATGCCAGCGAAGAGTTCCCACGATCGGGCTAACGGCCTCGGCAACGGTAATGCAACCGCCGTTGGTTGTGCCGACGACGATGCGACGGATTCCGGCTCGTCCGAGCCTGGGTCAGCTATCGATCTGGATCGAATCCGACGCGCCGTGCGGGAGATCCTGATCGCTGTGGGAGAGGATCCGGAGCGAGAGGGACTTCGAGAGACTCCGGATCGTGTCGCCCGGATGTACGCCGAGGTTTTTCAGGGGCTACACCAAGACCCTCGTATTCACCTCAAGAAGTCGTTCACTCAGAAATATGACGAGATCCTCCTGATCCGTGACATCCGGATGGTGAGCTTTTGCGAGCACCATCTGCTCCCCGTCGTCGGCCAGGCCCACGTCGCCTACATCCCGAATGGCAAAGTGATCGGGCTTTCCAAGATCCCGCGCGTCCTGGATGTACTCGCCAAGCGTCCGCAGATGCAAGAGCGATTGACCGAGGAACTGGCGGATCTCCTCATGAAGGAGCTCGATGCCAAGGGAGTCGCCGTCGTGATCGAGGGGTCTCATAGCTGCATGACGATCCGAGGCGTTGACAAGCCGAACAGCTCCTTTGTCACAAGCGCCATGCGGGGGGTTTTCAAGGAACGGCTGGCGACTCGCACCGAGGTCATGTCGCTCATATTCGGCGCCCGGAGCTGATCCGTCCATCGGCTCCCCGATCCCTTCATCGCTCGCGGCTTGTCGAGTTGTACGACCGATCCCGACCATCGAGTCGGGATCGGGTATCCCATCGTGGGGAACGCAGAGACGCGGGCTCTATTCGCCGCCGCCAGCAGGGGTATGCCCGGCGGCCGATCGCTTCTTGAGCAGCTCGGGGATGATTCTGTCGAGTTTTCCACCAGCATCTTCCGAATAGAGCTTTCCATCCGAATCGACGACGAACATGGCCGGGATCGAGTTGATTCCCCATGATCTCGAGAACTCGCTGTCCCAGTAGTTGCCCTGATAATACTGCGGCCAGGGAATCTGCTTTTCCTTGACGAATTTTTTCAGGTTGTCCAGGCCTCCGTCTTCCTTCGGAAAATCAAGGCTGATGCCGATGAATTCGACCCCCTTGCCGTGATACTCGGCATAGAGTTCTTTCATATGAGGCATTTCGGCCACGCAAGGGCCACACCAGGTGGCCCAGAAATCGAGGACGACGACCTTTCCCTTCAAGCCCTTGATCGAGATGGTCGAGCCGCCGATGGCGTCGGTAAACTCGAGATCGAAAGGCTTGCCCAGGGCAGCCTTCCGGCGGCGTAATCCATTGACCGAGGCTGCGATGCTTGAGTCGGGGAACTCCTTGAGAATCCGATCCTCAATCTTCTCCTTGCCCTTCTCATCGGCCGTGAAGAACGTGGCCGTGTAGAGTAGTCGCGCGCCGCGCTCATCCTTCGGTGCGAGCTTGATGAACTGATCGAGACCAGAGAAGTCGACCGAGCCGGTTTCCCTGGCCTTGAGGACACCGCCCTGGGCCTTGGCAAAGGCGGCCTCCAGTCGGACCTGGGGGTTCTTGGAATGGTCGAGCACTTCCTCGATTTCACGTTCTCGCTTCGAGGCGTCCGGACCGAAAGGCACCATTCGCGACCAGCGCTCCGCCATGAGCGGCCCGAGCTTGGCATTGTCCGGATCGGCCTTGTGGAGCTGAAGGATCAACGTGTCGCGCTTCTCAGCCGAATCTCGGTAGTTGCTCCGGAATTTCGCGACGTACTCGGGATCTTTGACCTTCGACCGGTCTACGGTCGGCATCTTGACCGTATCAAGGGCTTTCAGGATCTCTTCGACTGACCGATCGGCGCCCATCGCGAGGGGAGCAATGGCCATAAAGCCGGCCAGTACCGCCACTGCCCATGATTGCCTGCTCATGCTACTCATGCAAGACTCCGTAAGGTTCGATCGCATCGTTCCACCCGTTGAGAGAAGGCTTCTCTATGTCATACTAACGACGTGGGGATCATCGTGCCAGTGTGCGATCGTCTAAGTGTGGGGAGATGCAGGACTTGGGCGATTCTCCGTCCCGGTTCGAGTCCACGAACACGGTCAGCCGAGGGTTGTCCCGAAGCCTGGAGCCGTGCCATGATAGATCCTCGATCACGGCTCGGCCGGCTCGTCCCGTCTTGATGATGGGCTCGGCCCCGATCCGGCGAGTCGCTTCGCTGCTCCGCCCGATCATCGTTGAGCGGCCGGATGAAATGAGGACATCAGAGTTATTCGATGGCAACAGTTCCTTTGCTCGCTGATTTCGCGATCCGGTCATCGTTCGGGCTGATCCTGGCGTTGATCCTGACATCCTGGCATAACGTACCGTTGCGTTTTTTCCGCATCCAGAATCAGATCGTTCTGGGAACATTGGTGCTCGGTGCGTTGGATCAGTCGAGGTCGAGTGGGCCGTCGCTGGCCCTCTGGCTGATCGTCGGAGCGGCCGTCCTCGCTTACCTGGCGACGATTTCTTGGGGCCTTGGATTGCCCAGATTCGGAATCGGCGCCGATATCCTCGCTGCCCTGGTCACCGTGGCCTGGCTGGTCGACGCCTCGAGGTCATCTGATACTGGGTTGTGGGCGGTCAATTCTTCCTGCCGGATTTCATCGGGACTTCTCCTGGGTGCCACGCTGACGGCCATGCTCCTCGGCCATTACTACCTGACTGCTCCGGCCATGACGATCGAGCCTTTGAAACGATCCTTGAACTTGATCGCGGTCGCGCTCATCGCGCGTTTGACGTTCGCAGGAGTCGGCATGTGGGCAGGGAGGTCCGCACTGACGGCACCCGCTCCGGGAGTGTTCGCCAACGACGCGGTGTTCCTCGCGATGCGCTGGGGTATTGGGTTTCTGGGAGCGGCGGTATCGGTGTATCTGGCCCGGCGGACGGTCGCGATCCGATCGACGCAATCGGCGACGGGGATCCTCTACATCACGTCGATCTTCGTGCTTTTGGGAGAACTCACCTCGATCGTGGGGGCCGTCCCGGGTGCTGTCCGTTGAAAGACGCCCGATCATCGGCTCCTCGAGCGTACGGATCCGGGCCCACTTGGGACCAATTCGCGCTTTTGGGCGCGCGCCGCTTTTCCCCTTCCTGGGATCGATTACAATAACCGGTTCATCCCGGCGCGGGATTGGGACAGGGCCTGTCCGGCCGGGGCGATCGAGCGAGCCGGGGAGAAGGGCGTCGAAATGGAACTGACTTTCTCGTGTCCAGCATGCGGCACCGTCGGACGGGTCTCGCACCTGGAGACGACCGATCGGGTCACCTGCCGTGGTTGCGGGGCGGAGCGATCGCTGTATCCCGGCGCGATCGACCAGTCGCAACTCGTCGCTTGCCCCTGTTGCGACACCGCCGATCTCTACCTCCAGAAGGATTTTCCCCAGGCACTCGGGCTCATGATCGTGATCGTCCAGTTCGCGATCAGCACGGTGTTCTGGTACTACGAGATGCCAATCGCAACTTATTCCGTCCTGATGGCCTCGGCGCTGCTCGATTGGGCCTTGTATCCGCGAGTGCCCGATGTGACGATCTGCTATCGATGCGCGTGCCAGATACGGGGTGAGGGCTCGAATCCGGATCGCAGGCTCCAACCTTTCGACCTGGCGATCGGGGAGCGGTATCGACAGGAGCGGATTCGGGCCCAGCAATTGCGCGAACGAGGGGTTGAGTCGGACCCGATGTGAGGCATGCAACCGCGGGCCTCGCCTGATGTCGGACCGAATCGATAGCCTGGCCGGAGAGATCATCGCTCGTGAAACGATCGATGAGCGATTCCCGCCTTGCGATTGGCTGTTAAACCTGGTGCCGACGGCATTCACGATCCTAGAATCTGGCATCCGGGATCTGATTTCAGATCCCTTCCCAAGCGCTGAGGCGGTTCCTTGGTCGCGGGATTGTGCGTCTTTCCCGCATTCGGTCCAATCGCTTGGGTGAGGTCTCTAGACGCTGAGGTGCGGTCACCGACGTGGACGAGCGCCGGGCTCGAATATTTGACGACCTTCGGGGTGCAGTGGACGGGGAGCTCTACTTCGAGCCGCTCGATCGGGCCCCATACGCCCACGATGCCAGCCTGTACGAAATCGACCCGCTCGGCGTCGTGGTCCCGCGGAGCGAGGACGACGTGGTTACGGTCGCTCGTTACGCGGCGGAAAATGGGATTCCGATCCATCCCCGGGGTGCGGGCACTGATAACGGCGGCGGGGCCCTGGGAGCCGGACTCGTCGTCGACCTGAGCCGGCATCTCAGACGGATTATCGCGACCGGGCCGGAGCATGTCATCGTCGAAGCCGGCGTCGTGCCCGATCTCCTCAACGCCCATCTTGCGCCGATGGGTCGGCGTCTGGAACCCATCGTCCAGGGCTCGGACGTGACGACGATCGGCGGAATGATCGCGGTCGACGCCGCCGGCGGCCGTTCCTTGCGCTATGGCTCGACGGGCGACCAGGTCGATTGGCTTCGTGTCGTGTTCGCCGGGGGCGAGGTCGCCGACCTCGGACGTGAAAGTTGGCCGCGATTCGAAGCCGAGCCGATCGACCTGAAAGATCTCATCGTCCGCAAGCTTCAAACCCTTTATCGACGCGGCGGCGATCGCCTTCGCCGTGCGAGCTCGTCGGTGCTTCGCGATCGCGCCGGCTATGCGCTGTCGCGAGCCGCGGATGAATCGGGAGTCCATCTGGGCCGACTGGTTGCCGGTTCGGAGGGGACTCTGGCCCTGGTCACCCGGGCCAAGCTCCGGACGATCCCTCTGCCCGCATCGCAGGCAGTCGTCTTGCTTCCCTTTCGCAGCCTGTCGGAGGCCTTGGCCTTCGTCCCAGATTTACTCGATTCCGCCCGGTCACCATCCTCCTGCGACCTCTTCGACAGGCGCTCACTCCACCTGGCGAGAGATGCCGACGCCTTCTTCCGGAACGCCATCGACGAGCCCGCCGAATCGATCCTGGTGGTTGAATACGAGGGCGACGACCCGGAAGAGGTCGCGGAGAAGGTCCACCTCGCGTGCGATCGGGCCGCTCGTACGGCATTCCTATCCTCCCGGCCTTCGACGCATTACAAGCGGTCCGATTGCGAACGGCTCCTGGGTTGGCGTCGGGTCGTCGAGTCCCTACTCATGAGGCTCCGCGGTCCATCGCGACCCGTCGCGGTATTCGACGATATTGCGGTGGTCCCCGAGCGCATGGCCTCGGTGTTGCAAAAGCTGCAAGCCCTCCTCCAGCACGAGAATCTCACCTGGACCTTCGACGCCCACGCCGGCGAAGGACGAATCCGACTCCGGCCATTCCTCGACCTCTCCAATCCCCACGATCGAGCCAGGCTCGAGCCGATGGCCGCCCGGGTCTATGCCATCGTGCTCGATGCGGGCGGTACCATATCCAGCTCTCATGCTTGCGGACTGCTCCGCACGCCATTCCTACGGGCTCAGTACGGCGAGCTGGTCCAGATGTTCCGGGAAGTCAAGGACGCTTTCGACCCCTTGGGTCAGCTCAACCCCGGGAAGGTGATCGGAGATGATCCTCACCTGATGGTCCGGGATCTCCGCAGGCTCACACCGATGGCGCTAGAGTCGCGACCGACACCGTCGACCATGACGGGCAGCTCGGAGGAGTTACCGGCCATGCGACTCCCGGCCACGACGGGCGCCGCGGACACCGGGCCTTCCGGTTCGACCCCGGGTGACTCCGAGTCGTCAGCGGTCATACATCCGGTGCTGATCTGGCCCGAGTTCCCGATGCTGGAGGTGGCATCCTCCTGCCATGGTTGCGGGGCGTGTCGGACCCTCGACCCGGGGTTGCGGATGTGTCCGAGTTTCCGGGCACTCCGCATCGAAGCGGCATCGCCTCGGTCGCAAGCGAACCTGATCCGTCAGGTTGCGACCGGGGCAGTCGATCCCCGTCTCTGGGGTTCCGACGAGATGAAGGCCCACGCGGACCTTTGCATCCACTGCAAGCTCTGCCGCTCGGAATGCCCTTCGGGGGTGGACGTCTCGAGCCTGATGCTGGAAGCCAAGTCGGCGTATGTCGAGCAGCACGGGCTGCCGCCAAGCGATTGGATCTTCTCTCGGCTGGAACTGTGGGCCCGTCTGGGCACCCGTTTTCCGATCATTACCAACTTCCTACTGACCCAGGGCTGGTCCCGCGCGCTCTTCGAGAGGATTCTGGGCGTCTCAAAACATCGCGTCTTGCCGCGGGTACGGCGCACATCGTTCACCCGGCGTGCGGCCCGATTGGGATTGCACAAGCCACGTCCGCAACAGCCGGGTCCGCGAGTCGTCTATTTTGTCGACATATTCGCCAACTATTATGACCAGGAACTCGCCGAAGCGGTCGTGGCCGTTCTTAGGCATGCCGAGGTCAATGTCTTCGTACCCTCGCAGCAACGGAGCTCGGGGATGGCGGCCCTGGTCGTCGGCGATATTGATCATGCTCGCGAGCAGGCGCTGACCAATCTCCGCCTGCTGGCCAACGCGGTTCGCGACGGATACACGGTGGTCTGCTCGGAACCGACGGCGGCTCTCATGCTTCGAGACGAATACATCAAGCTGACCGAGGATCTCGACGCCGAACTCGTCGCGGCACACACACTCGATCTCGGCCAATACTTGCTCGGCCTGGCGGCACGCGGCCAGTTGCCCATTCCTCACGAGCCATTGCACGCACGTGTCGGATACCATCAGCCATGCCATCTGCGGGCGCTCGACGTCGGCACGCCGGGCCTCGAGCTCTTGCGGAAGGTCCCCGAGCTCGATGTCGAGTTCATCGACAGGGGCTGCTCCGGCATGGGCGGGACGTACGGACTGGCTCGGGGCCGCTTCCGCAATTCGCTGCGGGCCGGACGCGGCTTGATGAGACGGTTCCGTGACGACGACATCGAAATCGGCTCGACCGAATGCGGCGCCTGCCGGATCCAGATGGAACAGGGATCCCAGAAGCGGACCCTCCATCCCATGAAACTCCTCAGCCTCTCGTACGGATTGAATCCCTTGTTGCGGCAGCACTTCAAGGATCCCAAGCCCCGCCATGTCATGTCCTGAGGAGGGAGGATGGCTTCTCACGGCGAGATTCGACCCATGACGTGAGCGTCGCTCGCCCTTGACGAACGCGAGCGATCCGGATACCTTCCTGCCCGATTGTCCTATCGATTGCATTTCTTGAACACGGCCCCATTCGAATAACCCGGATGTGGCTCGCGTGTGGCGGAAATCGGATTCGCGGCGCCCGAATGATCGAAAAGCCGACCGGAGTCATCCGCGATCGGCGTTCGGAGCGCCACTCGGGAAGTCGTCCCGAGCCCATGGACTCTCGAAGCTTCGAATACCGGTCGACGGCAGATCGGCCAGGGACGGCCGTCCGCCTTGATTCGCCAGTCCGTTCGTTGGGAGGAACCGTGCGAGGGGACGACCAACCCAGTCGCTACCCGCCTCGCGGCGTGTGGTTCGGGCTCATCTTCGTGTCCTGTTGCGCGGGCTTTACGCTCGGCCAGGACAATCCCGACGCCGCCGGAGCGCGCTCGCCCACCGATCCTCTGGTGCTTTCCGCCGAGCGCGTCTGGCGATGGGTGGGCACCGACGGCTTCGATTACGTCTGCCTCTCCGGGAGATCGTCCGCCCTCCAGGGCATGGACGGACTCTGGGCGAGCCAGGCCGTTGCACGAATTGTCCATCTCGCGGACGGCGATGAGCCCCTTTACCAGGTCGACGTCTTCGGCGAAGACGAGATGCCCGGGGACGGCAAGAAGTCACGAGCCATCCCGTATCATCGGGCACGCTTTCGGGCGACGAAGGTCGAGATGGGTGCCTATGACCCGCAAGGCATATCCGAGCTCAAGAAACCGCCTCCACCGTTCGGGCTGCTCCAGCGCTCCGGCTTCCTGGCCACCAGGAAAAACGCATCGGATAAGGCGACAGTCGAGGCGAGCTCGCCGAGGAGGCGCGCGTCCGACCCCTCTGCCGTCCAGTCTCCGGCTCAATTCGTCCCGACCAACCCCGTCGCGAATGGCCGGATCCGACAGGCTGCCACGCCGGCGCAAGATCCGGGTCCGAAGCGTGATCCCATGCTCGTCCCGGCGCAAATGCGACGCAGTAACTTGCCGGAGGCGCAACCGGTGGGAGATCCTCCGGCTCCGGATGACCCGCCGGCGCAGGCCCAGGCCCCGTCCGTCGCGCAATTGCCTCCCGGCGGGACGGCCCAACCGCCCGCCATCGATCTCGCCCCTATAGAGGGACCGCCGGCCGGTGTACCCGGCATCGGCGTGCCGAACCTGACGCCGAATACCGGGATTCAGCCACCGGAGATCGAGGCGCTGCCGGACCGGGGCAGAGCGGGAGCGAATGAGCCGTCGTCGGACTTGCCCAAGGTCCAGCCTCCTCTCGAGAATCTGGCCCCGATCATGCCAGGAAGCCAGCGCGTCACGAGCTTCCGGTCGCGAGGAGGCCGCCCTCTCGACTTCCAGAAGGTTTCCACGTTGCCCGATGGCACGGAAATCTATGTTTGTCGAGGCGGCGTCAACCTCGTGACTTTCGCCGCCAAGGCAGGTGTCATCGACATCGAGGCCGATCAGGCCGTCATCTGGCGTGGGCCGAACCGCTCGAAGGGCGAGTCGATCCAGGGGCCCAACGGCGAGTGGATCGACGACGACGAGAAGCAGCCGATGGAGGTCTATCTCGAGGGAAACGTCATCGTCCGACAGGACCAGCGGAAATATGCGGGCAAGGGCGACCAGCGGACACTCCGCGCTCCCAAGGTCTACTACAACTTCCTCACCGATCGCTTCCTGGCCCACGACGCCGAACTCGACCTCTTCGCCCCGAGCCTGCTTGCGCCGTACAAACTCAAGGCTCCTCGGATCGAACAGTTCCATCCCCTTATCAAGCAGGCGGATGGGACTTTCAAGCCCGACGAGCATCCGCACATCCGGGCCGACCATGCCGAGGAGACCGGCAGCCGATTCCCCGACCCGGGCTACAAGATCAGGAATCGCACCATCGATCTGACGCGCTTCTCGCGACGCGCGACCGATCCCATCTCGGGTAAGGAGCTCGGCAATCCCGGAGATCCCGATCCGCCCGAAGAGTTCGTCTGGCAGCTCGATGCCCGACAGAACTTCTATTACATGGGGCCGTTCCCCACATTCTTCTGGCCTCGGGTCTTCACCGATCTCGATGACCAGACGCCGCCGCTCCGTCAGTTCTTCTACATGGAGAACAATTACTTCGGATCGATGCTCCTCACCGATTGGAACGGCTTCCGTTTCTTGAATGTGAAGAAGCCCAAGTTCATCGACCTGTGGAATATCGACATCGATTATCTGAGCGCCCGGACCAAGAAGTTCCCGGCGCTGGGCAGCGAGATCGGCTGGTACGGCAAGGACCTCTTGCGTGACTTGCGAGACCCATACCGCCTCGACCGCAATGCCCCGGAGACGTTTACCAAGGCCTACAACGGCTACTTCGACATCTGGGGACTCCAGGACAACGGCACGGTCACCGATAACGGCGGGGTCCTCAAGGGCCCCGACGTATTAGGTCAGGGTTATGCGATCATCACCAACGGCCCGCCGGGCGCCGGCAAGGATGGGATCTCCCGATCTTCGTCGGTACCCTTCCAGTTGGATCGGGGCCGGTTCGATTTCCGGCACAATCAGCGGTTCCTCCCCGAGGACGAGGATAACCTGTTCCAGGACCTCCGACTCCAGGTCGAAGCCGCGTATTACACCGACCGCTATTTCCTGGAGGAATACTACAAGCGGCTCCACGATACCGGCATGGACCAAGAGACCTTGGCCTACGGCATCTATCAGAAGGATAACCAGGCGATCGACGTCTGGACCGAAGCCAACCCGATGAACTGGCAGACGGAGACCCAGTGGCTCCCGAGGGTCGATTATTACCGGCTAGGCGACTCTCTCTTGTCTGACTGTTTCACATATTACCAGCATTCGGGCGGCGACTATGCAACGATCACGACCGACGTCATGGTCAACAACCCGAACCTCTTCGCCTACATGCCCTATGACCCGGTCTCGAATACCTCGGGGACGTTCTCGTCAGGCCGCTTCTACACGAGCCACGAACTCGACATGCCGCTGAAATTCTACAACGCCCTCCGGCTGGTCCCCTATGTCCAGGGGCAGTTGGTCGGATGGACGGATCAACTCGGCGGCGGTCCGCTGGGCCATTCGCCCTCGGGTGCGATGGGACGAGCCTGGGGCGGTGTCGGCGTGCGCGGCGAGACGACCCTGTACAAGAAGTATCCCTCGGTCACGAGCGAGCTCATGAACGTCCATGGGCTGAACAACAAGATTAGCCTGTTCTTCGACGCCCGTGCGGCGTTCTCGAATGTCCGGCTCAATAACATCGCCGTGCAGGATGACCTGGACGACAACACCTACGAGATGGTCCGTAGATACCTGGCCATCACCACCTTCGCCGGCGGCATCCTACCGATGCCGTACGACCCACGTCACCTGCTCTTGCGTCAGATGGTCTCGCCGATCACCGGCACGACCGACGTCCAGGCATCCATCGATACCGTCATGCTCGGCGTGCATCAACGGCTCCAGACCAAGCGGGGACCGATCGGGGCCCGTCGCATCGTGGATTACATGACCCTGGATGCGTCGACGACGTACTTCCCCGACTCGGCCCGCGACAACTTCAGCACGCCCTGGGGCCAGACCATGTACAATTATCAGTGGTACATCGGCGATCGGACGAGCATCGTCTCCCAGGGCTGGTTCGAGTTCTTCAAGCTGGTCGGCAGCACTCCGTTGCAGTATCCCTATTCCTACGATCCGCTCGTGAAGGCCACGGGGTATAACCCCAACGGGTTGAACATCATCACGTCCGGCGTCTCGATCCAGAGGCCGCCGCGCTCGAACATCTTCCTCGGCTATACCATCATCGACAGCGGGCCGATCAAGACCTCCGCGTTGAATGCGACAATCAGCTATTGGCTCAGTCCGAAGTGGTATGGTACGCTCTCCGAGTCTTACGACTTCGGCGACGGGGTCAACCTGGGCACGATGTTCTCGTTCACCCGGATCGGTGCCGATTACCTGACCTCCTTCGGCTTCACCTGGGACCCGCAGCGCAATATGTTCCAGTTGGGCGTTCAGATGACGCCGCGGAGCAACGGAGGCATGTCGATGGGATCAAACGCCGCGTTGAGCTCGTTCGATACACGATTCGCTCCGACCCAGTAAAGTATCATGGCCGATCAGCTCCTCACAAATCGGGAAATCGCTCGGCTTCGGGACCGATCTCGGAGATCCGATCCAGCCCTCGAGCCTCGGATCGACGTCCCTCCGGACCCGGTGGACATGCTGGAGGACCACGAGCTCGAATTCGACCTTCCCTCGGAGAAGAGGGCTCGAGCCGACCGCCGGAACATGCGCCGCAAACTCGCGGCCGGCTGGCGCGGACTCAAGGCCGCCGTACGGGGCGACTCCAGTTTCTTCGCGCACTTCTATCGGGGGACCCTGATCGCAATTACGGCCGGAATGCTGGGGATCAATCAGTGGAGCTGGTGCCTCCTCGTCCTCGGCGCCACCCTGGTACTCATCGCCGAGCTGGGACACAGCGCGGTGGATACTCTGGCGAGGGCCATCGGCGACCCCGAGGAACCTCGGCTCAACACCGCGCGGGAGATCGCCGCGGCCGGCGTCCTCGTCGCGGCCTTCGGCTCCGGCGTCGTCACGATCTTCGTGCTGAGCTGGAAGTTCTTCGAGCTGCTCAACTGGCGGATCTGAGTATTCCCTTGCAAGAGGGAAGGTGTGGGGCAGCCGCCCTCGGCCGCCCACGCCAGAGAGGCCGGGCCACGCGCGTTCACATGTAGTGATCAGGGTGCGTAAGACATGTTAGAGTGCTTAACGATTGTGTTGTCTACATTATGACCGCATCGAATCGATACGAGCCCGACGCGCCAGCGAGTGAATTCCGGCGAGGATCATCGATCCACTCCCTGGCGCTTTGGGCTCGTATGAGCCGCCTGCAATCCATGCGCCGAGCGCCCTAGACCGACTGGGCGCGGTGGAGCTCGGCGTGTTCGGCTTCGTCGGTCGGTCGGGTATCGCGGCCACGACGCGTCGTCAGCTCGATCCGGCTCAAGTATTTCACATTCGCACATTCATCGAGCTCGCCCGTGTTGCACGCGGACGGATCGCGTACCAGGAATCGGATCGGGCCGCCATGCTCGGCACCGAGCGGACCCGAACCCAGTCGGTATACGACGATCCCTTGCTTGCGGACCGGTTCGAGCGGGATCGAAACGTGGAAATCGTCGCGATCGGCGTGAAGCGTCAGGTAATTCGCATCGGGGTGGACGCCCGCTTGCTCCAGGATGGCTTCGAGCTCCACGCCATCGCCTTGTCGTTTCGGATGGATCCGCGAGACATCTTTGACGTGCGCGGGACCGGGCAAGGCATCGAGGTCGGCGCAGTTCAGACGCAAGGCGCGCTCGACGGCGCCGTCGATCGTCAGGACCACTTCATCGGACATGGTGATTGACCCTCAGTCGAGGCAGGGCATGGGAGTTCCGGCCGGTCGAACGCCGGGCGGCCGCCTTCACTCATCACCCGAATCCCTCACGTTGAATTCCAGCTTCCAGCGACGATCGTCGCGGGAACTACGGCACCATAATTCGAGGGTCCCGACCTCGGTCACCTGAGAGTGGAGTCGAACCGGCACGGTCTCGCCGGCACGGCCGTCCTCGGCGGCCAGAGCGGTCTCGAGCGGCGTCATCTCCTGAAGCTCGTCGGAACCCCATCGTTCGAGGACCGTGCCGACCGGGTCGTCGCGGCGCGTCGTCGAACCCAGGAAGCGGAACTCGGCCGGCTCGCCGACCACGAGCCCGAGCTCTGGCCCGGGGACATCAGTCTCGGTCCCCTCCTCCATACCCATGGGCACGACACACAGGGCCTTGATCGGCGGCGTGATGCCGGGGACGGCCGGCGAGGCGGTCTCCAGGCCGACATAGTAGGACCGGGCGACGCCGCCGCGAATCCGGACCCCCTTCCCCTTGCGGACCAGTCCGTAATAAGCGGCTCCGTGCGCCACGGCCAGGTCGAGATCGGGAGACTCGAGCTCCGGGATGGTGCGGCCCGCCCACTCCGAGAGGACATCGAGGACGCGCTGGCGGAGATCGGCCGCCTTGAAGACACCCCCGTTGAAAAGGACCGCGGAGGGCATGATCGACGTCCCCCCGGTGTGGAGCGAGCCGGCCTGCTGGCTGAGGAATCGCGCGAGGTGTCGCGTGATCGCCGCATCGGCGGCGTACGGAAGACCGATCTCGGTCAGCCCGACCCGACGCCCTCGGGCCGGCAAGTCGCCGGGCGCACACCGCGGCAGGAAACCGTCGAGCAAGACGGTTGTCAGCATCTCGCGAGTCAATTCCGTCTTGACCGAACCACCGATGACCTTCGACCCGCGGCCGAGCAGGGCCACCGGGGCCGAGTTCTTCTTGGGGTCAGTGAACAAAGCCTCCTTCGCCGTACGGCAGGCGTGGCCCAGCGCCACGCGCTGGACGGCATCGAGCCCTTCCATACCCTGGGGAAGGGTGGCGGCCACGGCATAGGCCAGCGCGAGGTCCATGTTGTCCCCGCCCAGGAGGATGTGCTCGCCCACGGCCAACCGAGAGAGGGCGAGGTCACCACCGTCGTCGGTCACGGAAATCAGGGTGAAGTCGGTCGTTCCACCCCCGACATCGCAGACCAGGATGATGTTTCCAACTTTGACTTTCTTCCGCCACTGATCGCCCTGGGTCGCGAGCCATGCGTAAAAGGCAGCCTGCGGTTCTTCGAGCAAAGTGACCTGCTTGAGACCCGCCGTCGCCGCGGCCTCCATCGTCAGCTCGCGAGCCACGGCGTCGAACGACGCCGGGACCGTCAGGAAAACCTCCTGGTTCTCCAGGCGATCCGACGAGGATTTCCCGGCGACCCGGGTATTCCAGGCATCGCGCAGGTGTTCGAGGTACGCCGCCGATGCGGCAACCGGCGAGATTCGTGAGACGTCCTCCGCCGCCGTCCACGGCAAGATGGCCGAACGGCGATCGACACCGGCATGCGACAGCCAGCTCTTGGCCGAGCTCACGAGCCGACCCGGAACTTTTGCTCCATGATCTCTCGCGAAGACACCCACGACCCGATCCGGCGGAGACTTCCATGGTAAGTCCAGTCCGCCCGAAGGGAACTCCTTCGGGGACGGCAAATACAAGAACGACGGCAATAACGGCCGTTCCGCCACATCGTTGACCGCGACCACTTGCGAGATCGGCAGGCTCGCGATCGGTCCCGGCTGTTCGGAACCGGCCGGGCTGGCTTCTGCGAAGGCCAGGGTGCAGTTCGTCGTTCCCAGATCGATTCCAACCACGTGGCGAGACATACCGTGCTCAATCTTCCTTATCATCGAGTTCTCGTGCGGGTCTGGCCTCGCGTGCCGTCCTCAGGGCAACGACCTCAGCCTATCTCCACTTCGGCCGGCGAGAGAATCGGGGAATCATCCCGCGCCACCGGCAGGAGCGGCAAGTGCACGGACTTCACACGCCAGCCATGATGCTTGAGGACCCCCTGGAACGGCGGCGAGCCGTTGACGTTCCCCACGAGCCGGATGGCCGCCGGGTCGAAATCCGTCGGGATGGTCACTCGCTGTTCCTCCGCGGCATCGATGATCGGCTCGATCGTCAGATAGTCGTGCAACGACTTGCGACAGCCCCGGTGGATGTCCCTGACCGCGGCACCGATCTGTGTATCATTGTAGGCGTCGAGGTCTTCCTGCAAGAAATCGATGAGGCGACCGTCACGCTGCAAGACCGCAAGGACCCTGAGGTCGGGGCCTGTTGGCGTCCTTGTGAACAGCGGCTCGACGCGCGCCGCGAAGTCCACGTCGGTGAGGATCTTCCAGAATGCCCGAATGGCCATGACGAATCGGTTCAATTTTCCAACCCCATCGATGCCAAAAGGATACACACCTCCGACGATCCGCCGTCTCGGCAGAACAGGTTCAGGATCATCATCTTACCGAGCGCGAGTGCCATTGGAAACGAGGAGCCGCCACAACGGATGCTCGATCGCCTCGACCACATGATTGGGAAAGGCAGGCGAATCGGAACGCAATCCATCCAACTCTGTCCTTGGACCGAATTGCATCCCGGGCGATCGGCGCGATATGATGGAAGTTGGCAGGTGGAAACAATCCAGTTGCGAACTCTCGTAGAGCGGGCCATCGACTGCGGGATAGAGATCGATCCGGATCTGTGCGTGGTCGGACCCGGGCTCGAGTCGATGGATCAGATGGTCGGCGTCATATCCAGGGTATTCCCTGCGTGATCCCTGTCGATCGACCCACCGGAGTCCTCCGGAGGAATTCTCGAAGCCATGTCAAGCTTCACCACCCATGCCGATTCCGAAGTCCTGGTCGTCCAGTTCGAGTCGTCGGCCGGCCTCAACGATTTCCGGAACAATGCCCTGCGCGACTCTCTCTATGAGCTCGTGCAGACCCGATCCGAGTTGCACTTTGCGGTCGATTTGGAGAAGGTGGATTACCTCTCGAGTTCCGGAGTCGCCATCCTCGTCGGTCTGAAACGCCGCGTCGAGATCCGCGGGGGCAAGATCGTCTTCTATCACATCCAGCCCGTCGTGCGCGACCTCCTCAGTGTGATGAAACTCGACCGCTTCTTCGTCATCGTCGACGACGAGACCCGTGCCCTTGACTCCCTCCGTCCGATTCCCTCGGCGTAACCGGTCTCTTCGCTTCCCTCGTCACCCCGTCTTGCCTATCTTTACGGGCGGCATGAAGTCCTAGACTCTCCGACGTCGATGGAGAGAGGCGTAAGTTTGGCGCTGCGCCGTCGGGGAGGAATCGAGACTCGGGTCCGACGGGTTCTTCGGTGAAGCAGGATCGCGCAGTGGCTCGGTGTTTCGCCATTGACTGATGACCAACCGAAAAAGGGAGGGCGGCTTCCGGGGCGCCGCTACGATCGCGTCACCAGACGATCGTGGAGTCGGCGCACCTCTGCGAGCTGCCGGGAGGGAGTCTTCTATGAGATTCACACGGCGGCGGTCTGACCGGTCCGGTTCGGTCCGGCGGAAGCACGTGTCCTATACGGAATCCCTGGAGAGCCGACGGGTCCTCTCCGCGGCGATCCCATCGTACCTGTCGCCCTGGATACCCAGCGACTTACCCGTCGAAAACCCGGTCACCCACCAGAAAGAACTCCTGATCGCCCAGAGGTTGAACCCGACGAGCCTCAACAGTCCGCTCCAGACGAACGAGGGCAAGATCGTCTCGGGCACGGATCTCCAGGGCGACTTGTGGACGATCACGG
This sequence comes from Isosphaeraceae bacterium, assembly GCA_052148775.1. Lineage (GTDB taxonomy): Bacteria > Planctomycetota > Planctomycetia > Isosphaerales > Isosphaeraceae > CAVZRC01. The sequence goes on along the minus strand of JBKQHM010000271.1, from coordinate 602 downwards.
TCCACGGGCCGGGCAAGGTGATCGTGACCGATACCACCCCCAATGATGGGGTCCTTCACGGTGACATTAACACCATCCAGCTCATCGGTACCAGCCCGACCCAGACCTATGTCACCGGACTGGTGCGTGACTCGCCGTCGGAGCTGACCCAGGGCACGATCCTGTTCAACGAGCTCTACGCGGCGACGGGCGTCAAGTCGATCGAGCTCAATGGATTCGTGCTCAGCGATGCCGTCTCGCCCTCGGTGAGCTCGCCCACCGGCGTGTTCCTCTACGGCGGCGTGAAGACGCTCTCCTTCCAGGACATCGACGCGGAAATCGACACCGCCGCGGGTACTTCCCCCTACCAGATCGTCATCGGAAATGGCAGCACGCCCCTGAAGACCGCGCCGTCGATTTACCTGCAGAGCATCAACAACCTGGTTTATGACAGCACGTCGACAACCATCCCGACGACACCCGTCACGACGCCAAGCGTTCAGATCATCGTCAACGGCGTGCTCAAGAACTTCGATATCGTCTCTGCCTCGCAGGGATCGGTCATCGCGGGTTATCAGTTCGAGTACCCGGTCGTCGGCACGACCGGCCGCACCGCCGTACAG
>JBKQHM010000270.1:0-14167 GCA_052148775.1 Isosphaeraceae bacterium | reverse complement strand
TCTGGGGCATCGTGAGCGAGGCCCCGTCGCAGTTCATGGCCATGGACCCGAAGGTCTTTTTCCTGGGTGTCTTCTGCCTGGCGCTGATCTTCGCGCTGGCGTCGCTGAAAGCACGATGGGTGAAAGTCGTCCCGCCGCAAGTGATCGCGGCGGCGGTCGGGCTGATCCTCGGGTGGTTCATGGGACTCAGCGGGGATCGCCTGATCAATATCCCGGCACAGCCGTTCAAGCACGGGATCGTGATGCCGGATTTCTACGGGATACTTTCCAACCACTCGCTGTGGTGGATACTTGCGACGACGGTCCTGACCCTGACATTGATCGACGGGGTCGAGTCGCTGGCGACGATCGCGGCCATCGACAAGATCGACCCCTTCCGCCGCAAATCGGACCCGAACAAGACGTTGAATGCGATGGGTATCTCGAACCTGTGCTCGAGCATGGCGGGCGGGCTGACGATCATCCCCGGCGGGGTCAAGAGCACGACCGCCATCTTGAGCGGTGCGCGGACCCAGTGGGCCAACTTCTACAACGCTTGCTGCCTGATCATCTACTTGCTGCTGGCACGGTCCGTGATCAACATGATGCCTATGAGCGTCCTGGGGGCGATCGTCCTGTATACCGGCTACAAACTCTGCGCGCCCAAGGTCTGGAAGCACGTCGCGCACATCGGCAGCGAGCAACTGTTCGTGTTCACGACCACGGTGCTGGTCACGGTCTCGACCGACCTGCTCTGGGGCATCGCCGCGGGCATCATGGCGAAACTGATCCTCGAGACGTTGATCGTGACGGGAGTCGAGCGGGGACGGTCGGACGGCCGCGAGCCGTTCGGCCTGGTGGCGCGGCGTTGGATCGGCGGGACCGGCGAACTCTTCCGCAGCCCCGTGTTGAAGACCGTGACGGTCGACCAGACCCACCACATGTATTTCGGGCGGCCCATGGTGTGCTTCAACTCGATGCAACTCGACGCCGCACTCTCGCAGATCCCCAGCGGGGTCTCGACCGTCTATCTGCACATCACGGACCTGGTTACGCTCATCGACCACACCACGGCCACCCTGCTCGTGGAGTTCGTCGAGAACTTCAAGCGGACCGGCCGCGGCATCGCCACGATCGTCGGCATGGAGCGGCTACGGGCACGCTCGCACACCGATACCTCCATGCGCGTCAGCCCGCCGGTCCTGGCCCAGGAACGAGCCGCGGCCCTGGACGCCCTGTCCCGGCTCAGCTTGAGCTACGTCAGCCCCGATCAGCCCGATCCGGCCACCCTGCTGGAACGGATCAGCCTGACCCATGTCGGGCTGAATGCGGCCCAGGAGGATCATCCCTTCGTGAATGCCGGGCGGTATCTGGCCCGCAAGGGCAGGGCGATGGCGAGCTTCTTCCGCGCGATGTTCGTCTTCGACGATGCGGAGACGTTCACGACCGCCGACCGCGACATGCGCTGGATGAGCCTCAGCCGAACCGACGACGACGATCTCGTCCCGACTGATGTCGAGAAGCTCAGCCTATCCTCCCATCACTCGATCCAGATGCCCAAGGCCGACGGCACCGCGCCGGCCGGACCTCGCACCGGATGAGACGGTCCGTCGGGACGATTGTAGCGGCCAGACCGATCGGCCGCCCGCACCGCCGAGTTCGGCGCGTGTGGGCGGCCGATCGTTTACACATGGTCTGTGGGACGGGTGGTCGACGGGGAATCCGGACGGCCTCCGGATGTTCGACCCGACACGGGCGGCCCGGATCGCGACTCCAGTCGGCCCAGCAGGCGCAACAGCCCGTCGAGGATCGTCAGCGGATGGGGCGGATCGCCGGGGATGTAGAGATCGATCGGGAGGATGCCCTCGACGCCGTCGTGCACCTCGGGATTGCCCCGGAAGATGCCGCCGGAGATCGCCGCGGCGCCGACGACGATCACCAGCTTGGGGGCCGGCAGCGCCTCGTAGGTGATTTCCATCGCGCGCTTCATGTTCTCCGAGACCGGTCCCGTGACGACCAGGCCGTCGGCGTGCCGGGGCGAGGCGACGAACTGGATCCCGAATCGACCGAGATCGAACACGACGGTACCCAGGACGTTCAGGTCGGCCTCGCCCGAGTTGTCCCCGCCGGCGCTGACCTGACGCAGCTTCAGCGAACGGCCGAAGAGCCGGAGCATCTTCGCTTCCAGGGGACGGGCGAGCTCGAGTCCTTGGCCGCTCCGGACGACCAGGGCGTCCCGCGTGCTCGTGGCGAGCCGGTAATCCTGGGTGAAGCGAATCCCTCCCTCCGGGCACGCGTCAACGCACTCGGTACAGAACAGACAGCGGCCCATATCGAGTCGGAGACCACGGTCGTCGCGGGCGATCGCGTCGGTGGGGCACGCCTCGGCGCAGGCCCGACATCCGCCGGGACAACGGGACTCGTCCAGCACCGGCAGGCCGCGGAAGCGATCGGGAAGGGGAGGCGCCTCGCCTTCGGGATACAGGATCGTCCGTCGGCCTTGGCGGATCCGCTCCCGGATGATGTTGAACATCGAGTGTCCTTCGGCTTCGTCTAGAGATCGTGCCCACAGTACGAGAGGTTGAAACTCTTGTTGCAGAGCGGGAAATCCGAGATCTGCTGGTTTCTCAATGCCATCGCCAATCCGATCCAGTTGTGGAATGAAGGGTCGACGACCTTGTAACGGGAGAACCGGCCCTGGCTGTCGGTCATGGCCACGTGGCAGATTTCCCCGCGCCAGGCTTCCACCAGCGAGACGACCAGATGCTCGGGTCTCAACGCCCCAACGTCGGCGCGAACGGGGCCGCCGGGGAACGCCTTCAGTTGGTCCTTGATGAACGCGACGGACCGCTGGATCTCCAGCCATCGCACGTAGGCGCGGGCGAAGACGTCGCCCGTCGTCCAGGTCGAAATCGGTATATGACTGAATCGATAGATGCCGGCCGGGAAATCCTGGCGGACGTCCCACTCCACTCCGCAGGCGCGCGCCGCCGGCCCCACCAGGCCGAGCGCCACGGCGGTATCGCGATCGACCGCCCCGGTCCCCTCGAACCGGGCCTGGACCGACAGGGAGTTCCACAGCAGGTCGAGCGCACCGTCGACGTCGCGGTATGCCCCTTCGAGTCGCTCCAGGAACGGCCCGATCCGGTCCGCGTCCAGGTCGAACCGCACGCCGCCCGGCCGGACCAGGCTCCGACCGAAGCGGCTGCCGCACAGGAGGGCCGTCAGGTTGAGGAAATCGCCCCGCAGCCGGCCGCAGTACGCCTGGGTCGGCAAGAAGCCCACGTCGCCAGCCAGTGCACCGAGGTCGCCGGTGTGGTTGGCGAGGCGTTCGAGCTCGAGGGCGACCCCGCGCAGGACCGCGCCGCGCACGGGGACCTGACAGCCAGCGAGGGCTTCGATCACCCGGCTGTAAGCGGTCGCATGGCCGACCGACGTGTCGCCGGCGATGCACTCGATCGTCGGGAGAGTCCGCTTGTCGGGGCCGCCGGCGAGTGTTCGCTCGATCCCGCGATGCTGGTAACCGAGCGAGATCTCGAGGTGGAAGACCTCCTCGCCGTGGCACTGGAAACGGAAATGCCCCGGCTCGATGACCCCGGCGTGGACGGGGCCGACGGCAACTTCGTGGACCTCCTCGCCGTCGACCCGGAAGAAGTCGGTCACGCCGACGACCGGGGCCTCGCCCGGTCCCCGGCCCCACGCGTCGTGGCCGGGGCGATACGAGCTGTGGAAGCGGACCGGCTTGAACCAGGGATGCCCCTCGGGACGGACCCCGTACTGCTCGGCAAGCTCCCGCTCGAAGAGATGGACCTGCGGGCAATCCGGCGTCATCGAGGGGAATCGGTCCGAGTCCAGGATCGTCTTACCGACACGCAGTTCCGCGCGGGCGGGATCGGCGAGGACCGCGTAGACGTCCACGGCACCCGAAGAGTCGGCAACATCCCCGAAGAGAGCGGCCACACGCAGTCCGCCGTGGTACGCGTCGACGACGGCCCTGCGAAAGTCGGCGAATGGCAAATGTGGCACCCGGGCCCGTGGCACCGCCTGCCCTGATCGTATGGCCGCGAGTGATGGGTTGGTGCTCATCGCTTGACCTCCAGGGATGCGGCAGCCTCGCGCAGGAGCGATTCCAGGGGCGGCGGGATGAAGAGGCCCAGCAGCAGCACGAGGGCCATGAACAGGAGGACCGGGCCGCCTGTGCTCACGCTGTCGTGAAACCGGCTGGTCCCGCGAGTCTCCGGCGGCTTGCCCTGGACCACGGCCAGCACGGTGCCCCCCATGCCGATGAACACGACGAATAGCAGGAGCAAGAACAGCCCCCCGGCGACGTATTGCCCGCTCTCGGCCGCGGCGTTCGCGATGGCGAACTCGCTCACGAACGGGCCGAACGGAGGCGCCCCGGTGATCGCCAGGAAACCGGCCAGGAACAGCCATCCCGAGAGCGGCACGCGCACGATGGCCCCCTGCACGTGGTCGGTGACCTTGCTGCCGTAGGCCCGGTGAATGTTGCCCGCCGAGAGGAAGAGCACGCCTTTCGTCAGTCCGTTATTGATCATGTGGAGTAAGGCTCCGTACACGGCCAGTCCGCCGATGCCGATGCCCAGCACCAGGATCCCCATGTGCTCCACGCTGGAGTAGGCCAGCATCCGCTTGAAGTCACGCTGACGGACCATAAACACGCCGGCGATGGCCATCGACAACAGGCCCATGAAGATCAGGATCTCGCGGGCGAACTCCGCCTCGGCCCCGACGCGGCAGATCTGATACACCCGCAGGATCGCCAGGAAGGCACAGCTCGTGACGCCGCCGGCCAGCAGCGTCCCCACCATCCCCGGCGCCTCGCCGTAAGCGTCCGGCTTCCAGGTGTGCATCGGGGCCAGACCCATCTTCGTCCCGTAACCGATGAAGAGCATCGCGAACGCCGCATGGAGCCAGGGCGGCGAGAGGTATCGCGCGTCCCGGATCAGGTGGTCGAAGAGAAGCGTCGATTCCAGGCCGGACTTCAACATCGCGTACGCGAGGAAGAACGAGCCGAGCAACGCCAGGGCGATGCCCACCGAGCCGATCAGCAGGTACTTCCAGGTCGCCTCCAGCGAGCGGGAGTTATGGTTGAAATAGATCAGCGGTGCGCTGACCAGGGTGGTCGCTTCCATCGCCACCCACATCAGACCGAGGTGGTAAGACAAGGTGACGAGCGTCATCATCGCCTGAAGCAAGAAGAGATTGGCGCAGAAGACGCGATTGGGCCGGTCAAGCCGCAGGGCCAGATAGCCCGGCGCGTAGAGCGAGCAGAGGAAGAAGAACACGCTCAGGAATCCGAGGACGAGCTTCCCCAGGGCGTCGAGCAGGAGCCAGCCCCCGAGACCCGTCACCGCTTCGCCTTCTCCCGCCCGGGCGATCGCCAGACAGACCAGGACGACGTGCCCCAACGCGCCCGCCGGCAACAGCCATGGCCGCCATCGGTCCGAGGGCAGGGCGAACGTCAACCCGGCCATCGCCAGGGGGAGCAGGATCAGCATGTAGCTCATCGGTCATTCCTTCAATTCCGACAGGTGCTCCGTACTGATCGAGGCGAATTCGCGGCTGATGTGGTGGATGATGATCCCCATCACGAACACGCCGGTGAACAGGTCGAGCAGGACGCCCATCTCGACCAGGAACGGCATCGCTTCCAGCAGCAAGAGGCCGAACAGGAAGATCCCGTTCTCGAGCAGGAGGTAGCCCAGGACCTGCATGATCGCCTTCTTGCGCGTCGTCAGCAGGAGGAAGCCGGTCCACACGGTCGACAGTGAGGCCGGCACCAGCAGCAAGTGCTGGTGCTCCTCGGCCAGCGGCAGCGTGTATGAGAAGACCATCGCCAGCCCGGTGCCGATCGCTCCGAGCAGGAGCGAGCTCATGTATCCCACGACCGGGGTGACCTCGTGCTGGATGTCCGCCTCGCGCATGGCGTGGACGAGGAAATTCGGGATCACGTATCCCTTCAAGGCGATCGTCACGCTGACCAGCAGGACGACCCTCAGCCGGAGGTCCGGCTGGATGAACAGCGCCAGGATCGCCAGCACGATCCCCTGGACCGCGACCGCGTTGATGACGCCGCGGATCCGGCTCACCCCGAGCGCCACGAAGTTGAGCGCCAGGCCCATGATCAGCAGGGGATCGAGAAACTGGACCATCGGTTCACCTCATCAGGAGGATGATTCCAAAGCCGGATAACAGGCAGGCCGCCAGCAGCAGGACCGGGACGTGCGTCAGTCGCAAGCGCGCCATGACCGATTCCACGACGCCGATGGCCACCGCGACCGCGAGCATCCCCGCGAGGAAGATGGGCCAGCCGAACCAGACGGAGTTCGTCGCCAGGGGCAAGGTGAGGCGGACGACCAGGCCGGCGAAGATGAACAGCTTCATCGCCGCACCGTAGAGGATCAAGCCGAAGGCCGGACCGCTGTGATCCAGCACCATGACCTCGTGGATCATGGTCAGCTCCAGGTGCGTGTTCGGGTCGTCGAAGGGGATGCGCGAGTTCTCCGCGAGCAGCACGATGAACCAACTGAGCAGGACCAGTGAGAGCGAGGCCCCGGCCGTCACCCAGTATGAGCTGAGCGAGCCGCCGAGCATGCCCGACAGTTGGAGCGATCCCGACAGCTTGACGAGCACGAGCAGGCCCAGGAAGAATGCCGGCTCCGCCAGGCAGGCGAACGTCACCTCTCGCGCCGAGCCCATTCCCTCGAACGGCGAGCCGGTGTCCAGGGCCGCCGTGGCTGTGAAGAACCGGCCCAAACCGAGCAGGTAGGCCAGGAGGAGGAAGTCGCCCGCGAACGAGACCGGCGCCTGCGGATTGGCCAGCGGGACCATCAGCACCGCGACGCCGGCCGTCACCAGCCCGACCAGCGGTCCGGCCAGGAACACCCACGTCGTCGTGGTGCTGAAGACCGAACCCTTGCGGAAGAGCCGGATCAGGTCGTAGTACAGCTGCAAGACCGGCGGGCCTTTCCGGCCGGCGAAAACGGCCTTGGTCCTGGCGATGACGCCGAGGAGCAGCGGCGGCATGCCGAATGCCAGCAGGACGTGCACCGCATCCCGAACCACCGTCTCCATCTCGTCCTCCCACACGCGTCGTCGCGGCAATCGAGGCAGGATTCCCGCTACCGCCACAGCAGCAAGCCGAACAGGGCCAGGAAGATGTAAAGCAAGTAGATCTGGATATTCCCCTGCTGAAACACTCGGAACCAGGAAAACAGCCAGGCACCGAAACGGAACGAGGGCAGCACGACCTCGTCGAGCACCGCGTCGGGCACTTCGCTGTGAAACTCGGCCGTCTGCGGGAAGAGAGGCCAGTTCGTGGGCTCATGGGAGCGCGGACGGAGCACCCATCCGAACATCCCGACCAGCATCTGCGCGAAAGAGGACGAGGTGTACTGCATCCGGGGATTCGGTGCCAGGTAGCCGCAGCCCCAGGTGGGACCACTTTCCACGTTTATGGAGCGAAGCCTTAGCCATAGTCCCAGGCCCGCGAGGAGCAAGGCCGCGACCTCCGCCAGGCCCATCGCCGTGAGCCAGCCCAGGGGGGCCAGCGTGTCGAGGCCGGGTCCGCGATTCGCCAGCCCGGGCGCCCAGGCCGAGATTCCTTGCTGGAGCGCGGGGGCGACGAGCGTCGGGGCCAGTCCGATCAGGACGCAGCAGACGACCAGCACGCCCATCGGCACGAGCATGCTCGGCGGCGACTCGTGCGCATGTCGGGCGTGTTCCGACCGCGCCGTCCCGAGGAAGACGGCCCCGTAGACCTTGACGAAACACGCGACCGCCAGGGTACCGACCAGCGCCAGCGCCGGAGCGGCGAAGGCCGCGCCCCCGTAGGATTTCCCCTCGCCGCCCCCGAGCGTCCCGAACAGGCCCAGGTAGATGAGGAACTCGCTGATGAAGCCGTTCAGCGGCGGCAGGCCGCAGATCGCGACCGACCCGACCAGGAAGCAGACGGCCGTCCTCGGCATCAGCTTCGCCAGCCCGCCCAGGTGGTCGATGTCGCGGGTGTGGACGGCGTGGATGACGGAGCCGGCGCTCAAGAACAGCAGGGATTTGAACAGCGCGTGGTTCCAGACGTGCAACAGGCTGCCGCCCAGCCCGAGGACGACCCAATCCACGCGACCCATCGTCCGGCCGATCATCGCCAGGCCGAGCCCCATGACGATGATCCCGATGTTCTCGATACTGTGGTACGCCAGCAGCCGTTTCAGGTCGTGCTGTCCGATGGCAAAGGCGACCCCGAGGACGCCCGAGACCACGCCCAGTCCCAGGACGACGACGCCCCAGCTTATCGGCAGATCGCCCAGCAGTGACGTCACCCGAACCAGCCCGTAGACGCCCATCTTGATCAGCACGCCCGACATGATGGCCGAGACATGGCTGGGCGCCGCCGCGTGGGCGCTGGGGAGCCAGACATGCATCGGCATGATGCCCGCCTTCAATCCGAAGCCCACCAAGGACAGGACGAAGATCATCGTCGCCACGCCGGGCGTCAAGGACTTCGCGTCGATCGAGAGGATCGAGAAGGAATGGTTGACGGAATGGAGCAAGGCGAAGACTCCGACCAGGCAGAGCGTCGCTGTGTGCGTGGCGACCAGGTAGAGCCAGCCGGCTTCCCGGACCGTCTCGTCTTCGTCCTCCGCGGTGACCAGGAAGAAGGCCGAGAGTGCCATGATCTCCCAGCCGAAGAGGAAGACGATACTGTTGCCGGCGATCACGAGCAGCCCCATGCCGGCGGTCATCATGCCGTAGAACAACCGGAGCTTCCGGCCATTCCGGGGATTCGCGGTCTGCTTCCAGTAGCCCATACCGTAGATGTTGCCCAGGAGCGAGATCAAGAAGATCGGCACGAGGAAGATGGCCGACAAGCCGTCGAGGACAACGGTGAAATCCGCGCCGAGGATCGACCAGGGCAAGACCAGCGGCGGGCCGCCCCCGGTCGCCCAGAAGGAGCCGACGCCCCCCAGGCCGAGGCCCGCACCGAGCACGGCCAGCAGCGTGGCCACCCACTGCCCGCCCATCGCGTTCCGCCCCCAGAGGAGGCCGGGCATGCCACTCGAGGCGGCGATGATGATCCCGAGCAGCACCAGGTTTTCGCTCACAACGTTACCCTATCAATCGCTGCGATCGGGAATGGCGTTTATCGGCCGGGTTCAGCTTCCGGGATTCGTGACCGGCCCTGCGAGGGCCTCCTCGACGCGGCGGGCCTCCTGCAAGATCTCCTCGGGCCGGCCCTGTCGGATCACGACTCCCTTGAATTTCTCGTTGTGCAGGGCGTAAGACAGCCGCGAGAGGATTTGCAAGTGGCTCCGCATTGTGGGGCAGACGAGCGAGAAGAGCACCTGCACGGGCTTCCCGTCGAGGGCTCCGAAGTCGACGGGGTGTTCCAGGAAGCAGAGCGTGACCATTGGCCGCTCCACGTGTAGGACGATGGGATTTCGGACGTGCGGCAGCGCGATGCCGTCGCCGATCGCCGTGCTCGCCGAATGCTCCCTGGCCAGGAAGAGTCGGAGGATCAACTCGCGGTCGACGCCTTCCGGCAGCGGGAGCAGCTCGACCAGGGAGTGGAGGGCCAGGTCCTTGCCGTTGCCCGACAGATGGTAATGAATCCCTCCGGCCTCGAGCGCCTCGACCAGGCTCGAGCCCGCCTCGTCCTCGCCCGCCAGGCGGTCGAACACCTCCACGGAGACCTTGATCCGGTTGGCCGTCGCCCACTCCAGGAGATCGACGCGGTTGAAGCGGTCCTGGCCCCCCACGCGCTGGGAAGGCAGGCCCCGCTGCTTGATCCAGCGGGTGACCGTGGATTCCGGCACGTCGAGGAGCTTGCCCACGTCCCGAACCGTTAATTGCATGTCTCTGTCCGGTCCTGTAGAACTACCGTTCGCGCATCGACACCTGGTAACTGCATAGGAATAAGAATCAGTGGATTCATTCCCGCCTGTGGGACGGCCGCCCTCGGCTGTCCTGATATTGAAACCTAAGCATGCATCGACTCAGCCCGGGGTCTTCTCGGGACTCATCAAAAGAGTCAGAGTTCTTTAATCTACAGACTCCCCTGATGCACGGGGACGTCGGACGCTGCGAGGCGGTTCAATGAAACGCTTCGATCGAGGCCCGCTGGTCGCGATCGATGCTGAAGAGCCGATCGAGATTCGAGGTGCGAAACACCTGCTGGATGACCGGCGACATCTCGCAGAGCCGGAGCTTCCCGCCGGAGTTCTCGATCCGGCGCTGGAGCAGGATCAACTTGCTCAACAAGGTGCTTGAGACCAGGTTGACCTCGGAGAAATCGAGGACGAGCCGGATCGGCGTATTGTCGCTGGGGAGGGCCGCCAGGACCTGATCGGCGACCTCGCGCACGGTGCGCTCATCGAAGAGTTGTCGATCCTGAAAACGCACGACTTTGATTCCGTTCGTCTCGCTGACTTGAATCCTGGGAGTAACGGCCATCGTTCAAACCCCCTGAAGTCATCCGCTCGTTCGATCGGACGAACCGGCGCTCCCGGCGGGGCGTCGGCCGTCAAGAGGAGACGGATGTAGGCTTGGCTGTTCAATCCGCCATGATCGGCATGATCGTCGCAAGGAGCATCCGGATCAAGGAGGGAGACGCGAAAACCGAACCGGGGAAATTTTCCGATCGCCCCGGATCGCGATGATTGCACGAGCCAGTCGATTATACACAACGATCGGGGATCAGTGGGGATCCGACTCCGAGTTTCGACGTCTCAGGCGGCTGAGACCGGGTTGCGGCGAATTCGGAGCCCGGTCGACCTTTTTCTCGATCGGCTTTCGCTCCGCCTTCTCGGCCCCGGGGTGGTCGACGACGGCGCGCACGGCCGTGGCCCGGTCGGCGACGAAGTCGAACAAGGATTCGAGTTTACTCGCCCGGAACACCTCGGCGACCGTCGGGTCCACGTCGCAGAAGACGATCCGGCCGCCGTTCTGGCGGACCAGCCGGTGCAGGGCCATGAAGTTCCCCAGCGCCGCGGAACCGGCGAAACTGACCCCGCTGAGGTCGATCACGATCTCGGGACGTCCTCGCCCCTGGACGTGAGTCTCATAATGTTTTCGAAGTTCCTGGACGGGGGCGGGGTCGAGCCGCAGGCATTCCCAGAACTCGGCGACCATGATCCCATCCACGTTGTGGATCTGAACCGAGGGCTTCAACATCAATCACCTACCAGGAGGAATATCGGTGGTGTGGTCGGGCGTGGCCTAGGGCCTATCCGTACGGAGACGGAACGAGGATGCAATCACGACCGTAAGAGTTCTGGAAGCGGCACGATGACTCGGCCTCGGATGGGAAGCAGGGTACAACACGGCCGTCGGGGAGAGCGCCGGACGACTCGCCCGCCAAGGATCAAGATATCGGAGGTATCCTACCAGAGTCGTAGGCCGTAGGACCAGTCGATGGTCAGAATCGTACTGACGCGTGTTCGTCCGGCCGCCGGTACAATCCTTGCAATCCGAGTGAGGAATTCGGGAAAATGGGGGTCGGCCAGATCCGCATGGTGACCGTCGGCCGATTCTGAGATAAGGATCGTGGCAGGGGACGGCCCGCGTGCCTGTCGTCCCGGCCATCTGGCTTGGAGTGGTACCCCATGCGTCGCCTCTTACTGTTCTGGGTGCTCTCGTCGGGCTTCGCGACCGGTGTCGCGCGCGGGGCGGATTCCGACTGGCTCGCCGGGGTCTTCCCCGAACGGGCCTACGATTTCGGCAACGTCGCCCGCGGCTCGCAGATCCGCCACGCCTTCCTCGTGGTGAATCGGACCAATGCCGACATCCGGATCGCCGACTGGCGGACCAAGTGCGGCTGCACGGCCGTGCGGGTCGGCTCCCGCGTGATCCCGCCCGGGACCCAGACGACCGTCGAGGCCACCATCAACACGACCAACTTCCAGGGCCACAAGGCCTCGGGGTTGACGCTCATCCTCGATCGTCCGAACTGGGTCGAGGTCGACCTGAACCTGACCTGCTTCATCCGAGGCGACATCGTCATGAACCCCGGCCAGGTCGATTTCGGCATCGTCCGGCGCTCGGCCAAGCTCCCCTCGGCCTCCCTGACCCTGACCTACGCCGGCGGCCGATCCGACTGGGACATCGCCAAGATGAAGACCGAGACCGACCGGGTCAAGGCGGAGGCCAAGGAGATCAGCCGCACGGTCGACGGGCAGATCAACTGGTTCATCACCGCAACGCTCCAGCCCTCGGTCCCCAACGGCTACTTCAAGGACGAGATCACCCTGGTCACCAACGACACGCCGCCGCAGACCATCCCCATCTCGGTCGTCGCCAACATCCAGACCGGCGTCTCGGTCACGCCGTCGATCATCAACCTCGGCCGGGTGCGTCCCGGCCAGACGGTCGCCAACACGAACGTCGTCCACGTACGGTCGGCGGCCAACCCCTTCAATATCACCAAGCTCACGTCGAGCCGGCCCGAACTGGAGCCGGCCGAGCCGAAGCCCGGCTCGCTCGCGGATCACGTCGTGAATCTGAAGTTCAAGGCGCCCGAGGCCGCCGGCCCTTACCATACCGTGGTCAAGATCGAGACCGATCTCAAGGAAGAACCGCCCGTCCAGATCAAGGTCTTCGCCACCGTGGCACCATGATCCGACGAATCCGCGGCCGCAATCGGGGCTGATTCCGGCGGCCAGGCGGTTCGAGTGGCCTGTGTCGGTCGTTGGATCGGGGTGCGGGACAAATCGCAGCACACGTTGACGATTCATTGCGAGTCGGTTATAGGAGGTTCTTGTCAGCACCGAGTTTTCTGGATTTGATGTTCCCGACGGGCTGGATCTCCCGGGGATGATCTGGCGATGGACGCCGGCAGCCGGGGCGAGCCATCGGTGCCTGTGGGGATCAAGCCGGGGGCCGCAACTGGCAGGGATGCAACCATGACGAGCACCGCGACAATGCCCGCGGTCCGGCCGGAGGCCGGGCGAGGGGCCGTCGGACTTTCTCTGGCGGTCGCCGATGTGGGCTGGTTCACTACCGAGAACCTTTTCCGGGAGATCGACCGGGACTCGGTCGAGGTCTTGCTCCTGAAATGCCAGGATTACCTGAACGGCTGGCGCCGGGGGCTGTTCCCTTGGTCGAGCGATTGCCGGCTGCGACGCAGCGGCCCGACCGCATGGGAGCAACAGTTCGTCCTGCCGACCGGATGGATGAAACGCTATCCGACCCTGGGGATGCGGCCGATCGCGCGCGCCGTCCGCTCGTGGTGGGATCGTCAGCCGGCCGATCGCCGGCGCGGGCTCGTGGTGTCGTACCCACATTACATCTATCTCCGCGACCAGCTCCGGCCCGACGTATCGATTTATTACAATGTCGACGACTTCTCGCTGTACTGGCCTCGCGAGGCGGATCGGGTGCGGGACCTCGAGCGTGAGCTGGTGCGGACCGTCGACGCGACGGCGTGCGTCTCCTGGCTGCGGACCGAGGAATTGCGCGCGTCGGTGCCGGAAGCATCCGGCCGGATCCACTACGTCCCGCACGGTGCCCCGACGCCATTCCTGGCGGCCGGCCCGCTCTCGCAGCCGGCCGAGCCCCCCCCGGACATCGCACGCTTGCGCCGCCCGCTGCTCGGCTACATCGGGTCCCTGGAAGATCGCGTCGACTGGGAGTTGATGGACCGGATCAGCCTCGAGATGCCGGACGCCTCGATCGTGGTCATCGGCAAGCAACGCGACCGGGTCGACGAGCCCTGGTGGGAGGCCTGCGCCCGGTTCCTCGGCCGCCCGAACGTCCACGCCGTCGGCTGGCGAAACCAGGCGGATCTGGGACGATACTACCAGGCCTTCGACATCTCGCTGATCCCCTACCGGCTCGACCACCCGTTCAACCTGGCGTGCAACCCGACGAAGATCATGGACACGATGGGCTCGGGACGGCCGATCGTCGCCACGGCGCTGCCCGAATGCCGGCTGCACGCCGAGCGATTCCACGTCGCCGAGGATGGCGATGCGTTCCTGGCCGCGATCCGGGAGATCCTCGACCACCGATCCGACGACGGCCGTGCCGCCTTGCGGCATGCGTTCGCGACGTCCCATACCTGCCATGATACGACCGAGCGGATCCTTGACCTGATCTCGGCGGCGGCCCGCGATTGACGGGCAAAGTACGCTCCGCCCTGGGACATCCCGGCCGAACTCCCGGCACAGACCGA
>JBKQHM010000269.1:0-32346 GCA_052148775.1 Isosphaeraceae bacterium | reverse complement strand
GTCGGGTCTTGACTTGGAACTTTGCGGGGGAACCCGGGGTCGGGGGGAACCCGGGGTCGGGGGGAACCCGGGGTCGGGGGGAACCCGGGGTCGGGTCTTGACTTGGAACTTTGGGCTAGCCTCCGTGCCAGGTGATGCTATTCCTCTTTTTCCCCTCCGTCTTACGTTTGATCCAAAGTTCCAAGTCAAGACCCGACCCCTAACTTTCCCCAAGTCAAGACCTGACCCCTAACTTTCCCTAACTTTCCGAGTGGTTACGCCTGCCTACTGAATTCATAATACTTGTCACGAAGAACGTCTGCTGCCGCTCTGCCTTGCGAGACTTTATCAAGCATCAGGGTTAGATCCGACTCTTGTAAAACCAAGACTACCATGCCCTCGCGCAAATAATCCTCGAAGAGCGTATCTTCGCAATTGGGTGAGATACCGTTCCTAGACAGAATGATCCCAAATTTTCCGAATGCCTGATTCGCGCGCAGATATTCTTTGAAGACAGCGATGTCTCGGGATGTTAGTGATTCTCGATAATTCTTAGCCTCGAACAACAACAACTCTATGCCTTTTCTTTCAAGAAAATTCAAGAAACGATGATTGCTGTCGTGATTCGTAATTATGAAATCCCTAATTGAGGTGCCACGTCGATTTCTAACTTGCGGTTTAAGGTCGAAGTGATTATAGCTAAATCTAAAACATTCATCTAGTACCTTTTGAAGGCATTTCTCGAATTGCTTACCATCCGAGACAGCGACACTTGCCAATTCTCGCTTGAGTTCAAACGTATCTTCGCAAGATGACGTATTGAGAAAATCCAATGCCTTGTACAGTCCCGCCTCGTCGAGCTTGACCAGCCGTTTGTAGAAGTCGATATCACTTAAAAATCTTAAATATGTGAAATTGCATTGCCAATTGACCCGCGTCATAACGCAGTCAAAGCCCCTATATTCAGCAGTATCCCTGTTGGTGGTCAATAGTATTTTCTTGTTGGCCCACCAAATCTCATCGTAGATTGCAGTGGCATCCAGTTTGTCAACTACAGGGATCACGAGGTTGAGTCGATAGGCTGACATTGAGAATAATTCATCTTTGAATGTGCAATTTGCGAGCCTGATTAAGAAATATTCTTTATTTTCAATTGTCTCTACTTCGACGTAGTGTTTTTTCATATACCTTTCCATGTAAAAGGCTAGGTCGGCAGGCCTGACCCGAGAAAGCAGCTCTGCAACAAACACCGACCTTAGAGCAATAAAGATGTTTCCATACAAACCTTGAAGCAAGGTGATGGTTGTGCTACTAAAACCATGATAGTCAAAAGGAGCGAGTCCATGGCTTTCATCATGTAAATATATGTTAGATTCGTAGTAATTGCAGATCCAAAAATACATTTTATCCTCTGTTTTTCTGTTGTCGAGTATGATTACGCGCATCGAGGCAATCGCCGCCGCAAGGTCGTTGTCCTTAGAGACGATTTTCACAAGTTCATCCCGAGCCTTCTCGAATGCCGGAACGACGTGGTTGAGAAAAGCCTTTTCGTCGAGAAATACTTGGCTCAACTCTAGCGCATTGACTGGAAGAACATCTCGATGTGGGAATCCTGACTGCAAGATCTTGCTGTCTGTTGTACTCGACTTGCTGCTCTTCCTGGATAGGCCCTTTTTTTTCGACACAACACGTCTCCCGGTTTCTCTGCCTGTAGCCTTCCACGGAGAGCTGAAGACGCCCTGCGGAGTGGCTCCGCTTCAAGTTCTACTGCACGTAATCTCTGATCCATTCACCGTTGTCGGACATGGCATGAGTAACCTGTTGGAGAGTGGAACCTGGTGTCAAACTTTGGAACCTGGTGGAACCTGGTGTCAAACTTGGTTTTTTGTGGAACCTGGTGGAACCTGGTGGAACCTGGTGTCTGGAACCTGGTGGAACCTGGTGTCAGGTGGAACCTGGTGTCAAACTTGGTTTTTGGTGGAACCTGGTGTCAAACTTGGTTTTTTGTTTCTTTCGTTCCTCGGATCGTGGGTGGAACCTGGTGTCAAACTTGGTTTTTTGTTTCTTTCGTTCCTCGGATCGTGTGGAACCTGGTGTCAAACTTGGAACCTGGTGTCAAACTTGGTTTTTTGTTTCTTTCGTTCCTCGGATCGAGGATGCGAAACCCCTGGCGTCGGCCGCGTAGAATTTCCGGTCCCTCGCAGCATGAATCCCCTCCTCGTCCTCATGGAAATCGGGGCCCCGAAGGATGAACTCGGTCGCCCCGCTGTTCAGCGTCCGAGTTCAGCCTGGCGCCTCGCGAGGGTCTCCGCGCTGACCTCTAATCCGAACCGCGTGAACAAGTCTCGTGATGCTACCGCCGCGAGTTCACGCGGTCGAGCGATCAACTCCGTCTGAGTGCCCTCCCAGAGATACTTCCAAACCGGCAGCCGGGTGTCGTAAGTTCGGTCGAATCGGAACCGACTGTCCGTCTCGACGATCTGGCGGCCTTGGAGTCCGACGAGATCGATCTCGACGCGCATGGAGGTCGCCCCGGCGGGCGAGAGCGCCAGCCTTGCTGCCAATTCAAATATTTCAACGAATGAATAAATAGTTTGTATGTAATGAAGGCATCGGCCAGGCTGCCATCCCGGTTCTGGCGGCCAAGTCGTCGAGTGGTCTCTCCACTCTCCGGCGAGCGCAAAAAAGTGGACGAACTGGCCGCTCCTGTAGAGACGCCAAACCTCGATCTCATCCCGCCGCTCGTATTCTTGCCCGACCCAGTCGGTCCCTCCGAGCGGCGGACTCTGATCATCGATGTGGGGATAGTCCCATCCTCGGAGTCGGACCGAATTCCGCTCGACGATCTGGAATAAGTCCGAGTCGTTCGGGATGTGTCTTTCCTCGAACGTGGCGGGTCGGATCACGACTCGCCAGTAACCTCGCGTGCGGATCCTGTCCAGGACGGATTGTTCTTGAGCGACGCTCATTCCATTTCCTCAATCTGTCTCTCGAACGAGGCCTCATCCGTTGGACGATCCGACACGCTCGGGATGGTCGGGAACAGGCCGGCCTGCTGGGCTCGGGTCACGAACTTTCGGACACCGATGTCGATCGCCAGTTCCAGCAGCTCGCGCATCTCCTCTTCGGAAGGGATTTCGGACGTTTCCGGTTTGTGCCGCGCCCTGACGTAGCAGGCGCCCCGACGAAGGACCGGGGCAGCTTTTCCCGGCTCATTATAATCCTTCGCGCAAAGGATCGGGATATCGTCAAACTGGTGGACGCGAATGATCACAAACTTCTTGCCCCAGAGAGTGTGCAATCTCGGCTCGAAACGGACACACGGGCTTGCGTATTCATTGACAGTTGCCGACAGGTCATCGTAATGCAGCCAGGACTCCGCTTGCCCATCGCTTAGGCCGACAGGCTCAAGATTCGTCGATTCTTCGACCCCGAGGATCACGCGCCCGCCGTCACGGCGGTTCGCCATGCCGAGAATGGCCCGAACGACCCTTGCAAGGAATAGCCTATCCGTCCTGAACCATGAGCCCTTGAACTCCACTCCATCGGTCTCGTAGCCCCGCGTCAGCAGGCTCTCGAACTCCTGTTCGGTCACGGTCGCGTCCTCGGTTCCACTCGGATCATCAACGCGGTGATTTTCGGCCAGAGCATGATACCGGTCAATCTGATTGGAGGGGCTCGCATGCGTGCATCGGGTGGTGCCCCTTTCTTATCCCCTTGTCCCAATCCCGAAAGCCGCGAAGTCGCCCGCAATCCATGGATCGTAGAGTTCGCCCCGGGATTCAACCTCACGGTCTTTTGCTGAGTGTACACCACGCCGACCAAATCCTCGACGAGCCGATTGTCCCGATTACCGCTATTTTAGGACGGAAGATCCAACAAGATCGTTGATAGCCTGGCCAGCCCCCTGTCCCCGTTTCGTGCCCCCCTGCATGCATTTGCAATGGCGTCTCAACGACAAGATCACATCACCTGCAAGGCCGAAACTCTCCATGGCCAACGTCGCATTCGCTCGCCTCTCGCTCCGGATTGATACTCCAGGGCGACGCGCATCGAGAAAATTTTTCGAGAATTCGTAAAGGCTTTTCCGGAAAATGGTTAGGAATGGAAACGGCGGGAATCCGCGAGGGATGCGTTAATGAAATTGTAAAACGGCGCCATTCTAATAATAGATACGCGTTTCCAATCACTTCCCGCCGAGCCAGACCCTTGGACAAGTCCCTCGCAAGACGACCGGCCCGGTCCGTCCATGGACTCCATCTTAACGGGAGTCCGGTCAAGGAAATCGGGAAGGGAGACCCTCGCAAATGTTGCCGACGAGTGCAAACCAGTGCAACGAACGACGTTGATTTCGGATCGAGAAGCCAAGCAAGCAATCATCGAGGTCGCGCTATGATTGTGTGCAATCGTGATCCAGGAACAGGAAAGGCGGACAGGCCACGGGATTGACCGTGGAAGGCGAGGTTCAATTCATTCACGAAATAACCCCGGCCTCAGGTCACGTCATAGCCTTAATGTCTGGCAAATCATGGTTTACAGCAAGAAACCCGGGCGACACCCGAAGAAAGCCGGCTTCTCCTCTGAAGAGCGCCACGGCTCGAAGGTATCACGAAGGCTGACGAAACCGAGCACGGACCTGAAATCCCAGAACAGCGAGATTCGATTGCATCCACGGGAATGTCCCACACGTTCGGCCCGATCTCCGCGAGCTGATACCTGCTCAGCTCCTCGACCCGGTCAATCCCAATAATATTGGCCGGCTCTCCCCGAAGAACCTGTGTGGCGCGATTGAGTTGAATCGAGATCCCACGCGACGCTTCTCCCGACCTTCGCGCCGGGAGCAATCGAGAACGAAGACTAGGGGTTCCGGGTAAACAGGAGAACTCAGCATGGTGTGCTCAATGGTCAAGAAAGGTTTGCTGGGGGCGGCGCTGGGCGCGGGGACGTTGTTCCTGGTGTTCGGCACCTCGGCCCCGAGTTATATCAGGACGGCCTTCCACAAGGTCCGTCAGACCGCCAAAGAGTCGGTCAACCCGCAGTTCGAGATCGAACGGGCGCGGAATGAGATCGCCAACCTCCAGCCGGCGTTCGATCAAAACAAGGAGACCTTGGCCCGGGCCGAGGTCGCGGCCGAACATCTCGAGCGGGAAATCAACGAGCTCCAGGCCAACCTGGACCACGAGAAGACCACGATCCTCACGCTGCGGGACAAGATCAAGAGTGGCGACGTCCGCCTCACTGGCCGTTTCGCCGACACCGCCGAGGATATCAAGGCCCAGTTGATCAACCGCAAGGACCACTACGACTACACGAGCGGGATCCTCAAGGAGAAGCACGAGGTCCTCAAGGCCAAGAAGAAGACCATCGAGGCCGCCCACAAGCAGCTCGAGACCCTGCGAGCCCAGAAGTCGACCTTGCTCGCCCGGCTGGCTCACATCGAGGCCAAGCTCCAGATGATCGAGGCCACCCAGGCCAAGAACGAGTTCAACTTCGATGACAGTGCCCTGTCGCGGGCCAAGCAGACCGTCTCCGAGCTCGAAGAGCGGCTCGACGTCATGACCCACCGGGCCGAGATCGAAGGCCGCTATGGCGACCTGGACGGACATTCGACCTATCTCGACCCGCGACGCGACGTCGTCAAGGAAGTCGATGAGGCGTTCGGGACGCCCGCCGCCCCCAAGACGGGCGACAAGAGCCTTTGATCTATCCGTATCCGACCCGGACAAGGGTGCTCGACCATCGAGCATCCAACTTTTCGATCGCCCCGTTCCTCCCCTCTTCGCCCTCCCCACCTTCAACGAACCAGGGGAGGGGTGGAGGGGGGGACGGCGATCGAATCGAAGGCGTCTCGGAAACCCCGCGGGGGCGGGGCCCTTACGAGGAGCCCTCAAAGAGTCGCCCGCGAACCGTTCCTTTGTTATCCTGAAATTGTCGATCGGCGTCTCTCCCGGCCAGCACGGTGGGAGCGGATGGAAACGAGAGTGAATCCCCATGGTCAATCCGGGCGGCGAGTCAACCATGTTGGGACATTGGCGGATGGTCTTACGACAGGCAGAGGAAGCCGCGCGAGTGGGGCGGTTCGAGGAGGCATTTACCCTTGCCACTCGCCCCGACGTCGCGGACCACCATCATGCGGTCCAGTTCCGCAGCCGGCTGGCACTGGACCTGATCGCTCGTGCGACGCGTCGCGGGGCGGTCGATGATTTGAACGGCGCCGTCGAGGACCTGGACCTGGCCGAGCGGATGGGGGCAGCCCCTGATTCGCTGGCCGCGGCGCGGCTCAGCCTCGCCGACCGGGTCGTCGAGGAGGTCCGCACCGACCTGGATGCCGGCGAGCCGGCCCGGGCCCTGGAGCGGATCGAAGACCTGGCGCGGCACAAGATCAGTGGGCCGGCCCTGCGACGCTCGAAGGAAATCGCCGAGGCGTGGCAGTCCGCGCTGGCCGAAGGGCGTCGCGGCGAATTCGGCCGGGCCCAGGAGCAGCTCGACCGGGCGGAACGGCTGGCCGCCGGCGCCGGCGCGGTCGCCGCCCAGCAGGCAGTGGCCGCGGCCAAGGTCGAGCTGGAGAATCGGCAGAAGACCTCGGCCCCCAAGGTCGAGGCGCTCTACACGCTGCTCTCGGAAGGGAAGTGGCCGGCCATCCTCACGGCGGCCGAGGCCCTGATGGCGATCGTCCCCGAACACCCGGCGGCCCGACAGGCGCGGACCCGCGCCTGGCAGGAGATCGCCGCGATCGGGCCCTCCGCCGGCCAGTTGCCGGGTCGCGGGGTCCGCGGGGCCCAGGCCGCCATGGACAACCCCCGGCACCCGGCCGGCCGCGAACCGTTCGGGGCCGGCGCCGAGGACAAGAAACCCGCCGGCGGTCCCGCGGCTGCGGCCGAGGGGATCGTCTGGCTTGCCGGCGAGGAATCGCCCCAGGGCGTCGGCACCCCCCTGCCCTCGCCGGAAAGGTACGCTCGGCCGGTCGCGTCGCCCCGCGTCGCCCCGCCCGCTCGCCCGATGGCTCGGGTCGAGGCCGCC
The DNA here is from genome assembly GCA_052148775.1 of Isosphaeraceae bacterium. Taxonomy (GTDB): domain Bacteria; phylum Planctomycetota; class Planctomycetia; order Isosphaerales; family Isosphaeraceae; genus CAVZRC01. The sequence goes on along the minus strand of JBKQHM010000269.1, from coordinate 25,347 downwards.
GGGCCCAAGGGGCGGTTTCTCCTCTGGGTCGACGGCGTCGGAGGCTATCTCGTCTGCATGGACGACCGCATCGTCCTCGGCCGGGCCGGCCCCGATAGCCACGCCGATATCCCCCTGATGGGCGACCTGTCGCGGAACCACGCCACGCTCCTGCGCAACGGCGAGGGATACCTGCTCCAGGCCCATCAAGCCTCGTTCGTCAACGGCAAGCCCGTCGTCGATCAGGTCGTCCTCCACGATGGCGACGTCATCCGCCTGGGACCGACGGTCGAGCTGGAGTTCCGACAGCCCAGCCCCGTCAGCGCCACGGCGCGGCTCTCGATCGTCAGCCGGCATCGACTCCCCCTGGCGGTGGACGGCGTGCTCCTGATGGCCGAGACCTGCATCATCGGCGAGGCGGCCCAGGCCCACATCCCGGCCCCCGCGCTCAAGGAGCCGATCGTCCTCTATCGACAGGCCGGCGCCCTCTGGTGTCGGGCCGCCGGCGCCTTCGACGTGGACAGCCGAACCTGTGCCGCCCGCGCGCCTCTGACCTTGCATTCCAGCGTCCTGGGCGACGGATTCTCCTTCAGCCTGGAGCCGCTGGGAAGCCAGAATGTGTAGGTCGCGATCGCGTCGATTTACCGAAGCCCCAATTCTCGATCACCCGTTCGGAATCCCTGAATTCTTCGACCGAGAGAACGAATCGCAGAAGAACGGCGGATGGATCGCGGGTTCACGCTGGAGTTGCACGAGTGATGAGCGCGACGGCCGAAAACCTGCCTGATGTCGAATCGACGATGGACGAGACGGTCATTTACGAGCCCAAAGACCTATCGGGATCGGGGCCCACGGGGCCGGGACTTTCAGACATGCGTCAAGCCAACCCTTCGCAGGCAAACGGTCGCTACACCTTCGGCTCGGGCTCGCGACCCCTCGATGGCTACACCATCAAGCGGGCCATCGGCCGCGGGGGCTTCGGCGAGGTCTATTACGCCACCTCGGATTCCGGCAAGGAAGTCGCGCTGAAGCTGATCCTGCGCAACCTCGAGGTCGAGCGCCGCGGGGTCGGGCAGTGCATGAACCTCAAGTGCCCGAACCTGCTGACGATCTTCGACATGAAGGCCAGCGACTCCGGCGACTCCTTCGTCGTGATGGAGTACGACGCCGGGCCGAGCCTGGCCAGCGTCCTGAAGCAGTACCCCGGCGGCATGCCGCTGCCGGAGGTCCGCCGATGGATGAAGGGGCTGGTCGAGGGGGTCGCCTATCTCCACGACCACGGGATCGTCCACCGCGACCTGAAGCCGGCGAACCTGTTCATGGAGGAGGGGATCGTCAAGATCGGCGACTACGGGCTGGCCAAGCTGATCACCCCCAGCCAGGGGACCGAGCACTCCGAGAGCATCGGGACCTGCCACTACATGGCCCCCGAGATCGGCTCGGGCAAGTACAACAAGCCGATCGACATCTATGCCATCGGAGTGATCCTCTACGAGATGCTCACCGGCCGGGTGCCGTTCGACGGCGAGACGGTCAACGAAGTCCTGATGAAGCACCTGACGGCGCGGCCGGACATCTCGATGCTGGCCGAGCCGTATCGGACGATCGTGTCCAAGGCGCTGGCCAAGGACCCGAACCAGCGGACGAGCCGGGTCTACGACTTGCTGTTGCCCGAGGACGCCCCGCGCGAGCCGGAGGTCCGGATCATCGGCGAGGCCAAGGCCAAGGGCACGGGCCGTGCGGCGAGCCCGCCGCCGGAGGAAGAGATCTTGCGGATCGAGGCCGAGGATCCGGTGTTCTACATCGGCCCCGAAACCCGCCCCCCCCGGTCACGGGTACTCAACCTCGCCGATCGCCTTCGCGCCGTGGCCTACAACAACGCGACGCGTGCCAGGGCCCAGGTGCAGCGGGCGGCGTACCGTGGCGCGGGCCGAACCCAGGCCGCCCCGGCGTCTCCGGCCCCGGCCCGTCGAGTGACCCCACCCGTTCGACCGGCGGTCGCCCCCGCGAGGCCCGCGGCCCCCGCACCGCCGCCGGAGCCGCCGCAACTGCCCAGCGGCCGGGTCCGATTCGCCGAGCTGGCCGGCTCGATGCTCTGGTCCGCCCCGGTCCTGGCCCTGCTGGCCATCCCGGCCATCGCCGCCCTGAGCATCGATCCGGGCCACGAGCCGCAGCAGTTGGCCTATCTCTTCGGCATGGCTCTGCTGGGGACCTGGGCCGCCCTGATCGCCAACAAGGCGACGGAGACGCGTCGGATTAACTTCGGTGGCCGGCGGCTCCTCGCCCTCGCGACCGGACTGGTCGTCGGTGGCGCCGGGCTCGCGATGGCGATGCTGAGGCTCGACGCCGGCATGACCGTGCAGCACGCGTTCTTCGACAAGCCGATCACCATCGCGCCGTTGTACTTCGGGCTCCTCTACGCGATCCCGGCCGGCTGGTCGTCCCTCACGGCCCGCGACCGCAAGGCGCGGTTCCGCCTCATGCCGGTCCTGTGGACGGCCTTGCTGTCGACCGCGCTGATGCCGCTCTGGCCGTATGAGCGCCAGGACGGCATCGCTATCGCCGCCATGATCGCCGCCGCCGTCCAGGTCGTCAGCCCCTGGGACGAGGCCGCCTTGCGGTACGCCCAGTATGTCCAGGCCGCGAAGAAGTCGAAACGCCTGGTTTGAGCGACGCGTCGAGCGTGACGCGCGAGGAGTTGAGCCGAGTCTGTGTCGATCCGGAAAGGTGTCTGACTTTCGTCCTGGACTTCTCGAGCTGAGTGGAATGATGTTCGTGGCGTGTCCGGTCGGAGGCGTGTCGATGCGGGAGTGTGCCCGGGCTTTCGCCCCGGTCTCCCCGATCCCATCGCCGATAGCCGCTCGCCACCACGAGATTGGACTCCGAAGATGAAACGTTTCTTCGTCTCTCTCGCCCTGGTGCTGCTGGTGGTCTGGGCCCTGAGGTCGAACCATCCGGGGCCGGTGCCGCCGTCTCCGTCTCCGCCGCCGGTGCGCTGGCACGGACCGCGACCGCCGCATGGCGGTCGATCCGGAGCCGACCTGGCCGAGGTCAAACGGCAGACTCGCGAGGCCCTGGCCGAGGCGCGGCACGCCATCGACGAGGCGAGCCATGAAGTCCGCCAGGCGTACCGCCAGGCCCACGGCGAGATCCGCCAGGCCTGGAATGAAGCGAGCCAGGAGATCCGCCAGGCGTATCACGAGGCCGTCGCGACGGATGACAGAGAGCCTCCCGTCCCGCCCCCGCAAGTGATCCCGCCGCGCGAACAAGCCGACGGGCTCCCGGTGCCGATCGTCCCGGGTACGCGGGTGACTCAGGCCGAGGCCAGGCCGCCGGCCCCCGCGGTACCGCCGCGCATGATGGTCAACGTTCGTAATGTCCAGGCTCCCCGGGCCGTACCACCGATCTTACCGGCTGTCGCTCAGCCCACCGTGGTCGAGGGGCAGATCTCCGCGACCCGGGACCGCGCCGAGGCCGACGCCCGTGCCGCGCTGCGGGAAAAGGCCGCCGACTGGCTCGAGCCCGACGTGCCCAGGACGTGGACGATCCCGATCCCGCTACTCCAGTCGCTGATCGTCGATACGAAGTACACGCCGGAAGAAAAGCCGTACGGCACCCTCTACTGGGCAAAGCTGTCGGTCGACTTCTCCCCCGATCGCCGCGCGACCCTGGTCAATGCGTATACCCATGAGCTGATCCAGCACCGGCTGATGTCGCTCGGCGGCGCCCTGGCGTTCGTCCTCATCGGCCTGGCGGCGGTCTCCGGCTACATCCGCGCCGACGAGGCGACCAAGGGCTATTACACCAACCGGCTCCGGATGGTGGCCGCCGCGGGCGTCGGCGCCGCGGCCGTGATCCTCTACCGGATGGTGGCGTGAGCGATCGAGCGATCGGACATAGAACGGAGATGGCGGGACATGGTGTGGATGTTATCTCCCCTCGCGGTAGGACCGGCGTTCGCGCTCGGAGGTCTGGCGATCCTGTTCCATCTGTCCCGCGTCGGCTCTCCGGAATGGGTCCGTCGGCTCGGCGGGGATGCCCGTCCCTGGAAGTTCAACCTCTGGCAGATCATGGCCCTGGTGGTCGTGGCTGCACTCCTGTTTCACGCCATCTCCGGCCCGCCGGATGAAGGCCGGGTGTTCTCCTTCCTGCTGCTCTGCCTTGGCGTCCTCATCTGGTTCGTCCGGAACTGGTGCAATGAGTTCGTCTTCCTCATGGGACTGCGCGACGACGACTTCCCCGGCCGGAATGACAAGCTGATCTGGGCAATCGTTCTCATGGCGTTCGCACCGATCAGCGTCTGGCTCTTCCGGTCGTATCGCCTGGCCCACTGGCCCGGGCCCAAGTTCGTGCCCGTGGATTACTCCCCGCCCGACCCGGAGCCGCCGGGAAGAGAGACGGCGGCGATGCCGGCCTGAGCTTGATTGAGGATAGGCAAACGCCCCGGGGCGCGTTTACAATTGACAGATCATAGGGGATGACGATCCCATCCGAGATCCTTTCCGTTCCCGGGGCAGATCGAACCGATGGCAGCCACAGAGACCGACGCCCTCCTGGTCCGGCAAGTGCGCGCGGGCGATGCCGAGGCGTGGCGTCAGCTCATCGAGCGATTCGAAGGGCGGCTACTGGCCTTCGTGGACAGCCGGCTCCGCGATCGTGCCGCCAGCGAGGACGTGGTCCAGGAGACCTTCATCGGCTTCCTGACCAGCCTGCCGCATTACGACGACAAGCGGGACATGGAAGCCTACCTGTTCTCGATCGCCGCACACAAGCTGACCGACCACCTCCGCAAACAAGGCCGGCGGCCGATCGATCAGTTCGGCTCGGACGACCACGGCCGACCGCTCGAGGAAGTCCCCGGCGACGGGCGGGCCGCGTCGAGCATCGCGCGGAGCGGCGAGCGTCGCAAGGCCGAGGAGCGGCTCCTGACCGAGGCCATGGGCCACCTCGTCCGCGAATGGCTGGCGCGCGGCGACTACGACCGGCTCCGCTGCATGGAGCTCTTGATCGTCAAGGGATGGGCCAACAAGGACGTCGCCAAGTATCTCGACGTCACCGAGCAAGCCGTGGCCAGCTACAAGTTCCAGACGATCGCCCGCCTCAAGGAGATGGCCCGACGCGCCGGGCTCTCCCTCGAGGAACTGGGCGGAGGTTGATCGATGATGAACGACGAAGTCAACGCCAGGCATCACGAGCACGACCACGCCGTCGGCCCGACCCCGCGCGGCCCGGTCGGCCGCGACCCTCGCGACCGCGAGCCGCCGGCCCCGATCGACGATTCCCTGCTCCGCGACTACCTGACCGACGCCCTCACCCCCGAGGACTCGGCCCGCGTGGAGAAGGCGCTCCGCGACTCGGCCGAGCTTCGCGCCCGGCTCGAGGACGTCCGCCACAACCGCGCCGACGGCCAGCTCCACACCCTGGGCGCGATCTGGAATCGCGCCCGATTGACCTGCCCCAGCCGGCAGCAACTCGGCAGCTACCTGCTCGAGGCGCTGGATCCCGACCTGGCGGCGTACCTGCAATTCCACCTCGAAGTGGTGGAGTGTCCCTTCTGCCAGGCCAACCTCGCCGACCTGAAAGTCCAGTCCCAGGCCGCCGCCGCCGCCAAGGCCTCCAAGACCCGGCAGCACCGGATCCTCCAGTCGAGCCAGCACCTGCTGGGCTCCGAGTAGTCATTGGTCGATTATCATTGGCCACTGGTCAATTGTCAGGAGTGGCTCTCACCTGCCTCGGAGGCGGGACTGCCGGATTCCATGGTCGGTCATCGCCGAAGAGAGGGGCGGCCAAACTATGGGCCAGTGCACCAATGACCAATGACTATTGACCAATGACCTGAGAGACCTTCTGACGTAGCGCCGCGACATAGGGGATCAGGCCGTCCATCGACTGTGCCTGGAGGCAGCGCTGGAACTGAACGATCCGGGTATGCACGTCAACCAACTCCCGGTAGAAGTCGGAATCGAGGTCCACGACGTCCCCCGGCCCCGGCCTCGTCGCCGAACTTTCGGCCGCGCGGACCGCTCGGTGGGCCGTCACGGCGAGCTCGCGAAGAGTGGCGCTGAGGGCGGCCGGATCGTGGCGAACCTCGCGGCTCGCGTCTCCGCCCCGGGGGGGAAGGGTCGTCCGTCGGACCGGTTTCGCTCGTATCGTAGTCATCATGCGCACCTCGCAAATTCCGGTTCGGTTCCCTTGCCGATGCAAGCCCGTCCTGTCACCGGTGATTCGTCCCGCGTCCGCAATTCTTGACGCGACGCCCCGGGTGGGGCTTATTTGACCCGTCCCACGACTTCCTTCAGACGCCCCGGACGGCCGAATTGTTCGCGTCGTTCGCGTCGCGATGCATCTCGGCATCGTCCGGCGACAGGAACCCCGGCATTGGAATCGTACGTCATGAGCCGCGATCCGGAGCGAATTCGCCCCATGAAGTCGGTCTCGGTTTCACGCCGAACGTTGCGCGGGAGCGGCCGGGCGGGAATGCTGGCGGAGCCACTCGCGGGCGACCAGGGCGTCGTCGAAGGGGACGACGCGATCGGCGAGGATCTGGTAGGTATGGCGGCCCTTGCCGGCGATCAGCACGGCATCGCCGGTGCGGGCGTCGGCCAGGATGGCCTCGATGGCCTGGCGCCGGTCGGGCTCGACGCGGACCTTGCCGGGCCTCCGGAAACCGGCCAGGAGGTCGTCGAGGATCTGGTTGGGGTCTTCGGTCCGGGGGTTGCTGGTGGTGAGGATGACCCGATCGGCGCCGGTTTCGGCGGCCTCGGCCAGCCGTCGGCGTTCGCCGCGTTCGCCGCCCCCCTCGGCGCTCAGGAGGCAATGCACGCGCCCGGCCCCTACGGCCCGCACGGCCGCCAGGGCCTCTTCCACGGCCGTCGGGCTGGTCGCCGCGTCGATGCGGATGTCGAAATCCTGGCCCTCGACGACCGACTCCAGGTGTCCGGCCACGGATCGGACCGACTCGAGCCCGGCCACGACCGAGGCCAGGTCGACCTCCATCGCCCAGGCCAGCGCCGCCGCGGCCAGCGCGCAGGCCGCCGCCCTCGGACCGATCAGGGGCAGATGAACCGGGGCCTCGCGGTCGAAGCCCTGGAGGATCAATCGCGTCCCTTCGCCGTCGAGCTGGACGAGTCGGGCCGAGACGTCCACGTCGAGATTCGGCCGGGCCATCGGCTCCATCGCGAAGGCGACCCGGCGCGCATCGAGGTTGACGCCACCCAGGATCTCGGCATGCGGGTCGTCGGCGTTGACGACCACCACGCCCCCCGGCACGACCTGTCGGACCAGTTTGGCCTTGGCCCGGCGCCGCTGGAGCACCACCTCGGCCGGGAATCCCCGCGGCGCGGCCACGTCCGTCACGACGGCCGCGTGGAAGGCGACTCCCGCGAAGCTGCGGAGGGCCATCGCCTCGCCGGAGACCTCCAGTACGCCCGCCTTGCAACCCCCGTCGACCATCTCCGACATCAACGCCGCCAGGCCGGCCGCATCCGGGGCGAACGCCCCGGGCGAACTCCAGGAGGACGGCGACCCGGCTGGACGCCCCGCGCCGAATCCCCGCCCCGCGCCCGACGTCCGCGGATCGAGGACGGCTCCGAGCGTGCGGGCGCTCGTCCCGTTGAAGAAGCCGAGCGCACCGAGCAGGCCGGTCCGCTGGCCGGTCGCTTCGAAGATCGAACGGACCATCATCGCGGTGCGCGTCCTGCCAAAGCTCCCGGAGACGCCCACGGTGGCCAGTTGATACGAAGGGTCGCCCGCCAGGGCCTGGCAGATCCGCGCATGCGCCGCCATGGCATCCGGGACCACGACCTGGAGCCGGCCCGCGTCGGGACAAGGGTGTTCCACGACCACGCCGGCCGCGCCCCGTTCCAGCGCCTCGAGCACGAAGCTATGCCCGTCGTAACCCGGACGCGCCCCCCGGACCGCGACGAACACCTGGCCCGGATCGAGCCGGCGATGATCGTCGCTGCAGCCGGAGACTTCCCAGTCCGCGCAGCCGACGAACCGGGCCTCCGGGAGCAACCGGCGCAAGCTCACCGAAGGGATCCCCCGCTGGGGCAGACGGTCAACGAACCAGCGAGCCATCGGCTAAGGCCTCCATGCCTATTTCGCAGCGGCCAGGGTCGGTGGTCCGTGGCCAGCGAAGACCAAGACCTTGCCCGACCGTCGTTCTTCCCTGCATCGACTGACCACTGAACACGGTCTACAACATCGCGGCTCGATGCCGCATTCCCTCGCGCTGGATGCCTCGACTGGTAGGAGGCGGCATTGTTGGCCAAAGCCCCGGAAAAGGCAATGTCAGAGTCGCACAATTACGGGCGGGCCTTCGGGCGGGATCGGATGTCAATACCCGCCCGCGACCTCGCCTCAGCAGGCCGGGACGCAGCCGTAAACGACCGCGTCGGGCCGTGCAAGAAGCGTCGGTCCCGATCGGCCTCGAACGACGCGAGATCACGTCCTGACGCCGCGAAGAGATGCGGCGGATCCGGTCGAGGAAACCAGCCCGTCCCATCAACCGCCGGAGGCCGCGGTCTTCGCGCGAGAGCCGCGATGGTCGAGATGCGGGTGGTGGATCGAGGAACTCCCGGCCGATTCGTGTTGACGCCGCGCCGACGCTTTGAGCATCGCGCCGAGGCCGAAGACCAGGAGCAACGCGGGGAGGAACAGGTTGCCGCACGCCTGGGCCATCTGGGGCATCGGTATGGCCAGGGCGGGGATCAGCAGCACCGCGGCCAGCCATCCGACCTTGAGCCGGTGTCCTGGTGTATCGGCCGGCTCGCTCGACACCCGATGCACGGCCAGCGTGATCGGATACAAGAGCCAGACATAAGCGTAATTGAACGACAAGGGGGAGAAGATCACGGTCAGCAGGGTGACCAGCGCGAATTCGAGGGCATCGGTCTCGGGGGTGCGAGACGGACGAGCCGGCATCACGGCCACGAAGTACAGGCTCAGGACCAGCATCGCCCCCAGGGTAATCAGCGTCACCGTGCGGAAGTCCAGGTCAAGGACGTTCACCCTCCACGCGGCCCGGAGGGCAGGTTCGGCCCCCTGGACGGCCTCATCCCACCGCGGGGTCGGCTCGGTCGTCCCCGCCCCTTCGTCGTCGGGGCCGGTCGCCGTACCCTCCGGAGCCACCGCGACCGCGGGCCGGGCCGGCCTGGACGCGCGCTGGTGCGGCTTGAGGAAGCTGAGGAGATCGGTCGCCGGATCCAGCGCCGTCGCGGGCCGGGGGCCGCCCTCGGCGACCCGCGCCCGACGCGACAGGACCGATTCGCCGTCGGCCGGGACGTCCCGCAGCAGGCGATGCATCAGGGCCATGATCGACTGGTTCTTGTAGCTGTACGACCGGAGCGGACGCTGGGCGATCCCGTGGGTGTTGTAGGTGAAGAGCATCCCGCGCGTCCAGACCGACACGTCGTCGACGGCCTGCGCCGGGGTCCGGAACGGCAGCGGCGCGAGCAACAGCCAGGCGGCCAGCACGGCGACCGTTGCCGCGGACGCCCGCCACATCCGCCGGTAGACCAGATATCCCAGGATCAGCAGCGGGAACGCCTTGATCGCCGCGGCCGTGGCCACGAGCGCCCCTGCCGAGTACTCCCGGCCCAGCCGGAGGCAGACGAAGGCCCCCAGCACCAGCGCCAGCAATAGCAAATTGGGCTGGCCCAGCAGGAAGATGTTATGAATCAGCACGATGACCGCCAGCGACGGCACGATCACGACCAGCGGGTGCCTCGGCTTCCCGCGACCCGCCGCCAGCCAGAGGGAGAGCAGGATGCAGGCCATCCACGACGCCGAGTTGACCAGGACGGCGGCGATCAAGGTCCCGGTCGGACCCAGCAGGCTCATCACGCCGAGCATCGCCGCGGCCGAGGGGGGATACATGAACGGGAAGAGCCGGCCGCTCTCGGGCCGTGGATAGACATCCATCCCCAGTCGGACCGCCCGGCCCACCTGGTACCAGAGCCCATAATCCTTGGTCGACAGACCCAGGAGCATGTTCGCCAGAGGGAAGATCGAGAAGACCACCATCGTCCCGACCAGGGCCGGCCACCAGGCGCGCTCGAGTCGTGCCCACCCGGCCGTCCCCGTGCGCGACGGCGCGAGGCCGGGAATCTTCGCGTCCGGGCCCCGTTTCCACGGGGATGGTTGATGTTCCAATTCGCTCATCGGGGTCCCTCGCACAACCACCTGACTTACCCGCGCCTGAGAATTCGCGATCCGGCGCGAATCCTAACGAACATCGCGATTTTCGAGAACCGCAATGCTGGAACTCTGGGCCGGGCGGATATGGACAAGATCGGCAATCCGGGCGATTCGGGTTGAGTCGGCGATCCCGATCGAGGACGCCGCCGCGGCTCGTCAGCCGCAAGCTGTTTTTCGATCAGGCTTTAGACCGTCTTCTTGGGCTTGAACCATCGAGACAGGACCTTGTCGACCTGATCGGGGACTTCCATCCCGAGGGAGTAGACCTCGTGTTTGAGATCGCCGGGGGCGTCGAAGTTGAGCTGGTGGCTCTTCGGGGCATGCCAGAGGATGTAGCGTTCGGTGTTCATGAAGTCGAGGTAGGCGACGACGAGGCTGTTGTCGCTGTAGACCCAGACGGCCAGGAGCGGCTTGCCCGCCGAGCCCTTGGTGCGGACCGTGGGGGTGGTGAATTCGATTTGCTTGTTGTTCATGCCCTGAATCGCGATCTGTCCGGCGGCGCGGCCGCGGACCGAGGGGATCACCGCGAGGCGGTAAGGGCCGATCGGGACATAGCGATGGGTGGCCGGCTTGGTCCCGGGGCGGGCCTGCCCTTGCTTTTGGAGCGCCACGAGTGCCTCTTTCCAGAGCTCGTGGAGCTGCCCCTGAATGAACCGGAGCGGATCGGGTTCGACCAGATAGACGAGGTCCTTGCCCTTGTCCGAATCGGCCGATTCGGCGGCGATCTCGGCCAGGCTCACCTCGCTGCCGGTCAGCGAGGTGGTGAGGCGATCGGCCTCATCCGCGGCCGCGAACGGATCGGGCGCATCGTCATCGAACTGCGGGCTCTCGATCAGGAGGTCCATCGAGTCGTCGAGCTGGGCGACCAGCGGGGACGGGACGGCGCGGACCATGGCGCGGTCGAGCACGACGCCCGCGTCGGGGACGCGGATGACCTTGGCGCAGAGGTAATCCCAGACCGCCTCGGTGCGGGATCGGATCCGTCGATGCCAGCGCGCGCGCTCGATCAGGGGATAGACGACCTCGGGCCAGAGGGCCGAGCTCGCCGGGTCGCGATGGGACTTGCTGGTGGCATAGCGGAGCACGGCGTTGCGGAAATCCGGCTCGTTGCGCCAGACTTCGGCGACGCGGTTCCAACGCTCGACCAGCACGTCGTCGACCTCGTCCCGGGGCGGGGCGATATGGTTGAGGTCCTCCAGCCGCTGGGGGATCAGGCCCGGGTTGAGCACGCCCTTGGCGTCGATCATGTGCTTCGGGGCGTAGACGCTGACCTCGCCGATGGCCCTGCGCGTCTGTCGCAAGAGCTTGCGCTTCTTCGGGGTCTCGCGGCAGGCCAGATACTTCGACACGATGATCGGCGACAGGGTCGCACGCACCTCGATCCGCTCGTCGAGGAGGGATGCCGCGTCTTTGATCGCCTCCTCGGTCGAACCAGCCAGCATCGCGTAGGTCAAGCCCAGGAGCAGCCGGGCCCGATCGGCGTTGCGGGGCTCCAATGGTCGGCGCAGGAGCAGACCCTGGCGCTTCGAGCCGCTCAGGAGGTAGGCCAGGTAGTGGCCGTCGAGGTACCGCTCCTGGGGGGTCAGTTGGATCGGGTCGGCCAGGACCAGCTCGAGCATCTTCCGGACCAGCGGCGAGCGGACCATCGCCGTGAGTCCGCCGCTGCTGGCCACGGAGATCACGGCGGACGAGGGGCCCAGGGCCGCCCTGGAACTGGACCCAGAGGCTACCTCCGTCGAGAGACCGACCGACTTCCCCGGGGTCGTCAGGTCTCCAGGGGCTGTCACGGTGTGCGGAGTCGCGGGGATTTCTGACTGCGCCGTCGACGGCACGGCCGACGGGGGCTTCGCCGATGTCCCGACCCCTCGCCCGTTGCCCGCGACCGGCTCCGGAGTCGGCCCGGCCGAAGGCTGGCGTTCGGTGGAGACCGGCGCTGTCGCATTGAGGCTGGCCGGCTTGGTCTGCGAACCGCCGGTTCCCGTCGTCGCCGTCTGGCGTTCGCGGATGATCCGATCGACCTCCCGCCGCAACGATTCGGCCACCACCGCGCCCGAACGCGGACGCGCCTCGGGCTTCTTCGCCAGCAGCGACAGGATCAGGGCCTCGAGATCCTCGGAGACCCAGGGATTGCGGCCCCGCGGCGGATCCGGCTCGGAGGCCCCATGTTGCGCCATGATCGACAGCGACGTTCCCGTGAACGGCGCGGACCCGACCGCCGACTCGTAGATCATCACGCCGAGCGAATAGAGGTCGGTGCGATAGTCCAGGCGGCTTCCCTTGGTCTGCTCCGGGCTCATGTACAGGGGCGTTCCCCGGACGACCCCCGAGTTGTCGCCTTCCTCGGCGAGGATCGACAGCCCGAAGTCCGAGAGCTTGGGCGAGTCGGTGGCGGTCAAGAGCACGTTACCCGGCTTGACGTCCCGGTGGACGACTCCCTGGTGATGTGCATAATCCAGCGCATCGGCCACCTGCGCGAGGATCCGCAGGCGGTCCTCCAGCGGCACATGCCGCCATCTCCGGGCGTAACTGGTGCCCTTAACCTCTTCCATGACCAGGTAATACGTCTGATCGGCCATGTTGAAATCGTAGATCCGGACCACGTTCTCGTGCAGGAGCCGGGCGGCGATCTGGGCCTCGAGTCGGAGCTTCTTCCCGACCTCTTCCCCGCTCCGCTCCTTGAGGACCTTGATGGCGACGCTGCGCTGCAAGACCTGGTCGGTGGCCTGATAGACGGCCCCCATGCCGCCGTGGCCCAGCTCCTTCTCCAGGAGAAACCTCTCGTTGAGCGTCGTGCCGATATCGATCACCGTGGGGCTCCCATCGCCGTGGAGACGGACCATCTCCGGATGGCGCGCAGAATACCGCAGGACTCCGCTACTCGACATGGGCCACTCCGCCCGGGTATTCTCCTTGCCAGACTAATGTTATGATATGAGGCCGGCCTGCACAACGGAGCCGGTCCGCTCGTCCGCGATTCCCGCCGACAACCCAGGCCGTCGAAGGACCCGGAGTTCGCCAAAATGGACAGCCGATGTCGGCGGAAACGGCCAGCACCATGGCTCTTCGCGGGCCTGCTCCTCTGCGCAACCTCCTGGCCGGGAGAGCCGGCTCGGGCGCAAACGGTTACAACCAAGAAAGATCCGTCGTCCGCCCCGGCGAAAGACCGGAAAGCGGTCGAGGCAGCCCCGGCCCGCTCAGATACCAAGCCTCGTCCCACGACCAAGGCCGAAAAGTCCAAACCCCAGGCCGCGGCCAAAGCCCCGGAGCCCCGGCGCGAACCCAGCGAAGCCTACAAGGAATCGCTGCGCAAGACCCTGGAAAAGCGCCGCCAACGCCGCGCCCAGCGCGCCCAGGCACAAGGACTCGACGAAACCCGGCCCATCGGCGCCATCGTCCCCTGGCCGATGCCGCCGGCCCTGATCATCCGCCAGACCCCGGAAGTCCACGGCGAGATGAACAGCCTGCTCGGCCAGCTCCGGCGGGCGGGGCAGTAAAGGGTCTTGATGACGAGCGAGGATGGTTAGCGAATCTCGGCATGTCCTTATCGCACCGGAGAGATCCGCTGATTGATCTGAAGCACAAGCCATCGGCCTGAGACCAACCCGAGCATGGCACTGCCTCTACCCTTCCGATGCGCTCATGACGGCGCCAGGCGGCTGCGTCGACTGACAATGCTGACCAGCAAGCCCTTGGGTTGTATGATAGCAAGCGGGACGAGCCTGACTCTCCGATATAGAGGGAATCATGATCCATCGCTTTCGGGTCCAGAATTTCAAGAGCATTCTTGATGTGGACGTTGGTTTGTCGCCCGTCACGGTCCTCGTCGGCAAGAGCGGCACCGGCAAGTCGAGCTTTGTGCAAGCGTTGCGGTCTTTGAGGGACGTGCTCATCTCGAATCAGGTGTTACAAAAATCGTGGCCTCAATTGCGACCGATGCCGGCGTCGGACACCCCAACGACCTTTCGGGTTGAATTCTCCGTTACGGGCATCGAAGAAAACTTTCTATACGAGTTGTCGATCAGCAAGAATGGCCCAAGCCAGCCGCCGGAGAACGAACGTCTGACCCTCGGCGATCGATGCCTTTTTCACCAGGACAACGCCGGCAAGCCACGCCCGGCGCGTTGGGTGGTCGAGCCCGAATTGATTCAGGTTCCGCCGGCCGGTGCGATCGCCCTTGGTCGAATCCCATCGATTTCCGAGATTGTGATTGCGTTCACCGCCCTCACATCGGGAATCGGCTGCTACGCCTTCTCCGATAAAGTGCTTTGTCGGCCGGTCAAAGAGAATCAAAGTTCGAGGGGTCTTGCTGATGATGCGGGGAATTTCCTTGATACACTCAAGGATGTCGTTAGCAATCTCCAGGATCTGAAGGTCCGCAGGAGCATGGTCGCGGCGCTCCAACGCGTGAATCCTTCGATCTCATCCGTGGAATTGAACGACATCTGGAATCCGTCGAGTGTCGTGGTCGGCCACAGGTTCGATGGTAAGACACTGGCTCTCGACCTTTCCCAGGAGTCCGACGGCCTTCGGCGGTTTTACGCCCACTTGCTGGCTGTCTATCAACGCCCCCCCAAGCAGACGTTGATCTTCGAGCATCCCGAGGTTGGGATCCACCCGGGGGCGCTGTCGCTTCTGGCCGAAGAATTCAAGGCGGCTCCGGAAGCGGGACGTGGGCAGGTCATCCTGACGACGCATAGCCCAAAACTCCTTGATTACTTCGATGTCGACCAGATTCGTGTGGTGGAACTCGACCGTTTGGAAACCCGAATCGGCTTCATCTCCGCCGAGCAAATGGAAGCCGTTCGCGACAACTTGCTCGAGCCCGGAGAACTGCTCACGGTCGACCCTGCCCGGATGCAACTGGAGACAGCCGGCGCATGAGGCGACTCATCCTTTTCGTCGAAGGTGAGGGCGAAGCCGACGCTGTGCCGACGCTCGTTAGACGACTTCTCACCGAGAAGGGTGATTGGCATGACATCCTGCTCGATAACAACTCGTTTCGAGTCGGCTCGGTCGACAAACTGATAAAAGAAGATTTTCACAATTGGAAGCGAGACCTGGAAGCTAGTCTGAAGCGCTCCAACGTCGGCGGGGTGTTGCTGATTCTCGACGGCGACATTGCGAAGGTGGGAGGAAAACCGTTTTGCGCGGCATCGTTAGCCAGATCACTGGCCGGCGCAGCGATGCATGTCGGGGCGGGTCGAACGTTTTCGGTAGCGGTTGACTTCGCGAGGCAGGAATACGAAACATGGCTGATCGCGGGGATCGCTTCCTTGGCGGGCAGACGATTATCCGACGGGCGCCTCATTGACCCCGATGCGAAAGCGCCCGAGGGAGATCTCGAAGCCGGTCCAAGGGATGCGAAGGGGTGGCTTGGAGCCATCGTTGACGGCGGCTACAAACCGACCCGCGACCAGGCCGTCCTGACCAGGTTGGTCGACCTCGAAGCGATCCGAGCCCGCAGCCTTCGGTCGTTCCGGCGACTCGAAGCCGCTATATCGAGCCTGATCGAGGCGATCCGTTGTAACAGACCCATTGTTTCACCGTCCTCACAGGCCGAGAGTTAACCCACTGGCTGACATCCCGCCCGACGTCGATGCTCGGCGGAATGCTTTCACAACCTGGACCCATGCGCCGGCGTCCAGGGACTGAATGCGCCGATGCCGTGGACCTTCACCTTTCGCTTCCAGATCCGGGCGCCGCAAAAGGCGAACAAGGTATCCATCGCGCGGCCGCCGAGGCAGACGCCGACAACGCGGCTGCGGTCGGGCATCGGCAGGATGACCTGGGTGGGGCCGTCGTCGGCGCACACCTGGATTCCCCATCGCGTCGCGACCAGCATCGGACCCTCCCTGGCATAACAGATCGACTCGGCACCGGCGTCGTCTTCCCAGTCGGGCACGTGTAACCAGAAGAACCGCTCCTTGTTCGCGAGCGTCCCGTCGGCGTTGATCTGATAGCTGTAAGCCCACTTCGAGCGTCCATCGGCCACGGACAGCAACCACTGGTCGGGCCGGTAAGCCAGGCCGGTCGCGAATTTCAGGCCCGTGTCGACCCGCGTCTTCCGACCGTCCTTGACGAACCAGACGCTCCCGGAATCGCCCGGCTTGTCGCCATTGCTGGTGACGTACAGGCCGCCGCCGGGGGTGGCGAGCAGGTGTCGACCGCGAATGCCTTCAACAACCAGGCTCCCCTTGCCAGACGCGTCGTAGCACATGATCCGCCCGGTCTCGCTCGAGACCGCGTAGAGTTGGCCCTCGGGGCAGACGGTCAAGCTGCTGGCATGTCCGGCGTCGGACAAGAACTCTTTGATGTTGCCATCCAGATCGATGCGTCGGACTTTATTCTCGCCGGCCTCCACGAAGAAGACCGCCCCGTTGGCGGCTGTCGCCGGCCCGCGGACATCGTGGCGACCGTCGGCGACGATCTGCCAGGGCTCATCGGGCAGGATGATGTCGCGCACGCGAGGGGCGCTCGGCCCGGCCTTGACCGGCCGCGGCCAGTCTTTCCAGAGGTAGCTCATCGCTTCCCGGAAGTAATCGTAATACCCGGCGACGTGGCCGCCGTTGATGATCCGGAACGAATAGTCATATCCGGAGAACTTCAACGCCTTGTCCATCTCCTGGTCGAGCAGGAACCAGTCGCCGGCGCAGTTCTCCATGTCGCGCATGCCGGTGGTGAGATAGGCGCGGATGGGTTTGGCCTCGAACTTCCGGACGAGCGTGGGGAACTCGTGACCGCCGCGGAACGCGACGAAACTGCCGCTGTTCGCATACACGCGACTGAAGGCGTCCGGGCGTTCCCAGGCCGCGTTGAACGCCGAGATCCCGCCGCTGCTCCCCCCGGCGATGCACCGATCGTTCCCGCTCGTCGACAATTTCAGATGGCATTCCTTCGCTACGAACGGCAATAACTCATCGACGAGGAAGCGGACGTTATTGTCTCCCACGCCGTCATATTCGAAACAACGATTGCGCCGGCCCATCGTGCCCTTGACCGTAGCCGGCAGGTCGCCGGGCCGAACGAATACGCCGATCGTCACGGGCATCTCCCCGGCGGCGATCATCGTCTCGAGCAACGTCTTTTCGTTCGGGTTATAGCCGTCGGTCTTGACGTAGACGCAGGCCGGTTTGGACCCGTCGTACTGGGCGGGGATGAAGACCGTGACTTGCCGGACGGTCCCCGGGAAGATCGTGCTGCTCGAAAAGGTGAAGTTCTTCAGTGTGCCTTTGAGGATCTCTTCGGGTTTGAGTTCGGGCGCGACGTAGTTGCTAGGCGGGGATTCTCCGGCGCCGGCCGCGACCTCCGGCATGGTGCCCGTGAGCGGCCTGATGATCCACTGGAGATGCGTATCGCCGGGATTGTTCGTCCACAGGTCGATCTTCGCCCCGGGCACCGGCCTGCCGCCCAGGTGATCCAGCCCTTTATCCGGGGCGTGCCGGGGAATCAGGCAATAAGACCCGTCCTCGTTCTTCTTGAGGTTCCATTCTTGCCAGGGCTTGCCGCCGTCGGTCTCGAGCACGATCGCCGTGCCGATCGCCGTGCCGCCCCTCGCCGCGGCGAGCACGAGTGAAGAGCTGTAGGAGGGCTTGATCGAATAGGAGTTGTTTCCCTTCGCGGCGATCACCCATTTCTGATTGGGCGTCCTCGCGGGCCTGCCGATCGAGATCGCGGTCCCATCGGTCGTCCCGGAGCCTACGGCCTCCAGCACCAGGGCCGGGGCACTGGCCGGGATCAGCGCATAGGCGCCCCAATCCTCGGCGATCGCGGGGCTTGTCACGGCGACGGCCAGCAGCATCGCCATGAGCGTAAGAGTGTGCCTGGTTTCCAGGCTGATCGGCAAATGCGCTCGCCTCATGATGTCCATGATTCCTTCGTGCTGAGGTCCGTTTTCCTCCGACATGTACGTTTGCCTGAGACGCACCCGAGCGTGGCCCTACCTCGACCGGTCCGGTGGGCCCAGGACGGCGTCCAGGCGGCTGCGCCAGTGCTCGGGAGCGGCTTGGATCTCCTCGAGAAACCGGCAGGCCATCCCTGAGGGCGTGCGCCGCCCCTGCTCCCAGGATCGGACGGTCTTGACGTCAACTCCCAGGAATTGGCCGAAGATCGGCTGGCTGACGCCGATCATCGCACGGATTCCCTTGATCTCATCGGGAGCGAACGTCCGTGGTGTCAGGTCGAGCTTAACCCGACGGACCGTATAACGCTGCTCGATCGGCGTACTGGCCTCGATCGCGTCGCGAAACCGCGCTAGGGCCGCTACGATCTTCGAACCCTTCGGTGTGAATTCCGATCCCCGCTTCATCGGTCCCCGCTCTCTCCCAGAGCCCTTCGGATGTCCTTGATGATCGCGGCGATGGCCTTTCAGTCCCCGGCGGATAGGTCCGACTTATCGTTCTTTCCCCAGACGGTGACAAGCAGTATGAAGCCGAACTCGCGGAACCGGGCATAACCGACGCGATAAGCCCCGCGCTTGCCGCGCGCCTCCCGCGATGGGGCGAACCGGATTTTCCGGAGCCCTTCCGTGCCCCGGACGATCGGATAACGCTCGGGCGATGCCAAGATCTCGGCTTGCAGTTCCTGAAGGTCATCGTCTCCCAACCCGAGGTCTGACCATTCATCGTCGAAGATGTCAAGATGAAGAAAAGTCGGCCATTCCGACGCTTCCCACGAGAAGTGGGAGGGACCGTCGGAGGAGTGTCCGTTCCGGGCCGCCATCGGCTGCCCTCCCTGGGCCTCTATGGGCTGTCACTTCGAGGCAAATCGTACCACTGTGTAGGAGGGAAATCAATCGGGGGTCTGTCGCGAGGGAGCGAATCAGGAAAGATGAGGTCCGCCATCACGCCGCCATTCTGGCAGCATCGCGAGCCCTGAGAATGGATCTGCTCCATTCTACGGACGATAGAGGCTGTGTCCTCCAGGACAAGAAGGCACTCCGAATCCCGGCCAAGACTATCCCTCCCCGTTTACCTGGGCTGCCGAGTGATCGAACATGGTCCCCATTCCGTACTCGCTCACTTTTCATCCGCCGTGCACCTATATAATTCTCTTGAGCATTCCAGCAATTCCTTGAAAGTCGCTTCGATGACGGGACGGCGCTCGTTCTGAAACCATTCCCGCGAGCCCGGTCCGGGAAAAACCTCGGGCAAGCGCTCGACCACTCATGTTCTCGCGTCTCGTAGCGACGTCCCGGGAATCGGGGCACGAGATAGTCCAAGTCATCCGGGAGGAATCCCGCGCCCTTCGTCCGCGTCGGGCTCAGCCGTAGAGCTGGTTGACCTTCCCGTAGGTGATCTTCGGGGCCTTGATGAGGCCGCCGGAGAGCTTCTCTCCCATGGGGTCGACGTAGACGCGACCCGGGCGGTTGGGGTTCTCGGGGTTGGTCTCCACGACGTGGACGTTGAAGAGGAACCCGGCCTCGCCCTCGGCGGTGAACCAGTGGACGTTGTCCTTGTGATCCGAGATGGTCGAGAACTCGCCGAGCCGGAATTTCCGGTCGATCGTCGGCTTGATGATGTAATGGTCGGAGTGGTCCTCGACGCGGTCGTAATGCCGGCCGCGGAAGTCTCCCTTCAGGACGATGAAGCCGGTGGCCATGTTGTTGTGCCCGTGGGGGACCACCGAGCGGCCCTTGGCCATGGCGAAAATCTGCCTGCCGAATGCCGCCTGGACCGGGAGCCCGCCGACGTGTGAGAAATCCACCGGCAAGCTCTGTGCGCCCTTGGCCGGGAAGGTCGCGCCGGACGCGAGCTTGTCGAAGTCGATCGTCTTCAGCAGACTCGTCAGGTCCACCCGGGCGTAGAGCTTCTCCAGCGACTTCTGGAACTCGACGTCCTTGACCCGGTGTTCGTGCACGTCCCGGCTGATGGCATTGAGTTCCTTGAACCAGTCGTCCACGATCGGCCGGACGTCGTCCCCGAGCAGCCGTCGTGACCAGAGGCCCTCGATCAAGACGACCGCGGTCAGCGATTTCAGGGCCTCGCGGGCGAATTCGCGGCGCGTGGACGATCCCGATTCCTGCGACATGACGGACCTCCGGGTGGCACTGGGCGTGGCTGTGCGAGCAAAACCGGCCGGCATGGGGCGACCGGCACGAGACAAACGACCGGCCGACAGTCTACCATAGATCTCAGGTACCGGGCGAAGTTGCTAGTGAAAACCGGGCGCGATTCCGGTTTACTAACCATTGACCCACGGACCACGACACACCAAGGAGATTACGACGATGGCCGGATTTGGACGATTCAAGCTGACCGATGCACTCCCGCCGGAGAAGCAGGCGAGTACGGAAGCATCGCAGTCCCACGAGTACACCCAGGCCAACTCGACGGGCCGGGCCGGCAAGGCCAAGGGCAAGGGTAAGGGTAAAGCTCCCAAGGCGACCGCCAAGGGCGTGGAAGCCGAGCAGCTCCGCGAAGCCGGGGAAAGCGCACAGGCCAAGAATGCCGAGGGCTCGATCCGGGACCGGATGGTTGACATCGGTCGGGGCAACCAGCAGGCGGGTCGCCAGCGCGCCAAGTGAGTCGAGTCGCGGAATCCCGAGGAGCCGACGATGGAACTGGGTCTCGACGGGAGTGTCGTGGTGGTCTTCGGGGCGGCCCGGGGCATCGGCGCGGCGATCGCGCGGGCGTTCGCGGCTGAGGGTGCCCGCGTCGCGGCCATCGATCGCGATCCGATGGTCCTTGACCTGGCCGGCCTGCTCGCGCGACCGCCTCGATCCGGCCCCACGTCCGGAGATCGCGACCAGGACCGATTGTCGATGGGCCTGGTGACCGACGTCACCGATCTCGACGCGTTCCGACGCACGACCGAGGAGGTCATGCGACGATATAGCCGATGCGATCACGTCGTCTTCGCGGTCGGGGTCGGCTCGGGGAAGTTCGGCTTCCCGTTCTGGAAGCTCGACCCGGCCGACTGGAATTTCGTGCTCAAGGTCAACCTGATCGGCGCCGTCAACGTGGCGCATGCGTTCGCGCCCATGATGGCCGAGGCGGCCCGATTGGAGGACTCCGCCGGCGCCGTCGCGTCGCGATCGATGCTCTTGCTCTCGTCGGTCGCCGGCCAGATCGGTTCGCAGACCGACCCTCCCTATAGCGCCGCGAAGGCCGCGGTCATCAACTTCGCGCAGTGCGCCGCCAAGGACCTGGCGCCGTACGGCGTGCGCGTGAACGCACTCTGCCCGGGCATGGTCCAGACCCCGCTCAACCGGTCGGTCTACGAGGCCTGGTCCAGGGAGCAGCCCGAGTCGCAGCGGCCCTCCTACGAGGACTGGACGGCCGACAAGATCAAGAAGCTCGTCCCCTTGAACCGATGGCAACAGCCCGAGGACATCGCCGCCATGGCCGTCTTCCTCGCCTCGGACCAGGGGCGCAACATCACCGGCCAGACTATCAACGTCGATGGCGGCTATGTCATGCACTGGTGAGACGACCTGAGAAGGCCGATCGCGGGACTGCGGCGAGGGCGTGTTATGAACCTCGCCCGCTTCTGTAGCCGGCCTCTGCGAGGCCGCGCATTCGATCCCGGGGTCACAGACCCACCCCACGCCTCTCGCGATCAATGCTGCGGCGCTGGGCGTGAACGTGTTGTCGGTGCGTCCCGACAATCCGCTCGATGGCGAGTTGGCGAAGCCAGGCGAAATAAGCGAGGGGCCGTTCGAGCAGGTCGTCGTCCAGCCGACGCGATGCCTCGATCATTGTGTCCTGGACGACGTCCGACGCGTCGACCCGAGCGGCGATCCGCGGATCCAACCGGGCCTCCACCATGCGGCGCAGCTCATCGCGGTAGAGTTCCAGCAGGACCTCGCGGGCCCTCGCATCGCCCCGCGTCGCTCTCGGTGCGGATCGGGATGATTTCGTTCGCTCATCGGAATTCAAGGCGGATGGCTCCCGGATCGATCATCGTGGCGGGGATTCGAGATGGAACGGTGGCGGCCGGTGGTGTGGTGGTCGGAAGGGGGCACCTCGATCGGAGTTCCTCTTTCTTCTTTCGGTGATCGGAGTATGATTCCTGGCCATGCACCCCTGTGCTCGATCGGCCGGCAACGGAGTCGGCCCTGCCGGCCATTGGCCAATGATCATGGAGCGATCGAACATGGCACGGATCACGATGGACGCGGGTCGGTTCGACTCGGAGGCGAGCCAGGCCGAATATCGCGGCCTGGAGTCGGGGGATATCCTCTACTTTCCCGTCTCGCCGCCGCTGGTTTCCGACGCGGATCGGGCGTTCCTGGTGACGCAGAAGCAGGTCGACGCCTCGTACCACAAGAATATCAGCTACCGGCCGATCGAGGATCGCCTCAAGGGGATCGACCAGGACGACACCGCGCAACGCGAGCGGGTCCACGCCATCATGCGCGATTATTCCCGGCATGCGATCGCGTTCATGTCGACGATATTGAAGCAGTACGCCGGGTCCTGGAAGATCGATTTCGCCAGTTTCCGGCCGATCGAGGAGTCGGGGCGCAAGGTCTCGCTGCACTCGCGGAACGACCTGCTGCACTTCGACTCGTTCCCGACGCGTCCCTCGTACGGCGATCGGTTGCTGCGGATCTTCACGAACATCCACCCGGATCGGCCGCGGGTCTGGGTCACCACGGACCACTTCGAGGCGCTCGCCGGCCAGTTCGCCGAGCGGATCGGGCTGCATCGCAAGCCGGGGGCGCTGGACGCATGCAAGGTCCTGACGGTCCGTGCCGCCGCCCGGTTGGGCCTGCCGGTGGTCGACCGCCCCCCTTATGACCGCTTCATGCTCAAGATCCACCACGCCATGAAGGAAGACGCGCGATTCCAGGAGACCTGCCGCAAGGATCGATGGGAGTTCCCCGCCGGCTCGACCTGGATCGTCTTCACCGACAGCGCCAGCCACGCGTGCCTGAGCGGTCAGTACATGCTGGAACAGACCTTCATCGTCCGCCGATCGAGCCTGACCTGCCCGGAGAAGGCCCCGATCGCGATCCTCGAGGACCTCGCCGGACATCCGCTGGCCCGCAGCGCGTGAACCCGGACCTGCCCCCTTGATCGTAGCGGCGGTCTCGGCCCGAGGACTTCGGGTCCCGCCGTAGGCGTCGTCTCGGTCGAGTGTTGCTGGTCGACAACGAGAAGAGTCTCCGTGGGAGCCGGGCCCTGCCCGATTCCCGTCCAGAGCCCCGACAGGCGACGAGGCGTTGCCCCCGGGGCTTTCCGCCGGGGTCGCGTCGCGATTAAGCCCCGGCGATCACCGGAGGCATCGCGGTCTTCGAGATGTGCGACGATTCCGGCGAAGGGGCGACGACCGGAATTCCCATGGGGCGCACGACCGGGATTGCGATTTCCTCGCAGCTAGACCGCCCGGCGGTAGCGCTTCCTCCCGGTCGCCGCCGCTTCCCTCCCTTGCCAGAACTTCTCCATCGGTTCGGTCTCGCTCAGGTAGTCGGCGCGCAATTGGAGCAACGCCTCGGCTCCCTCCTCCGACCAGAACTTCTCCGTCCCCTTCACCCGGCGGTTGAACTGCTTGACCGTCGACTCCACGTGACTTGAGGTGATCGGCAAGCCCAGCCGTCGATACTCATCGTATTTCATCCGGTCTTGATTATTCTTGAGATATCTCAAGGTATCGGCCACCACGCGTCGCGGGCTGGTCTCCGACTCGTCTTTCGCCGGCAGTCCCAATTCCTCCTGCCGTCGCTCCAATTCCGTGATCACTTCCGCCACGCGCCCCTGCCACACCAGACCAATCCACCGCACATACACCGGCCAACCCTGCCCGAACGACCGGCCGGCCATTGCCGCGGCGAATACATACGATAACACGTGGATGAAATCGATGATCGGCACGAAATCGCTGAACCATCGCTTCTGAACCGTCCAGTTACACTCGGCCCCGTCGGCCACGAACGCTTTGCGCCCTGCCCCATAAAACCCTCGCGCCCGGGCCGCCGCAGCCAAGGTCTCTCCCAGGGACTCGGCGTCTTGCCGCGTCGCCACCATCGACTTGACTCGCACCGTCGGCGGGGTGTACTCCGGAGGCGCCAACGCGTCGTCCCCCTCCGAGTCCGGCGGATCGGCCACCGCATCCTCACTCGCTCCGCACCCCTTGTGGAGCTCACGCGCCAGCTTGATGATCCGTAGCGGATTGACGAAGGTCTCAGGGATACTGGGGCAAGGATCCGTAGCGGATTCTTTGCTGGTCATCGTCATCAGCAGACCGATCTTGTCTTCTCGCCAGTGATGATTGCGGGCCTCAGACACGGCTGGCGCCTGGCTCGGCGTCGCCGACCCCGCCACGGCTGGCTCGGTCACCACCGGGCTCGGCGTCGCCGACCCCGCCTGGCCTGGCGTCGCCGACCCCGCCTGATCCACCTCCTGGACCGGGCTAGCCACGTCCCCGACAGCCGGGGCGCTCCGCGGCTCTTTGCGGATCTGAAGCCGCCCCCCATCCATCTCCACCACCGCCAAGTCCGGGGGATGAGCCACCGCCGCAGCAAACTTCTCCATCACGGGTAGCTCCAGGAACGCCTGAACCTCCGCATCACGCTGATCGAGACGCTCCTGGCCGATGCGCTCGGTCACGCGTTCCACTTGCTTTTCGGAGATCTTCAGGCGAGCCAGGTTGAGCAAATCATCCCGTCCGGCGGCGAAGGACGTGTTCTGGACCCCGGCGTAGACGATCTGGCGCAGGACATGGGGGCTATAGGAGCCCAGGTCAATTCCCAGACTCTGGGACTGAGGGAAAAAAAGCCGCCCGACATTGGGGGCAGTATCGTTTCGGTTCGGTCCAATGGACCGTGCCCACCGTGGTGGTCACGGTCCGTGGTTCGTCCGAGGGATTGGATCTCACCACCGTCCCGCAGACCCCACAAGTCTGGTCCTCGGCCGGCACGGCTTGGGCCTGCCCAACCAGGGCCTGGGTCATCATGCTCCGCGAGACGGCTTGACCGATCTGGACGGCCAATTCCTCCAGGTTGGAGAACGGGGTGCCCCAGGGCATCCCCTCCAGGCCAAAGACCTTGTGGAGGAAATGTTTTGCGACGCCCTGAATCAACTTCTCCTGATCGACGACGATGGCGGCCGGATCAGTGGTGTGAGCCATCCCTAACTGCTCCTTCCAGTTGTGACTTGGCGGGATAACACGTTTCCAACATCGATTATACGCGGACGGGCTTTCCGCTGCAAAGTATGTCGTGCGCCC